>NZ_JBEXYP010000036.1:0-42143 GCF_040630995.1 Micromonospora sp. NPDC005710 | reverse complement strand
CCCCAAATACAAGTCGATGTTGCCGCCGGGGATCGCGAGCTGGACCGACACCAGCAACAACGAGAACTGGCTCGCCGGGATCCTCGGCTACACCCGCAACCAGTTCAGCGTGTACGCGGACTCCAGGACCAAGAAGAACCCGGTGCACGCGAACACCCACGTGTTCTCGGACTGCATCGGGCCGGCGACCGACAACCCGCTGCTGCTCGGCCAGTCGCAGGGTTTCGTCATCTTCAAGGGTGCCAAGAACCCGGCGCTGGCCAAGCTCCTGGCGCAGTACCTGGTCAGCGCCCCCGCGCTGCTCGGGGTGGCGAAGGAGGCACCGGGCCTGGTGATGCCCGCCTGGGAGAAGGTCTGGGACGCCGACCCGTTCTTCACGAGCGGCGACCCCGCGTTCCCCATGCTGCGCAGGATCACCGAGCTGAAGCTGCCGCTGAACACGAAGAACGGCCTGGCCTTCCCGCAGAAGGCAAGCGCGGGCCAGCAGGCGGTGGGGTCGGCCTACGTCCTGACGGACATGATGCAGCAGGTCGTCCAGGGCACGGCGCCGGCGCAGGCCGTGACGGCCGCCCACGCGAAGATGGTGCAGATCTTCAACCAGCAGGGGCTGCGGCAGTGAGGTCGGTGCGCCCCGCGCGGGTCCCGGCGGCGAGAAAGTCCCCGCCGCCGGGGCCCGGCTCCCTCACTCCGGTCCAGCGGCGGCTCGGGCGTGACTGGCGGCTGGCGGCGCTGTTCCTGGCGCCGATGGCAGTGCTTGTCGGCGGGCTCGTCCTCGTGCCGATCGCCCGCTCGATCATCACCAGCACCACCGAACGGCACGGGCAGGACTCCGTGTTCGTCGGCTTGGACAACTACCTCGCGCTCGTCGGCGACGACCAGTTCCACACCGGCGTGGTGAACTCGTTCGTCTTCACCGCGTACGCCGAGATCTTCAAGGTCGTTCTGGGGTTGGCGGCAGCTCTGCTGCTGCACCATCGCCGCCGCGGGCGGGCCGTGCTGGCCGGGTTGCTGCTGGTGCCGTGGGTGGTCCCGACGGTGGTGACCGCTTTCAGTTGGCGCGCGCTGCTGGACCCGATCTTCGGCAGCGTCAACACACTGCTCACCGCCACCGGGATCGGCCCGCTGCTGGCCAGCGCCCACCTGGTGGACAGTTGGCCAGCGGGCTGGCTGTCCGACCCGTCGTTGGCCATGCCGTCGGTGATCCTCGTGAACGTCTGGAAGGGGGTGCCGTTCTTCACCGTCTGTTTCCTGGCCGGGTTGAAGGCCATCCCGGCCGACCTCTACGAGGCGGCGACGATCGACGGCGCCTCGTCGTGGCAGCGGTTCGCCAACGTGACACTGCCCGGACTGCGCCACGTGATCACCGTGACGGTGACCCTGTCGTCGATCTGGACGTTCAACAACTTCGACCTCGTGTGGTTGCTGACGCAGGGCGGCCCGGGTGACGTGACAGCGCCGTACGTGCTCGTCGCCTACTCGAAGGCGATCCTGCAACTCCAGTACGGCGCGGGTGCGGCAGTCACGCTCGTCATGCTGCCGATCATCGGCGGGCTGGTGTTCGTCCTGGTCCGGTTGTTGCGCCAGGACAGCACGATCAAACTGCCCCGACGACGACGGTCAGCGCGCTGGGTCGGCACGCGACGATGGGCCGGGACGGCGCGACGGGCACTGCCGTGGGTCGTCGCCGCACTTGTCACCGGCCTGCTGGCCTGGGCGTCGCCGCAGATCTTCTGGAAGGCGGCTGTGGTCCTCGGGGTGATCCTGCTGATCGCGGCTGCGGTCGGCCGGGTGGTCTCGACCCTCCAGTCCCGGGGAGGCCGGAGGTCGTCGTCAGCCGTGTCGGGCGTGGGGTCCTGGGTCGCGCTGGCCGGTTTGCTCTTCTTCGTGCTGGGCCCGCTCTACTGGATCGCCGTCACGGCCTTCAAGTCCGAGGGTCAGGTCGTCATGCGGACCGACGACCTGTGGCCGACGCCGTGGACCCTCGAGCAGTTCGGCGCCCTCTTCGACAACCAACCGTTCGGCCGCTGGTACCTCAACACCCTGCTGGTGTCGGCGGCGTCCACGGCGGTGGCACTGGTCTGCGCCGCCCTGGCGGGTTACGCGCTGGCCCGGCTGCGGTTCCGGGGTGCGCAGGGCTTCACCGTCACGGTGCTGCTCACCTATGTGATGCCGGGCGCGCTGCTGTTCATCCCGCTGTACCAGATGCTCATCGGTGCCCGGCTCACCGACTCGTTGTGGTCCCTGGTGGTGACGTACCCGACCTTCACACTGCCGTTCGCCACCTGGCTGCTCGTCGGGTACTTCTCGTCGATCCCCATCGAGTTGGAGGAGGCCGCGCTCGTCGACGGTTGCAGCCGCATCCAGGCGTTCGGCCGGGTGGTGCTGCCCCTCGCGAAGCCAGGGCTGCTGGCGGTAGCGCTCTTCACCCTGACCAACGCCTGGAACGAGTTCCTCTTCGCTTTCGTGTTCATCACCAAGGACGAGTACAAGACGCTTCCGGTGGGGATGCAGTCGATGATCGCCGGGGACGTCGTTCCGCAGGGACAACTCGCCGCGGCGTCACTGCTCGTCAGCATCCCCGTGGTGATCATGTATGCCCTCGGGCAGCGCTTCCTGACCGAGGGACTCACCGCGGGGGCGGTGAAGGGCTGACCAAACGACTGAGCTGCTTCTCGAACCAGTGGTGGGCGTAGTGCTCGGTGTTGTACGCCTCGATCTCCCGGTAACCGGTCGCCCGGTAGAGGGCTATCGCCTCGGTGAGGTCGCGGTTGGTGTCCAGCCGGACCGCTGTCGCGCCACTCTCGGCGGCGTGCCGTTCCAACTCGCCCAGCAGCCGCCGCCCGACACCGAGCCCACGGACGGTGTCGGCCACCCAGACGCGCTTGACCTCGGCGGGCGCGCCGGGGTGCAGTTTGACAGCGCCGCAGCCGATCGGTTCGCTGTTGAGGGTGGCGAGCAGGAGCACCCCGTTGGGCGGGACGAGCGCTTCGTCGGGGAGCGGTTTGCTCAGTGCGGGGTCGAATCCGCCGTCGAATCGTCGTGCGATGTCGCGGACGTAGGCCCGCAGGCACGCGCGGGCTCGCCTGTCGCTCGGCGGGCACTGTTCGATGACGACCATCGAGCCCATGAGCAGCCGTTCGACCTCGGCCATGGCGGTGACGAGTCGTTCGCGGCGGGTTGCGGTGAGCGGTTCGAGGATCGAGGCGGCGAGTTCGTCCGACCGCTGGTCGAGGTCCGCCCACTGGGTCTGGCCGGCGTCGGTGAGCGTGGCGACGCGTACCCGGCCGTCGCCGCCGGTGCGGTCGACGGGTCCGACGGTGACGAGGCCGTCGTTCTCGAGGGTGCGCAGGAGTCGACTGAGGTGTCCGGAGTCCAGGCCGAGCCGGGCTCGGAGCGCGGCCACCTCGGCGCCGGCGGGGCCGATCTCCCGGAGCAGTCGCGCCTGCCCAAGGGGGCGCCCCTGGGCCATGTACTCGTCGTCGAGGGCACCCACCCGTTGGGTGACCGTCCGGTTGAACCGCCGTACGGCGGCGATGAGAGCCGGTTCCATATACCTGACTTTAGTCAGGTATATCGGCTACGCGCCAGCCCGGTGCCGGTAGGAGCCGATCCCGGCGTGGTCCAGGACGACCACGACGAGCGCCACCCCGGTGGCGACCGCGCTCACCACCAGCAGCGGCATCCGCAGGACGCCCGCCGCACCGGCAAGCACGAAGAGGGCGGCGACCCGCGGCCAGGAGAGTCGCCCGTGGATCGCCGCCGAGAAGAGGATCCGCCCGGCGAGGAACAGCGACGGCCCGCTCAGAATGACCACTACCGCTGTCGTGTCCCCGGTCCGCAGGGGGTGGGTGATGCTCAGCTCGGCGCCGACGGAGGTGACCACCAGCCCGGCGATCATCACCAGGTGCAGATAACCGCTGATGGTGCCGAGACGCGCCGAATCGGCGCGTTCGATGGCTGGGCCAAGGTGCTGACCGGCGGGCGTGACATAGAGCAGACCGATCAGTACGGCGGTGGCGAAGACCAACAGGAACGCGACAGTCTGCGGAAGGTGCAGATCGGTGCCCGCGTACGAGAGGCCGGCGACCAGGACGAGTTCGCCGAGCGCGATGATCATTATCTGCTGGTACCGCTCGGCGAAGTGTTCGCCGGAAAGGTGCAACTCCTTCCGCCCGGCCCGACCCATCCCCGGAGTGGGCCAGCGAAGTCGCGGGCCGGTGAGGTCGATGGCGAGGGCGAGCAGCCAGAGCGGCACCCGCCACTGCGGCAGAAACCCACCGGCCAACCACGGTACGGCGGAGACGCTGAACCAGCAGAGGATGCGCACCGACCGGCGCTGCCGCGGGTGACCGCGCAGCGCGAGAGCGCCAAACACACCCCGGGCGATGTGCACCGAGACGTACGCGCCGGCGAAGAGCAGGCCCCGCCCGTCCAACGCCTGCGGGATCGCCACCCCGGCCAGCAGGCTGCCCAGCGCAGCGCCGACGAGCAGCCACCGCACCGCCGGGCTATCCGGGTCGTACCAGTCGGCGAACCAGGTGGTGGTCACCCAGATCCACCAGACCCCCGCCAACAGCACTGCGGTACGCAGCGCGCCGGCCAGGCTGAGATCGTCCAGCAGGTGGGCGGCCAACTGGCTGAGGGCGAGCACGAACGCCAGGTCGAAGAACAGCTCCAGGAACGAGGCGCTCAGCGACGAGTCGTCACCCCGCAGCAACCGTTCGGGTCTGCTCGCCATCGGCGCTCCTCCCGCCGACGCACGCCCTGCGTCCGTCGTACCACCGAATGCCGGCCACCGGGGGCGAAAGCGGAGTCGGCGTCGGGGCCGACGACCTGCCGGCCCCTCGTGTCGTTGATCCGGCTGCGCCCACTGTCACCGCTGGCCACGGTGGGGGCACCGACTCAACGAGGAGGGACGCTGATGACCGCTCAGCGCGAGACAGTGCAGGTCGACCACGACCTGTTCCGCGCGGTGTACGACTCGCCCGCATCACTGCCCGGCCGACAACGCTGGACCACCCCCGAGTCGGACGTCCGGCGGCTGGAGAAACTCCTCGGGATGCCGGCGCGCAGCATCGGCGCCCCCCTCTGGGTCAGCGGCGACGAACCAGACTGCCCGAAGTGCGGCCGGCGGGTCACCTGGTACGACATCGTCGCGTCGGCGCTGTCCGGCCTGCACGACAAGGCCATGATCGCCACGGTCATCCTCGGTGAGCGCAAGTACGTCAACACCGAGATCCCCGATGCCATCGCCGGTGTGCGCTGCTCCGACTGTCACACGGCGATCGACGGCCTGCGCAGTTTCAAGTGCCACAACTGGGCGTACGCCTTTGAGGCGCTGGAGGCCGTGCGCGAGCGGATGGCCGGTGGTCCCGTCCCGACCTGAACCGGTGCAGGCGCTCAGGCGGCCGACCGGCGGGAGGGGCGGCGGCCCGGCGGGGACTCCGGTTCCGGGCCGGGATCGGGCACCGGCGGCATCGGCCGGGTGACCGGCTCGGCGCCGGTGACCCGCAGCGAGTCGCCGTGGTGCCACAGCTCGACCTCGGCATCTCCGGCGGCGTCGGGCAGCTCGTAACGGGCCTCGGCCGGCGTCAACGTGACCCGCAGCCGGTGGCCGCGCCAGCGGAGGCTGAACGCCAGTCGGTCGACCCGTCGCGGCAGTCGGGGGTCGAAGGACAACACCCGCCGGTCGTCGCGCAGCCCACCGAAGCCCTGCACCAACGCCAGCCACGCGCCGGCAAGCGACGCCAGGTGCAACCCGTCGGCGGTCTTGTCGCCCAGATCGGCCAGGTCCTGGAGGACCGACTCGGCGAACAGGTCGTACGCCAGATCCAGGTGCCCGACCTCGGCGGCCAGCACTGCCTGCGGGGCCGCCGACAGCGACGAGTCGCGAACCGTGCGGGCCTCGTAGTAGGCCAGGTTGCGGGCCTTCTCGTCGGCGGTGAACTCGCCGGGGCAGAGCTGCATGGCCAGCACCAGGTCGGCCTGCTTGACCACCTGCTTGCGGTACAGCTCCAGGTACGGGAAGTGCAGCAGCAGCGGGTAGTCGTCGTCGCCGGTGTTCGCGAAGTTCCACTCCGGTTGGGCGGTGAACCCGGCGGCCTGCTGGTGCACCCCGCGCTCGCTGTCGTACGGGACGGCCATCGCGTCGGCGGCGGCCCGCCAGCCGGCCACCTCGTCACGGTCCACGCCGAGCCGGTCGGCAAGCTCGGGATGCCCCTCGGCGGCGTCCGCCGCGCCGCGCAGATTGCGCTTGGCCATCAGGTTCGTGAAGACGTTGTCGTCGACGAGCGCGGCGTACTCGTCCGGGCCGGTCACCCCGTGCAGGTGGAACTCGCCGACACCCGACCAGTGGCCGAAGCCGTGCCAGAGCCGGGCGGTCTCCACGAGCAGCTCCAGCCCCACCTCGGCCAGGAACCGCCGGTCGTCGGTGGCCGCCACATAACGAAGTACCGCGTCGGCGATGTCGGCGTTGACGTGCAGCGCGGCGGTGCCCGCCGGCCAGTAACCGGAACTTTCCCGACCACCGATGGTGCGCCACGGGAAGGTCGCGCCGGTCAACCGCAGCTCGGCGGCCCGTTCCCGCGCCTCGGGAAGGTGGGCGTGCCGCCAGCGCAACGCCGAGCGGGCCACCGCCGGAGCCAGGTAGGTGAGGACCGGCAGGACGTAACTCTCGGTGTCCCAGAGGACGTGCCCGTCGTAGCCGTTTCCGGTCAGCCCCTTGGCCGAGATGGTCCGGTCGGCGTCCGGACGGCCGGCCTGGATCAGGTGGAACATCGCGAACCGAACGGCCTGCTGCAGCTCCCGATCACCGTCGAGCTGCACGTCGGCGACCTGCCAGGCCGCGTCCAGGGCGGCACGCTGGTCGGCGAGCAGCGCGTCGAAGCCGTCCGCGCGGGCTGCGTCCGCCTCGGCGCTGACCAGCGCGGCAAGCTCGTCGGCGGGCGTCGCGTCGATCGCCGCCCACTCGTAGGCGGCGAACTTCGTCAGCCGTAACCGCTCCCCCGGGTGCAGGCGACCCGTCACTGTCAGCCGTACCCGGTCGGGGGTGGAGTCACCAGTGGTGCTCGCCGTGCCCGGCCCTTCCACCAGGTGGCTGACCGCGACCGCGACGCGCTGGCCGCTGCGCTCGGTGCGGTGCACGAGCACACCGTCCAGGCCGGTCGCCCGGTACGTCTCGGCGGTCAGAGGGTCGGTGGGCACCGAGGCGGCCCGAGGATCGTCGGAACGCTCCGGCACCTTCTCGTTGGCCAGCAGATCCGAGCAGACCCGCAGCTCGACGGCGGCGTCCAACGGCTCGACCTCGTACCGGACGGCGGCCACCGGGCGACGCGGCAGGGACACCAACCGGGTGCTGCGGATACGGACGCCCCGCCCGGCCGGTGACAACCACTCGGTCTCCCGGCGCAACACGCCGGACCGCAGGTCGAGCACCCGTTCGTGGGTACGGAGCGTCCCGGTCCGCAGATCCAGCGGCTCGTCGTCGACCCAGAGCCTGATCAGTGCGGCGTTCGGTGCGCTGATGACAGTGTCGCTGGCCGGCGAAAACGCGTACCCCTCCTCGGGGTAGCTCAGCTCGCGCCGCTCGTGGAAACCATTGACGTAGCTGCCCGGCATCCCACACGGGGCACCCTCGTCGAGAACGCCGCGCCACCCGATCCACCCGTTACCCAACGCGAAGATCGACTCGGTCTCGCCGAGCCGGTCCAGGTCAGCCTCCGTACGCCGGATCCGCCAGGTCTCATCCTCCGCCGTCGCGTCGGTGGAGTGCTGTTGATCGGTGGCCGAACCGGTCTGCACGAGGCCTCCTGTCGATGGCGATGTCTCCCACAGCCAACCAGGGCCGGCTGTGCGAACCCTGGACGAACGTCGTGCGGGCCGCCCGACCTTCGACAGGAGCGGTGCCCGCTTCCCCGTTCCTAGGGTGGCCTCGAGGTGAACGCGGTATGAACGTGGAGTGAGGTGATGCATGGTCGACAACGGCAGCGTTGACGTTCCGGAGATCAGCGCCGAGTGGTACAGCGACGTCGTCGACGCCGCCGCCGGCAGCCCAGAGCCGGTGCAGTGGTTCGTCGGACACGCCACCGAGGGGGTGATCCTGCTCCTCGGCGCGCTGCTGCTGATGGCCGCGCTGAGCCGCCGGTCCGGCGGACCGCACGACCGGGCGCTCGCCCTGATCGCGCCCGTGCCGGCCATCCTGGCGTACGCCGGCAGCGAGTTCCTCAAGACCGTGGTCGACGAGGATCGCCCCTGCCGAACCATCACCCAGCAGATCATCGCCGGTGCCTGCCCACCTCCGGGCGACTGGTCGTTCCCCAGCAACCACGCCACCATCGCCGGTGCGCTGGCGGTCACCACGTTGCTGCTCTCCCGCCGACTCGGCCTGATCGCACTGCCGCTGGCCGCGCTCGGCGCCTTCTCCCGGGTCTTCGTGGGCGTGCACTACCCGCACGACGTGATCGCGGGCGTGCTGTTCGGTGCCCTGGTCGTGGTGGTGGTCTATCCATTGTTGGCCCGCCCGACCAGTGAGGTGCTCCGCCGCCGGGCCAACCGCACCGACAGCCCGGCCCCCAAACTGGCCAGCCGTTCCCGCCCCTGACGCTCGCGGGGGCGGGCGGGTCAGGTCGCCAGGAGGAGGGCGGTCGTCGTGCCGAGCAGGAGGAACGGGCCGAACGGCAGGTGGGTGCTCCAGTTGGCACGGCGGGTGGCCAGCAGGCCCAGACTCACCAGCGCGGAGAGCCCGAAGGTGAGCACCAGCCCGAACACCAGCACCGGCCAGCCGTACCAGCCGAGCAGCGCGCCGACGCTGAGTGCCAGCTTCGCGTCGCCGAGCCCGAAGCCACGCCGGCCGAGCAGCAGCGCGGTGCTGGCGAAGAAGAGCGCCAGCCCGGTGCCGCCGAGAACGGCGCGCAGCCAGTGCCCCGGGTCGGCGTCGAGCGCGGCCACACCGAGCAGCAGCCAGGTTCCGGCTGCCGCGGGCAGGGTGAGCCGGTCCGGAAGCCGGTGCACGGCCAGGTCGACGAGGATCGCCGGGATCGTCCAGCCGAGCCACCAGATCAGCGCCGGCAACGCCCCGCCGGACGGACCGGCGACCACCAGCAGCACCGCCGCCGCGAGCACGACCAGTTCGACGATGCCCGGCGGTGGGCCAACCCGGGCCCGGCAGCGACCGCACCGGGCCGCCGGGCCCAACGCCGGCCAGGGTCGGGTCAGGCCGATCGGCGCGCCGCAGGCGTCGCAGCCGCCGCGGCTGGGCAGGCCCGAGGGTACGGCGTAGCGCAGCGCGGCCAACCGGATCAGCGGGCTGATCGCGAGGACCGCCAACAGCGTCGAGAGCCGGTTGTGCGTCCCCGCCGAGCCGGGCCCCGCGTGTCGTTCTAGTGGCGGAGGGGCGGGTTCCCGCGTGCCGCCGGACGGCGGGGGTGCCGGCCTCCGATCGGGCGGGTCTTCCCGGCCGGGGACGGCCGCTGGGGGGCCGGTCAGCGCCATGTCACCTCCATTGCGGTGAAGCACTCCTCCGCGACGCTGAACACGGATCGTGACCGGGCACTCGCTCTGGTGTGGCGGATGGTGCAGAAAGCGACCTGCCCATTCGAGCCTCCGGGGGCGCTTCCCACAGCCGCCTGGCCTGACCAGGCACCCCGCCATCCCATCAATAACGACAGTTCGCTCCACCATTGCTCCGGTCGAGGTGTGGACACCCTCTACCACCACCTCTCATCACGCACAGTGTTCACTTGAATTGCCTCTGTTGCATCGGCGAGCGTCAGCCTATGCTCGCCCCTTGAGTGCGATGCAAGCCTCACCTTCACCATCGGCGACACAGGACCCCACATTAGTAAAAGATCCGTAACGGTGAATGCAGAAGCGCAATGAACGGCTCCGGATGTGCTGATCCGGGCGCGCTTCCGCATGCCCGGCGTCGGTGGACCCGTCACCGCCCCGGGCGACCACGAGGAGGCTCGACGGTGCGCGGACGGCAGCTCAGAAGAGCGGCGATCTGCCTGCTGGCAGCCGTGGCGGCGATGCCGGTCACCGCCTGCGCCAGCGGACGGGAAGCGGTCGAACGACCGACGGCAGCCCGTGACGACGACCGCCGGATCACCTCCGATGTCGACCGTCGCGCCGCCGAAAAAGCGGCACTTGACGCGTACTCCGGGTATCTCGCGGCCTCCCGCACGGCGGGCCTGCGCAGTGATCCTCGCGCGCCGGAACTGTCCCGGTTTCTCGGTGATCCGCTTCTCACTCGGGTCCAATTGTCCATTCGCGACGCTAAGGAGCACGGCGCCATGCGTACCGGGACGTTGAAGTCCGACCCGACCGTGATCGCCGTCAGCCTGGACGCGAAGCCGGCCACCGTGGAGATCCAGGACTGCCTCGACACGACCGCCTACCGGCTGGTCTACGCCAAGAACAAGCGCCCGGTCCCGGGCAGTGGTGGCGGGAGACACCTCTCCACCGCCACCGCGACCCGCTATCCCGACGGCCGCTGGCTGATCAACTCGGGTGCGACCCACCGGGACCAGCCGTGCTGAGCCACCACGGAAGGGGTGCCCGACGAGCGCTCGCCGGGGTCGGCCTCGCGCTGCTGCTGGTGGTCGGCGCGACAGTGCCGGCCGCCGCCCAGCGCGCCGACCCGGGGGCAGGCTGCCCGCCGGCCCAGCCCGACTGCAGCGTCTGGGACGACGAACCCGGCAACCCGGGCGATCCCGGCGGCGGCGGTGACGACGATGACGATGACGGCGGTGGTGGTGGCGGTGGCGGCACCTGCCGGTGGGCCGGGCGCGTCGTCCCCTGCTACGACGAGTTCCTGGGCTGGTTCAACAGTGGTGACGGCTGCTACTACAAGTTGGAACAGCCGCAGCCCGAAGCCCCCGACGGCCAGCAGTGGTACGTGAGGACGTGCAACGGCGGCGACCTCGGCAGCCAGAGCGAGGTGCTGCTGGACGAACCGCCGGCCGGCTTCGGGGCGCCCCCCAACCCGGAGGAGCTGGCCCGTCGCGCTCTCGCGTCCATCAAGCTGCTGCCAGCCCCGCTGGGCGTCGCGCCTCGCAAGCGCGTCGGCCCCGGTCTGGTCGGCCTGCCGGTGTGGATGTGGTCCGAGAAGAACACCAAATACTTCGGCCCGATCGGCGCCAAGGCAACCGACCGTGGCCTGACCGTCGAGATCACCGCCGAGGTCACCCGGATCGTCTGGGACATGGGCAACGGCGACAAGGTCACCTGCCCTGACGAAGGCACCAGGTACGACCCGAAGGGCGACCGGGCGGGCAGGACCTCACCGGACTGCGGCTACGACAACGGCTACCAGAAGGCCGGCACGTACGACGTCACCGCCACCACGTACTGGACGGTGACCTGGCGAGGCGGTGGCGAGAGCGGAGAAATTCTGGTGACCCGAAACAGCGGCATCGTTCCGATCCAGATCAACGAACTCCAGGTGGTCACCAGATGAGCCTCGCGACGCGAAACGGGACCCCCGCGGTCGACGCGCCCGTCAACCCGCCCACAGTGGTCCGACAGCGCCGGGTCCGTCCCGGGCTCCTCGGGCTCGCCGTCCTCCTGATCGCCCTGGGTGGGCTGGGCGCGGCGTTCGCTGTCACCTCCGTGCGGGCCACCGGCAGCTACCTGGCGGTGGCCCGACCGGTCGAGGTGGGCCGTGAGATCAGCGCCGCCGACCTGGTCACCGTGCAGGTCGCCGGCGGCCAGGGGCTGCGCCCGGTGCCCGCCACCCGGATCGACGAGGTGGTCGGAAAACGGGCGGCTGTCGCGCTGCTTCCGGGCACGCTTCTCACCCTGGGTCAGGTCACCGATGATCCGTTACTCGGGCCCGGCCAGCAGCAGATCGCGCTCGGCCTGAAGACCGCCCAGGTGCCGGCCCGCGACCTGCACCCCGGCGACAAGGTCCTGCTGGTCAGCACCCCGGACAGCGATGCCGACACGGACGCACCCGCCGCCAGCACCCGGTTCGCGGCCGTCGTCATCGACATGGTCAGCCCGGCCAACGACGACAAGGTGCTCTACCTTGCGCTGCTCACCCGCGACGTACCCGCCGTGGTGGCGCTCGCCGCAGAGGAACGACTCGCCGTCGTGCTGACCGAGGCGGCCTGAGCATGGCGATCATCGCGCTGGTGTCCGCGAAGGGTTCGCCCGGCGTCACCACCTCGGCGCTCGCCTGCGCGCTGGCCTGGCACCGGCGGCTGGTGGTCGCCGAGTGCGACCCGGCCGGCGGCTCGATCCTCGCCGGATACCTCGGCGGCCAACTGGACGGCCCGCGTGGCATCGGAGAGCTGGCCGTCGGGGAGTTGCGCGACGGCAACCTGGAGACCGCGTTCTGGTCGCAACTTGTCGACCTGGACGCACCCCGCCGGGAACGCCTGCTGCTGCCCGGCCTCGTCGACCCGACCCAGGGTGGCAGCGTCACCCCGCTCTGGCAGCGTTTCGCCGACTACTTCGACGCCCTCGACCGTGGCACCCCCGGCTACGACGTCCTCGTCGACTGTGGCCGGCTGCACGTGACCGGGCCGCCGTGGCCGGTGCTGCGGGCCGCCTCGGTGGTGCTGCTGGTGACCCGGGCGCACCTACCGGATCTCTCCGGCACCCGCGCGGTGGTCACCGCTGTCGAAAGGGACTTCGCCGAACACCGGGTGCCTCCGGGCACCCTGCGGCTGCTGCTCGTCGGTGACGGGCACGGGCGGGCCGAGATCAGTCGCGCCCTGAAACTGCCAGTCATCGCACGGCTCCCGCACGATCCGCGTACCGCCGGGGTGCTCGCCCTGGGTGGGACCGTCCGGGCCGGACGGCCGCTGATGCGCGCGGCGGCCGCGCTGGAGGTTCCGGTCGGGGCCCTCCTGGAGCGGCGGCGGGCCCGGTTGGCGTGGCCAGTGCAGCAGGGGGTGCCGGATGCGGTTTGAGCCGGTCTCCGCCGACCCCCGCCAACAGCCACCGGGCGTGACCTCCACCGCGGCACCCCTGGCCGCATCGAACGGCCGGCACCAGCAGCCCGGGCCGCAGCCGCAGCCCGCGGCCACCCCGCCGCCGCAGTCACCGCCCCGACCCCGGATGGACTTCCAGGTGGTCCGGGAGCTGCGCCGGGAACTCACCGAACGCCTCACCCTCTGGCAGCGCGGCCGGGAGTTCACAGTCGACGAGGAGGACACCGAGCGGGCCCGACTCGCCGTCACCGTCGTCGCCTCCTACGCGGACTCGGTGCGCCGGGCCGGCACTCCAATGGCCGCCGGCGACGAACGTCTGCTGCTCGACCAGGTCACCGCCGAACTGGTCGGGCTCGGCCGGCTACAGACCCTCCTCGTCGACGACACCATCGAGGAGGTGCACATCCTCGGCTGTGACCAGGTACGCATCACCCGGCACGGCGGTGGGGTCGACTGGGCCGAGCCGATCGCCGACAGTGACGCCGAACTGGTGGAGATCCTCCAGGCGGCGGCCCGCCGGGCGGGCGCCACCGAGCGTTCCCTCTCCACAGTGAAGCCCACCCTCGACCTGCAACTCCCCGACGGCAGCCGGCTGGCCGCGGTGTTCCTGGTCAGCCATCGCCCGTACGCGGTCATCCGCAAGCACAACACCCTCGACGTCAGCCTCGACGACCTCGCGGGCGCCCGAGGTGACCTCGACGAGATGATCGACCCGCTGCTGCGCGACTTCCTCCGCGCGGCGATGCGCGCCGGTCTCAACATCATGGTCGCCGGGCTGGCCGGCGCCGGAAAGACCACCGTCATCCGGGCGCTGATGAGCGAGATCCCACCCGACGAGCCGTACGTGCTGCTGGAGGAGAGTCGGGAACTGCTCCCGGCCCAGCGCCGGGAGCGGCATCGCGCGGTGATGAGCTTCGAGGCCCGGGAGGGCCACGGCGAACGCGGCTTCGACGGCCGCCCGGCCGGTGAGGTGACGATCGCCGACCTGATCCCGCTGTCGCTGCGGATGGGCGTCCTGCGGATCATCGTGGGTGAGGTGCGGTCCCGGGAGATCGTGCCCATGCTCCAGGCGATGACCACCAGCCGGGGGTCGATGTGCACCATCCACGCCCGTACCGCCGCCGGGGTGGGTGAACGGATCGTCGAGCTGGCCCTGGCACACGGCCGCGAGATGACAGTCGACCAGGCTCGCCGGATGGCCGGCAACGCGCTCGACCTGATCGTCTACGTCACCGTCGAGGACGAGACCGCGATCGGCGGGCGGAAGCACCGGTTCGTCTCCCAGGTGGAGGAGGTGATCGGGGCCGGCGAAGCCGGTCGGATCACCACCACCACGGTCTTCGGGCCCGGCCCGGACGGTCGCGCTGTCCCCCGGCACCTGCCCGAGCGGGTCCGCGACCAGTTGCTGCGGGTCGGGTACGACGCGCGGCTGCTGACCAGGTGGGTCGAGGCCGGTGCCGGTGCCTGGCGGCGGCCACGGCAGACCCGACTGGCCCGGCGGTGACCTGATGCTCGGCAGCCTGGAGTTGATCGCGGTTGTTTCCGGCGCCGCCTGTGTGGCGGGGATCCTGCTGGCCGTTGTCGCGTTGATCGGCACCCGCCGGCCGCCCGGGCCACGCCCCGGCAGTGGGCCGGGGCTGGGCCGGCTGTGGCGCGGTCCGGGCAGCACGCCCACCGAGCAGCGCAGCTACCAGGCCCTGCTGATCGTCGCGCTGGCCGCTGGTGCGTTGGCGTTTCTGCTGACCGGGCTGCCGGTGGTAGGTCTGCTGGTGGCGGTGGCGGTGCCCGGCACCCCGTGGCTGTTCGGGGTGGGCAAGGCCGAACAGCGGGCGATCGCCCGGATCGAGGCGGTCGGCGAGTGGACCCGCCGGCTCAAGGACGTCTCCGGCACCGGGCAGGGGCTCCAACAGTCGATCATCGGCACGATCGGCAGCGTCCCGCCCGGCATCGAGGACGAGGTACGGCTGCTCGCCGCCCGTCTGCAGGCCGGCTGGATGGCCCGCTCCGCGTTGCTGGCGTTCGCCGACGAGATCGCCGACCCGGTCTGCGACCAGGTGGTCGCGGCGCTGATCCTGCACCTGTCGGACCGGGGTGAACGCCTCGGTGACGTTCTCGGTTCCATCGCGGGCGCGGCGTCCTCCGAGGTGGCCACCCGCCGGGAGGTCGAGGCCAAGCGCACCCAGCCCCGCTTCGCGGTCCGCTTTCTCACCGGCATGACCCTGGCGACCCTGGCGTACGGGCTGATCAACACCGAGTACATCAAGCCGTACGGCACACCCGTCGGCCAGGTGATCATGGCGGCTCTCGGCGCCGCCTTCATCGGCCTGCTGGCCTGGGTGCGGTCGATGAGTCAGCCGCAACGGCCGGCCCGGTTCCTGCCGGCGCCCGACCCAGCCGAGGTGATCGCGTGAGCACAGCGCGGCGAAGCCCGGCAGTCGCCAACGAAGGGCGGCTCCCGTGATCATGAACTGGCAGTTGGCCTTCGCGGTCTGCGGTGGCGCAATGGTCGGCCTGGGTGTGTTCCTGGTGGTGCGGGAGTTGGTGCCGGCGACACCGGCGCTCGGGCCGGCGCTGCGCCGACTTCACCAGCCGCCGGGCAACGGCCGGGTGGCCACGCCCGCAACCCGGCGACTCGACTGGCTGACCGGGATGTCGCGCTGGTTGCGGCCACCGCAGCTGCAACTCGCCCTGATCGGTCAGACTTCCGAGCAGTACGCCCTGTCGGTCCTGGTGTCCGCGCTCATCGGGTTGGCCACTCCGACATTGCTCGGGGTCGTCCTGTGGGCGTTCGGCATCTCGTTCCCGCTTGTCGTGCCAGTGCTCGTCAGTCTCGGCCTGGCGTTGCTCGCCGGCCTGTTGGCGCACCGCGCCGTGTTGACCAAGGCCGCCGCCGCCCGCGACGAGTTCCGCCAGGCGGTCTGCGCCTACCTCGACCTGGTGGCATTGCAGCTCTCGGCGGCGCACGGGCCGGTGCAGTCGCTGGAGCGGGCGGCTGCGGTCTGCGACGGGTGGGTGTTCGACAGGCTCCAGGAGTCGCTGCGGATCGCCCAGATGCAGATGCACGCGCCCTGGGACGAGCTGCGCGACCTCGCGGACAAGATCGGGATTCCCGAGCTGGGCGACGTCGGCGCGATCATGCGCTCCTCCGGCAGCGAGGGCGCGCAGGTGCACGAGACCCTGCGCAGCCGGGCCGACTCGCTGCGCGACCAGATCCGTACCGACAACCTCACCCGCGCCGAGGGGATCACCAGCAAGCTCGACATCCCGGGCGCGCTGCTCGTCTTCGTGCTGCTCGGGTTCGTCCTCTATCCGTTCATCGCCCGTGTCTGACCCCCATCCCTGAAGGAGCACGCCATGTCCATCCTCAGCTACCTGCACGTCGTGGTGACGACGCGCCTGGCCGAGCTACGCCGCGACGGTGAGCGCGGCGACAGCCCGGTGCCCACCACGGTGATCATCGCCGGCCTGGTCGCCGTCGCGATGGCCGTCACCGCCCTGGCCCTGACCAAGGCCAGGGGCTGGATGAACGGCATCCCGAATTACACGGTCCCGAAGTAGCCGGGATGCGCCGAGCCGCGTACCCGAGGTGGAGCCGAGCGGTGAACGCCGCTCGGCGCCGCCTCGCGGCCGGCGACCGCGAGCGGGGTGCCAACCCGGTGGAACTGGCCGTGATGATGCCGCTGATCCTGGTGCTGCTCTTCGCCTCGATCCAGGTCGCAGCCGTCTTCCTGGCCCGCTCCACCGCGTTGCACGCCGCGCAGAGTGGCGTCAACGCGCAGCGGACGTACCAGGCGGGCAAGGGTGCCGGAGTGGCCAGCGCCTCCGGTTTCCTGAAGGCCGCCGGCGGTTGGCTGGTGGGCTGGGACAAGGGCGGCCCGACCTGCGAGACCACCGCGACCGAGGTGACCTGCACGGTGAGCGGCCGGTCCCTGTCCGTGGTGCCGGGCGTGGACTTCGCGATTCAGCAGACCGCGCACGGAACTGTGGAGAGGGTGACCCCGCCGTGACCCGTACCGCCGAGCGTGGCTCGGTCTCCATCGAGGTGGCGGTGCTCGCGCCCGCGTTCATCGCGTTGATGGTGCTGGCCGGTGTGGTGGGGCGTACCGCGATCGCCGCGGAGGCGCTGGACGCGGCCGCGCACGACGCGGCGCGGGCCGCCTCGATCTCCCGGGATGCCGACACCGCTGAGAAGAAGGCGGTGGAGGCCGCCCAGAAGCAGTTGGACTGGCACGGCCTGGTCTGCGCCAACGCCCTGCACCCCACGTTCAGCGCAACGGTGGGCAGCCACGACGCTGATTTCGCCGACGCCTTCCGCAGCTCGGTCGGTACGGACGCCACGGTGACCGTGACGATCAGCTGCCGGGTGTCCTACAAGGACATCACGCTCGACATCCTGCCCGGAATGAAGAGTGAACGGCTCATCACAGTGGAGTTCACCTCCCCACTCGACCGTTACCGGGGCCGGCAATGACCGCCACCACGTCGACCGTCAGGTTCTCACCGGCGGGTGAGCACGGCCGGGTGAGCATCTTCCTCGCAGTGACGATGGTCGGCGTACTGGCCATCATCGGTCTCTCCTTCGACGGCGCCGGGCAGCTCCGCACGCTGCAACGCGCCCAGAACCTGGCCGCCGAGGCAGCCCGGGCCGGCGGCCAGGCCATCGACCGGGCCACCGCCATCGAGGGCGGGCCGAAGCGGATCGACGAGCCGGAGGCACGCAAGGCGGTCGCCCACTACCTGGCGGCGGTGAAGACCTCCGGCCACACCGTCGACTTCCCGGAGGTCGACGGGGAACTCCTGATCCGGGTGACCGTCTCCATCACCTACCAGCGCTCGATGATCGGACCGTTCGTTCAGGACAAGGCGGTCACCGTCACCGGCGAGGCGACAGCGCGTGCCATCACCGCAACACCGTAGGAAGGTAGGCAGCCATGCCCGTATCGGGTGGGTCCGTCGTACGGCGGACCGGACGGATCCTCACCGGCATCGGCGCGCTCGCCGTGCTCCTGGTGCTGCTGGTTGGCGCGCCGATCGCGCTGCTCGCCTTCGCCGGCAACCCGCTACCCGACCACCTGCCCACAATCGCCGAGGTGGGCACCGCGCTGACCAGCCGGGACGACGGTCAACTCTTCCTGCGGGCGCTGGCGGTGGCCGGTTGGTTCGGCTGGGCCACGTTCGCCTTCTCCGTCCTCGTCGAGTTGGGCGCGCAGACCCTGCGCCGGCCGGCGCCGAAGCTGCCCGGGATGGGTCGCCAGCAGAAGGCAGCCGCCGCGCTGGTCGGCTCGGTCGCGCTGATCCTGATCGCCAGCCCGGCCGCCGCCAGCGCCGCGGCGGTCTACGGCACTCCGGTGTACGCGAGTCCGAGCGCGACGGCCGTCACCACAGTGGCCGCGCCGACCCGCGCGATGACCACACCGGACACCGCCGCGCCGGTGGCGCAGGGCGGGCCGTTCGGCATGGCCGGGACCGGGCGCGCCGCCCCCGCCGGTTCGGCGGCGAAGGACGAGGCCGCACCCGTGTACCGGGTGGCGCGAGGTGACTACCTCGGAGAGGTGGCCGAGCGGTACCTGGACGAGTTCGGCGACTACCGACAACTCGCCAAGCTGAACAAGCTCGACGACCCGGACCGGATCCGCCCCGGCCAACTACTCCGACTGCCCACGGAGGCCACCGACCAGGGGACCCGGCAGCACGCCACCGGCCGGCTCGTCGACCGTCCGGCGGCGCCGAAGCCGCCCGCGCCCCGACCGGCGCCCGAGCGGGCCGCACCGCCGCGCGCCACCCCGGCACCATCCAGCGGTACGGAGTCAGCGGGCCAACCACCAGCGATGACGGTCGGCGCAGCCCGAGCCAGCGCCGCCGATCGGGTGAACCGCCCGCTGGCGGTCTCCGCCGTACTGGCTGTCGCGAGCATCGTCGGCGCCCAGATCGGCGCAGTCCTGGGGCTGCGCCGCCGTCCAGCCACCGCCGGCGCGGCTCCCCGGCTGGCCGCTTCCTCCCGCACATCCCGGGGCGGAGCAGGCCGAAGCGCTGGAGGTGCGGGCCGGAGCAGTGGCGCGGGCCTGCGGGCCAGTGGTGGGGCGGCCGGGAGCGGGGCCGCGTGGGCTGCCAGCCGGGCGGCGGCAGCCATCGAAGCTCCCGCGGCGCCGACCAGCACCGCGGCGCCAAACGGGAACGACTTTGGACACCGCGGTGGCGGAATGACGCCCATGGGAAGCGGGATGGCGCCTGCGGGCAGCGCGGCACCCACCGGTAGCGGGATTGCACCTGTTGGCAGTGGGGCCGCACCCGCCGGCAGCGGGATGGCTTTCCCCGGTAGTACGGCGTTCCCGGGTAGCGGGATGGCTCTCTCCGGCGGCCCGACGTCCCGCGGCGGCGGGATGACGAGCGCCAATGCCGAGGGCTGGAGTGCGGATGACGGCTGGGCTGCTGCTGGCGGCGAGGGTGGGCTGTTCGACGGCGGACACGGCCTGGACTCCGTACCGGACGGTCCGCCGGTCGGCCGACACCGACGCCCCTGAGCGGCCCGAACGACCCCGCGTCTCCGCCTGGTGTCTCCGCCGCCCTCTGGAGGCTCCGCAAGACTCGGGCCGGGGTGTGCCGGGTGCCAGGCCGGCGACCCGGCTGAACACCGCCACCGGACCGGCGACCCCGGGCCCGCTCTCCCAACTGCGGTCGGGTCGATGTCGGTTGGCCATCCGCAGGCCGGGCCGGCGGTTCGGCTGATCAGCGCAGCCCGGACCGGTTCCTCCACTTCGCACCGATGGTGCGCGCGCCGGTCGGGGCACGCCGGCCAGCGGGAGCCTGGCGGGAGTAATTTTTCGGAGAGCGAGATGACTGTGGGTCATAAATATGACTCACCGGCATCAGCGTCGAAGGCGCAACTGCTTCGAGGCTCGGAGCATCGGCGCGAGTATCCTCCCGACGCCAGATGCACCCGGGCCAGGTCCTGGTCGAACGGGCAGGACGCGCGGCCGGTCAGCGTGGGGCCGGTCAGCGCGGGGCCGGTCAGCGCGGGGCCGGTCAGCGCGGGGCCGGTCAGCGCGGGGCCGGTCAGCGCGGGGCGGGTCAGCGTGGGGCCGGTCGGCGCGGGTTAGGGCAGGCGGGTCTGGAGCACACCGTTCTGCACCCGGGTGGGTAGGACCTGCTGGTCGTTGCCGGACGGCCCCTGCACGACCTCGCCACCGTTGAGCCGGAACGCGCTGCCGTGCCATGGGCAGACCACACAGGCGTGGCCGTCGATCTCCTGCACCTCGCCCTCGCCGAGCGGCCCGCTCTGGTGCGGGCAGCGCTCCAACATCACCGTCACCTCGTCACCGTGCCGGTAGAGGATCACCGAAATGTCGTCGTCCACCTCACGGGTGATCAGGGTGCGTTGCGGCAACGTCGCCATGTCGGCGAGCGAGTGCCAGCCATCGGTCATCCGGTGCAGCTCGGAGACGCTCTGGTTGACCTGCGCCCCCTGCTTGTACGCGAGGTGACCCCCGATGTACGCCCCGAGGCTCACCGTGGAGAGCCCGAGGAAGCCGAGGGCACGTCCCACGCCGTACCGACCGGACAGCCGAGCGGCCAACGAACCGGCGTAGAGAGTCACGCCGACGGTGTTGGCGGCGGCGTGCACCAGGCCGACCCGGCGCTGGTCCCGGGACAGTGCCGCCCAGTCGTTCAGACCGGCGATCGCCGCCGGGAGCGCGCTGACGGTGCCCAGACCGACCAGTACGGTGGCCGGGCGGCGCTGCCCGGGCATGAGGTCCAGCACCGCGGCGCTGATCCACGCGCCGACCGGCACCTGCACCATCGCCGGGTGCAGCGGATGCCCGAGGGTCACCCCATGCAGCAGGTCACGCAACCGGCGCGGACGCAACGTCCCGAGGACGACCTTCTGCAGCCGGTCACCCGCGCGGTCCAGCCGGGAGTCCTGCTCAACTTTCGTCAAAAGTGCTCGCACGTGTACCGACTTCCCGGCGATCGCCGTCGCAAACCGGTCGCCGAGAACAAATCAACCACCCGCCCTCTCTCCCCCCGCCCCGCGCCCCTCCGGTCGTCGATCTTGCACTTCCTGCGGCGACGATCCGGACATAATCCGCGAACCGACAACAGAAAGTGCAAGATCGACGGGGACCGGGGGGTGAGCGAGGGCGGGGCGGGGTGGGGTGGGGTGGGGCGGGGATGCTGGGGGGATGCTGGGGGGATGGGTGTGTGGGTGGAGCGGGTCGGGGCGGTCACCACTGTGGTGCTGGATCGGGCGGACGTTCGGAACGCCGTCGACGGTCCGACGGCGCGGGCGCTGGCCGACGCGTTTCGGGCCTTCGAGGCCGACCCGGATGCTGCGGTGGCAGTGCTCTGGGGTGCCGGAGGCACGTTCTGCGCCGGCGCCGACCTCAAGGCGATCGGTACGCCGAGCGGCAACCGGGTCGAGCCGGAGGGAGACGGCCCGATGGGTCCGACCCGGATGACGCTCAGCAAACCGGTGATCGCGGCGATCGCCGGGTACGCGGTGGCGGGCGGGCTTGAGCTGGCGCTCTGGTGTGACCTGCGGGTCGCCGAGTCGGACGCGACACTCGGGGTGTTCTGCCGCCGCTGGGGAGTGCCCTTGATCGACGGCGGCACCGTCCGGCTGCCCCGGTTGATCGGGGAAAGTCGGGCGATGGACCTGATCCTCACCGGCCGCCCAGTGCCGGCCGACGAGGCGTACACGATGGGGTTGGTCAATCGGGTGGTGCCACCGGGGCAGGCTCGGGCGGCGGCCGAGGAGTTGGCGGCGGCGATCGCCCGGCATCCGCAGACCTGCCTGCGCAACGACCGGGCGGCGCTGCTGGCCGGCGCGGGGCGAGGAGAGCCGGAGGCGATGGCGACCGAGTTGGCGTACGGGATGAATTCGCTGGCCACCGACGCGGCGGCCGGCGCGGCCCGGTTCGCCGCGGGCGAGGGCCGACACGGCGCGACGCCGCCGGGAGGGATGCACCCCCCGACGGCGTCGGCTACCGGCTAGCTCAGTTGCGGATGATGGTGAAGGTCGACGTGGGGTTCTGGATGTCCACCGCGTTGTTGCTCAGGCGGAGGTTGTTGAAGGTGACCGACCCGACGGCCGGTCCCTGCCCGGACTCCGGCATGGGGTTCGCCCAGATGCCGAAGCCGGACTTCGCGTCGTAGGCGTCCCCGCTCTTGCGGGCACCGCTGATCGACACGTTCGTGAAGACGGTGTCGGTGATCGGGTTCTGCGGCTGCCCGCCGACGTAGTTGGTCTGGAACATGATGCCGCTGTAGGTCGGGTCGATGATGTCGACGTCGCTGACCCGGATGCCCTGGAACACCTTCGAGGCGGAGAAGACCCAGATGGCTGGGAAGGTCTGCCCGCCCCAGAAGTGCCCACCGGCCCGCACGATCGAGATGTTCTCGAACTTCGTCGGCGGGTTGGCGCCGAAGCCGTTCATCGGGTACCCGAAGTCGAGCGAGCTGATCGTGATGCCGGAGTAGACGAGCGTGTCCGCGATGTAGATGTTGCGGAACGTGTTGCCGTAGCCGCCGTACACGGCGACGCCGGCGGCCCGCCAGGTCAGGGTCGAGGTCAGGTTCTCGTAGATGTTGTCCTTCATGTCGGCGCCGCCCGCGTCGATGGCCGAGAACAGCGCGAAGCTGTCGTCGCCGGTGGCCCGGGCGTCGTTGTTGCTGACCAGGTTGTTGGTGCTCCCGTTGGTCATGTTGATGCCGTCGGCGAACATGTTCCGGATCCGGGAGTTCTTGATCGTCATGTAGTCGGTGTTCGCACCCCAGTAGAGGCACACCATGTGCTCGTTCCAGATGTTGTCGATCACGATGTTCGACACGTTGGAGAAGTCGAACACCTTGCCCGGACCGTCGATCCGCGAGGTGTAGTTGCCGAAGTACGCGAAGTTCTTGAACGACGAGTTGGCCGCCGAGTTCTCGGCCCGGAAGCCGATGTCGGTGTTGTCCTGGCCGGACGGCGCGTTGAACCGGGTGTACCAGGGGCCGGCGCCGGTCACCTGGACCGCCTTGCCGTACACCTGGAACTTCGACGAGGTGGAGTAGTTACCGGCCGGCAGGTACACACCGATCAGGTTGCCGGTGGTGTCCATCCGCACCCGGTCCAGGGCGTCCTGCACGTCCTGGTGGGTGAAGCCGTTGGGCGTGGTGTAGCGGGAGGCGTCCGGGTTGGCGATGGGCGCCACCTGCTCCGTGTTGATGAAGTCGATGGCGTACGTGGTGGTGTTGGCCGGGTCCTTCTGCAGGCGGATCTTGCTGCCGGCCGGGACGGTGGAGTTGAGCATGACGTTCGCTTCGTCGTAGATGTGCCGCGGGCCGCCCGCGCTCGGCGAGTTGCCCGGGCTGGCCTCGCTGCCGTACAGCCAGGCGTACCGGGACGTCAGGTCGATGGCCTTGTGGAACGTGCCGTTGACGTAGACGTTGATCGTCGAGTTGATCCCGCCGCCGCCCGCCGCGTCCGGGATGGAGAAGCGGGTGACGAGCGTGTTGGTGCTGGCCCGGGTGGTGAACTCGACGTAGCTGCCGGTCGAGTTGAGGGTCACCGCGCGCCGACCGGACGCCTCACCGGCCACGTCGCCGATCTCCCGGTTCGGCCCGACGACTGCCGCGCCGCCGCCGATCACGCCGTCCTCGGCCTCGTACATGTCGTACGGCATGTTGGCGCCACGCCCCACGAAGAGCGGCCGGTCACTGGTGTTGTTCGCCTGCTTCACCGGCAACTCGTTGCCGTCGACGGCGAGCACGACCCGGACGGTGTACTTGCCGTTGGCGGCGGTCCAGGTGCCCAGGCTGATCGGGCCGACCGTCGCGCCGGCGTTGATCACGCCGGAGTACGAGCCGGTCAGGGTACGGACCACGGTGCCGGACTCGTTGAGCACGGTCAGGGTGATGCCGTGCGCACCGGACGCGGACGCCTGGTTGCCGGCGTTGCGGATGGACACCGAGAAGGTGACAGTGTTGCCCGCCGACGGGTTGCCCGGCGACCAGGCGACCGTCGAGGCGACCAGGTCGGAACTGGCGACCGCGGCGACGACGAGCGGGCTGGGGCTCGTGTAGCTGTTGTTGGTGTCGTCCTGCTCGACGACGGTGTTCGACTCGTCGACCTTGGCACTGAGCGGGTAGCTGCCCGAGTCCCGGGTGCCGATGCTGGCGCTGACGGTGGTCGAGGCGCCGGCCGCGAGAGCGCCGACAGATGCGGTGCCCACCCGGGTGGAGCCCAGGTAGAAGTTGACGTTCGTCGCGCCGGAGGCCGCCGAGCCCGCGTTCCGCACTGTCGCGGAGAGCGTGATGGTGCTGGTCTCGATCGGGGCGGACGGGCTGAACGACATGCCGGTGACGGTCAGGTCCGGGTTCGGCGCCGGGGTGCCGAAGACCTGGAACTCGGCCACCTGCCCGGCCGGAGCGCCGGTGTTCGAGGCGATCGAGAGCCGTACGTCGGCCGCCGCGCCGGAGACCGGGATGGTCACCGTGTTGCCGCTGCCCGGGTTGAAGGTGTAGTTCGCCGCGCCGACCAGTGTGGTGAAGCTCGACGAACCCTGGTCGCGGCCGAGAACGGTGATGTTCTGGGTACGCGAACCCCACGCCGAGTCCGGGTTGAGCTTCAGCACGACCTGGCTGAGGCTGGCGTTCGCGCCGAGCTGGACGGTGAGCGTGCTCGGGTTGCCGTTGCCCTCCCAGTAGGTGGCCACGTTGTTGTCGTTGGCGTTGGTGGCCACGAACGTGTGCACGTACCCGGACGCGGTGATCGGCTTACCGATCGCCAGGTTGTTCCCGGTGGGCGGGGTGCTGGTGCCGGTGCGGGTCACCGTGTTGCTGTTCGCCGACTGGTTGCCGGCCGCGTCCTTGGCCCGCACGTAGTACGACACGGTGGCGCTGTCCGCCTGGCTGTCGGTGTACGTGAGCGTCGAGCCGCTGACGCTGCCGCGCAGCGCGCCGTTGGCGTAGACGTCGTAGCCGGTGACGCCGACGTTGTCGCTCGACGCCGACCAGGTGAGCCGGATCTGCCCGCTGGCCGGCTGGGTGTACGCCAGGCTCCCGGGGACGCTGGGGGCCTGGGTGTCGGTGCTGCCGCTGGCGCCGTACACCTCGACCTCAGAGAACTGCGCTGCCGGCCAGCCGGTGTTGCCGGTGACCTGGACCCGTACGTAGCGGGTGCTGGCGGCCGTGAAGCTGACCGTCGCGGTGTTGCCGCTCGACGGGTTGAAGGTGTAGCCGGCGGACGCCTTCAGGGTGGTGAAGGACGAACCGTTCGTGGAGCCCAGCACCGACAACGTCTGGGTACGGGTCGACCAGTCCGACGCGGGCGGCAGCTTCAGCACCACCCGGTCCACGCTGACAGTGGCGCCCAGGTCCGCCTGGATCCACTGCGGGAACGCGTTGTTGTTGCTCTCCCAGTAGGTCGACGCGTTGCCGTCGTTGGCGTTGCCCGCCACGTAGTTCTGGTTGTAGCTGCTGGCGCTCATCGTGGCGGAGAGCCCGGCGAGCAGCGCCACCCGGGCGGCTGCCGCGGACGGGTCGGCCGCCGGTGCCGCGCTCGCCATGGGGGTGACGACCGGGGCGGTGGCGAGGAGCATCCCGGCGAGCGCGCCGGCGATGATCCGACGGCGGCCCGTGCGGGCGGTGCGGGGGACGGTGATGGGCGCGCCGGATGGCGGCGTGCCTCGTCTGGTGCCAGTCCTGGACATGGGGTCGCTACACCTCTTTCGGGGGTGGGTGTGGGTGCGTTGCCCGGTGACGGGTGCAGGGGTACGCCCGTCGTGCCGCGACAGGTGGGGGACGGTGCGGGTTGGGGACGGGTGGGACGCCCGACGCCGCGTTGCGCCGAACCGCCCGGACCGGGTGCCCCCCGCCCGGTCCGGGCGGGGGCACCGGACCTAGCTGGAGTAGACCTCGAATTCGCTGAGCTGGCCGGCTGGCCAGCCGCTGTTACCGGTGACCGTCAACCGCAGGTACCGCTGGGTGGTCGCCGTGAAGGTCACGGTGACCGTGTTGCCGCTGGCCGGGTTGAAGCTGTAGCCGGCGGCCCCCTTCAGCGTGCTGAACGTCGAGCCGTTCGTGGAGCCGAGCACCGCGACCGTCTGGGTACGCGTCTGCCAGGCCGACGACGGTGGAAGCTTCAGCACGACCCGGGACACCGACCGGTCGGCCCCGAGGTCCACCGTCACCGACTGCGGGAACGCGTTGTTGGCGCTCTCCCAGTAGGTGTTCGCGTTGCCGTCCACCGCGTTGGTGGCGGCGTACACGTCGGAGTGGCTGGTCTCGGTGATCGACCGTCCGGCCGCCAGGTTGCCGCTGGGCGGCGGCGTTGTCGTCGGGGGCGGGGTGGTCGGCGGGGTCGTGGTCGGCGGCGGGGTGGTCTGGCTGCCGCCGTACACCTCGACCTCGGAGAGTTGCGCGGCCGGCCAGCCGGAGTTACCGGTGACGGTGACCCGGACGTAGCGGCGGTCGCCGGACGGCAGCCCGATCGACACGGTGTTGCCCGAGCCGGGGGCGAAGACCCGACCGGCCGACGACGCCAGTGTGGTGTACGACGAGCCGTCGGTGGAGCCGAGCACCGACAGCGTCTGGGTGCGTTGCTCCCAACCGCTGGGCAGCTTGAGCACCACCCGGTCGACCGACCGGGACGCGCCCAGGTCGATGGTGACCGACTGCGGGAACGCGTTGTTGGTGCTTTCCCAGTAGGTGGCGGCGTTGCCGTCCACGACGTTCGCCCCGGTGTAGCTCTGGTTGGTGCTGGTGGTGGTCGTCGACCGGCCCAGCGCCAGGTTGCCGTTGGTCGGGGGCGGGGTGGTCGGGGTCGTGGTCGGCGGCGGGGTCGTGGTCGGCGGCGGGGTCGTGGTGGGCGGCGGCGAGGTGGGTCCACCACCCCACTGGGGGGTCGGCCACGGGCCGCAGTACGGGGTGGGTGTGTACCAGCCGGAGTTGCCGGAGCCCTGGGTGATCTGGAAGCCGGCACCGACGCAGTTGTGCATCGGGTTGCTCTGCGCGATGTTGGTGGCCCGCACGTTGGTGAAGGACACCTGGCTGTTCGCCTGCACCTGGAGCGCGTACGTGCCGGCGCCGTCGATGCGGACGTTGTTGAGGTTGATCCCGTTGGTCTGGCCCTCGATCCAGTGCAGCGCCGCGTACGAGCTGTCCAGGATGTCGGTGTCGGTGATGTTGATGGTGGGGTTCTGGAACGCCTCGTTGAGGGCGGAGAACCAGATCGCGCCGACGCCGAAGTTCCAGTTGTAGTCCGAGTTGCCGTTACGGATCAACGTGTTCCGGGCGATCGTCCAGGTGCCCTGGACCCCGGTGGCGCCCTGCACGCCGGGGTAGCGGTTCGCGACGTGGATGCCGCCGCCGTTGGTGAGCGAGTCGGCAGTCACGTTGTCGGTGATCTTGATGTCCCGACCGCCGTAGCTGACCAGGTGGTTGGCCAGCAGGGTCACCCCGATGGTGTTGTGGGTGAACGAGTTGTTGACGTTCGGGACGCTCTGCGCCCACATCGCCAACGCGTCGTCGCCGGTGTTGCGGACGAACGTGTTCGTCACCGTCGAGTTGGTCACGCCGGTGTGGAAGTTCACCCCGTCCGCGGTCTGGTCCAGGATCCGGCTGTTGCGGATGGTGAAGTTGTCCATCGGGCCGTCCATCCACGCCCCGACCTTCGTGTTCTCCAACCAGAGGTTGTCGACCACCGAGTCGGTCATCGCCCCACCGAGCGCGTTGACCTGGTCGTCGTCGACCCGCTCCCGGATGTCGCCGATGATGGCGAAGTCCCGCAAGGTGACGTTGCGGCTCGGCCCGTTGGCCTCGTGCGACCGGACCGGCCCGGTGTAACCCCCACCGGGGACGTACTTGCCGTAGATGCCGACGGACCGGTTCCGTTCGGTGGGGTGCCGGCCGCCGAGCACCGAGTACCAGGGCCCGGCGCCGCGCAGTGTCACCCCGTCGACCACCACGTGGTCCCAGAGGGTGAAGTTCCCGGCCGGAATCCAGACCGCTCGGCCCTGGGCCTTGCCCGCGTCCACCGCCGCCTGGAACTTCGCTGTCGAGTCGGTCGCGCCGGTCGGGTCGGCGCCGAAGTCGGTGACCACGTCGAGCACGCCGCTCGGCTTGGCGATCGGCGACACCACCTCGAAGTCGGCCAGGTCGATGGTGAACGAGGGTGACTGGGCGGTCGAGGAGACCTGCAACCGGATCTTCGTGCCGGCCGGCTGGGTGCTGCCGAACAGCGCCCGCGTCTCGTCGTAGAAGTGGTGCGGGTTGGTGTCACCCGGGTTGTTGTTGAACGGGTATCCGCCGTAGTACCAGCCGTACTTCGACGTCACCGGCACAGACTTCAGCAGGTTGCCGTTCGCCCGCAGGTCGATCGCGGCGTCCCGGCCGGTGCCGGCCGAGTTGTCCGGCAGGCTGTAGCGGAAGGTCACCGCGTTGGCCGGGGCGGTGAGGGTGAACTCGACGTACTCGCCGACGGCGTCCAGGGTGACCGCCTCCCGGCCGGACGCCTCGGACGGCAACGTGCCGTAGCGCCGGTCCGGGCCGATCTTCGAGCCGTTGTGGGCGGACTTCTCCGCCTCCTGCTCGACGAACGGAACCGTGGCGCCCCGGTTGGGAATGTCGAAGGGGGACAACCCCGCCGCCGAGGCCGGGATCGCGGTGCCGGTGACCGCGAGCGCGGTCACCGATGTGGCGGCGAGCAGGGTGGCGGCGATGGCGGCCAACCCTGCCCGGGTCGGGTGTCGATGGTGGTGCGGGGTGCCGGTGGTGTGGTTGGCCATGAGCTGCGCTCTCCCTTTCGTCAGGCAGGCCAGATCCCCCGTGGTTGGTGCGGTGTCGCGCGTCCCCCCTCGTTGCTCCTTTCCTGGTGTCGTGGTGCCGGCGGCCGGGACGGGCCGCCGGCACCACGGTCGGGCAGAGTCAGGTCAGACCGGGCCGTCCGCCCCCGAGCGGCCCGTCGGTGATTCGTCGGTACGCAACCAGACCGCGGTGTCGGACGGCAGCAACCCGTCGTCGAGCGGCCCGCTGGCCAGCAGCAGCTCCCCCTGAGCTGGCATCGGCACCGGTTCGGCGGAAAGGTTGACCAGGCAGCTGAAGCCACCGCCGCGGCTGAACGCGAGCACCCCGTCCGGGGCGGGCAGCCAGGTCAACTCCCCGTCACCGAGCGCCGGTTCGGCCTTCCGGGTCTGGATCGCCGCCCGGTACAGCTCCAGCATCGAGGCCGAGTCGCCGGTCTGCGCGTCGGCCGTCCGGTCCTTCCAGTCGGCCGGCTGCGGCAGCCACGGCGCCGCGGCACCGGCGGGGCTGAACTCGAACGGCGGCTCGTCCCCACCCCACGGCAGCGGTACGCGGCAGCCGTCCCGACCCGGGTCGATCCGGCCGGACCGCTCCCACATCGGGTCCTGCCGCATCGCGTACGGGATGTCCTCGACCTCGTAGAGGCCCAGCTCCTCGCCCTGGTAGACGTAGGCCGCGCCGGGCAGCGACAGCGACAGCAGCGCGGCGGCGCGGGCCCGGCGGGTGCCCAGCTCCAAGTCGGTGGGCGTGCCCTCCCGCTTGGCGGCGAAGCTGAACCTGGTGTCCGCGCGACCGTAGCGGGTGACGTGCCTGGTGACGTCGTGGTTCGAGAGCACCCAGGTGGCCGGCGCGTTCACCGGCGCGTGCGCGCTGAGCGTCCCGTCGATGCTCTCCCGCAGCGCCGCGGCGTCCCAGGCGCAGCCGAGGAAGTCGAAGTTGAAGGCGGCGTGCAGCTCGTCCGGGCGCAGGTAGTTGGCGAACCGCTGCCGGTCCGGCAACCACACCTCACCGATCAGCGCCCGGTCGGTGTACTCGTCGGCGACCCGACGCCACCCCCGGTAGATGTCGTGCACCCCGTCGAGGTCGTGGAACGGGTGCGGCTGGTCCTCGCGGACCTCGGGCAGCGTCCCGTCCTTGACGAGGAGCCCGGCCGAGTCGATCCGGATGCCGTCCACGCCCCGGTCGAACCAGAACCGCAGGATGTCCTCGAACTCCTCCCGCACCCGGGGGTGGTCCCAGTTGAGGTCCGGCTGCTGGGGTGCGAAGAGGTGCAGGTACCAGTCACCGGGGGTGCCATCCGGGTTGGTGGTGCGGGTCCACGTCTCGCCGCCGAACTCGCCGATCCAGTCGGTGGGCCGCTCGTCACCGTTCGGACCGCGGCCCGGCCGGAACCAGAACAGGTCCCGCTCCGGCGCGTCGGGCCCGCCGGCGAGCGCCGCCTGGAACCAGGGGTGCGCGTCCGAGCAGTGGTTCGGCACCACGTCGACGATGGTCCGGATGCCCAGCGCGTGGCCCTCCGCGATCAGCGCCTCCACCTCGGCCAGGGAGCCGAAGACCGGGTCGATGTCGCGGTAGTCGGAGACGTCGTAGCCGGCGTCCGCCATCGGGGAGGGATACCAGGGGCTGAACCAGATCGCGTCGACGCCGAGCGCGGACAGGTGGTTGAGCCGGGACCGGATGCCGGCGATGTCACCGATGCCGTCGCCGTTGCCGTCGGCGAAGCTCCGTGGATACACCTGGTAGATCACGGCTCCCCGCCACCACGGACTTCTGTCAGCTGTGGACACGAGCACCTGCTTTCTGCGTCAGTACGTCGGCGGGTTCGCCGGACCTGGATGTGTGTCGGGCGAACGGTCGTTGTTCGCCGCGCGGAGGAACGCGGTGGGGGCTATCCCTTGATGCTGCCCGTGGTCAGCCCGGACATGATGTTCCGCTGGAAGATCAGGAAGATGATGACAGTCGGAATCGCGGCGATCACCGACGCGGCGATCACCACGTTCATCGGTGTGCCGCCGGCGAAGGTGTAGATGCCGACGCTCACCGTCCGGGTCTCCGGCGAGGGCATGACCAGCTTCGGCCAGAGGAAGTCCTTCCACACCGCCGTCACGGCGAAGATCGAGACGACACCGAGGATGGGACGCGACAGCGGCAGGATGATCGACCAGAGCGTCCGCAGCGAGGACGCCCCGTCCATCAGGGCCGCCGCCATCAGCTCCTCGGGGATCGAGTCGAAGAACCGCTTCAACAGGAAGATGTTGAACGCGTTGGCGACCATCGGGAGCCAGATGGCGAACGGCGAGTCGAGCAGGTTGATGTGCAGGATCGGCAGGTCGAGCACCGTCACGTACTGCGGAACGATGAGGACCATCGCCGGGATCATCAGCGTCCCCAGCATCAGGCCGAGGATCGCGTTACCGAAGATCGGCCGAAGCTTGGACAACGAGTACGCCGCCGCACTGTCGAAGACGAGCTGGAAGACCACCGCGCCGATCGCGTAGTAGAACGTGTTGAAGAGCAGCTTGGCGAGGGCCAGGTTGTTCCACGCGTCGATGTAGTTCTGCGGCTGCGGGTCCTTCGGGAACAGCGACGGTGGGGTCTGCGCGATCTCCTGGCCGGACTTGAGTGCGCCGGTGACCATCCAGTAGAGCGGTCCGAGGAAGACGAGCGTGAACCCCGCCACCACGACGACCAGCAACGTCCAGTAGATGACCCGGCCGCGCCCCCGGCTGAGCTGGGATTGGGAGATGAGGGTCCGGGTTCCGGAATCCTGTGCCATTCCTCGCCGTCCTAGTCCTGTTTCGCAGTCAGCCGCACGTACACGGCGGAGAAGCCGGCAAGCACCACGAGCATGATCACGCCCAGCGCGGCGGCGCCGTTGAGGTCGTTCTGGAAGAACCCGTGCTGATAGATGAGGTACGCCACGGAGGTCGCGGAGTCCTCCGCGCCCGCGCCGTTGGCGAGGATCAGTGGCTCGATGAAGAGCTGCATCGTGGCGACGATCTGCAACATCGCCAGGAGCGCGAGGATCAAGCGGGTCTGCGGGATCGTGACGTGCACGATCCGCCGCCAGATCCCGGCACCGTCCAACTCGGCCGCCTCGTACAGCTCGCCCGGGATGTTCTGCAACGACGCCAGGTAGATCAACACCGCGCCGCCCATGTTCATCCAGGTCGACGCCACCACCATGGCCGGCATCGTCATCTCCGGCGACTGCATCCACTGCGACGTGGGCAGGTGCAGCGCCTTGAGGACCGCGTTGAAGAGCCCCGCCTCGCTGGGGTCGTACGCGTAGAACTTGAAGAGGAACAGCGCCGAGGCCGGCGGCAGCATCACCGGCAGGTAGACCAGGATCCGCAGGTACCCCTTGGCGTGCCGGAACTCGTTGAGCAGGATCGCCACGAAGAACGGCACCACGTAACCGAGGGCCAACGCGAGGACCGTGAAGTAGAAGGTGTTCTGCCAGGCCGTCCAGAAACTCGGGTCGGCGATGATGCGGGAGTAGTTGTCCCACCCCACCCAGGTGGTCTCGCCGCGCCGGGTCCGCTGGAAGCTCATGATGATGCCGCGGACCATCGGGTACCAGGAGAAGACGACGAAGCAGAGCACCGCACCGATCAGGAACGAGTGACCGGTGAGGTTGTCCCGTACCTTGCGGCCGAGGCTGGTGCGCTGTGGCCGCGCCGAGTACGGCGACGGCGGGCGGCCCGGTTTCCTGGAGGTCTCCGGGACGGTGGTGATCGCCAAGGCAACTCCTGGTTGAGTCGGTGACGTCAAGATGCGGTGCGAGTGGCGTGGGGGTCGGGTCGGCGTCCCGACCCCCACACGTCGGTCAGCTCTGAGCGGCGAGGAGCTGGTTGACCTTCTCCTCGGCGGTCTTGAGCAGTGCGTCGATGTTCGAGTTCGGGTTGGTCAGCACACCCGACATCGCGGCGTCGAGCACCGCGTAGATGGCCTGTGCGTTGCGCGGCTCACCCTTGATCGCCACCGGGGTCGCCTCGAAGAGCGCGAAGTTCGTGGTGTCGACGTTCGCGTTCGCCTTGCGCAGCTCCAGCTCCTGCTTCTGCGCTTCGCTGCCGTTGGCGAAGAGCAGCGGCTGGGGCAGACCCACCGGGTAGTTCTGCGGCTTGGCCCGGACGTAGTCGAACTGACCCTTGCCCGGGGTGAGCTTCTGGTACGCGATCCACTTCATACCGGCCTTGACCTGCTCGGGAGTGAGGTCCTTCTTGAAGAAGTAGCCCTCGCCACCACCGAGCGTCCCCTTCGCCGCGCCATCCTGGCCGGGCAGCGGCGCCATCGCCCAGTCCTGGAACTTGCCCTGGAACTGGCTGACGATCGCCTGGGTGGCGTCCGGCGCACCGATGAACATGCCGACCTTGCCCGCACCGGCGTTCGTCAGCAGGTCGCCCCACTGCAGCAGCTGACGGGCGCCCATGCTGTTGTCGCCGTACCGCATGTCCTTGAGGTTCTGCAGGACCTGCTTGCCCTGGGCGTTGTTGAAGTCGGCCTTCTTGCCGTCCTCGGACAGCACCCGGCCACCCTGCGAGTAGAGCAGGGAGGTGAAGTGCCAGCCGCCGGTGTTGCCAGCGCTGTACTCCGAGTAGCCGGCGATGCCGTTGCCGAGCGCGGAGATCTTCTTGGCGGCGGCGCGGACCTCGGCCCACGTCTTCGGCGGGTTGTTCACGTCCAGCCCGGCCTGCTGGAACAGGACCTTGTTGTAGACCAGACCCATCGAGTAGTTCTTCACCGGAACGGCGTAGAGCTTGCCGCCGTCGGTGAAGACCTCCTTCAGCGCCGGGTCGACGCTGTCCCAGGTCGGAATCGAGTCCTTGCCGACCACCTGGCTGATGTCCATCGCCTGACCGGAGTCGAGCACCTGCTGGAGATCGGTCATGTACCCGTAGAAGACGTCGGTCACGGTGCCGCCGGCGAGGCGGGCGGTGAAGTCCGGCGGGTTGTTGCACTGCTCGCCGACGCTGACGCTCTTGACGGTGATGTCCGGGTTCTGCTTCTGGAACTCGGCGACGTCGTCGTTCCAGTTCTTCAACAGCTCTTTCTGAGCGCCGACCGGCTGGCAGTCGACAGTGATGGTGACCTTGCCACCTGCGGTCGAGCCCTTGTCGTCGCTCTTGGTCGAGCAAGCCACGAGGCTGAGCCCCAGGCCGGCCACGAGCGCGACCGCCGCAGCCTTTCGGTATTGCGGTACGGACATCTGTCCATCCCTTCGGGAACGGGTGACTCCAATGACCTTCGCTGATCTGCGGTGATACGACCTGACGCCCAGTAGCTGCGTCGGAGCCAGGTGTGAGTGGAGTCACTGTAACTAGGCCGACTCATTTCGGCAAGGTATCGACCCTGTTCCGAAAGGACACGACGTGATTACGACAGATGTTGGCAACACCCTGAAAGTGGCCCGATTTGATGGCTATTAGGCCGCTATGGCGGGTCATTCGGTGTGGTCGATGCCGACCGTGGCGAGCAACGACGAAAAATCGGCCGCCGACCGCGAGAGCGGTCGACGGCCGAGGCGTCGTTCGGGGTGGCGCCGGGCGGAGGCGGTGGTGCCTGACGGCCGGGTGCGGGGCCGGGTGCGGTGGTGCCTAGCGGCGGGGGGCGGGTGCGGTGGAACCCCGCACCACCAACTCCGGCTCGAACAGCAGCTCGTCCTGCAGGACGCCGGCACCCTCGATCTGGGTGACCAACAGATCCACAGCGGCCTGCCCCATCGTCTCGATCGGCTGCCGCACCGTCGTCAGCGGCGGATCGGTGCACGTCATGAAAGCGGAGTCGTCGAAACCCACCACCGACACGTCGGCCGGCACCGAACGACCCAGCCGCCGGGCCGCACGGATCGTGCCCAGCGCGAGCACGTCGCTGGCGCAGATGATGCCGGTCACGCCCCGCTCCAGCAACTTCGTGGCGGCGACCCGCGCCCCCTCCATCGAGAAGTTGGAGCGCTCGACGCACTCGACGTCGCCCTCGTCCCAGCCGGCTACCTGGATCATCGCGTCGAGCTTGCGCCGGGACGGCACATGCCCCTCCGGGCCGAGCACCAACCCGATCCGTTCGTGCCCGAGCGAGCGAAGATGCCCGTACGCCTGCTCCACAGCTACCGCGTCGTCAGTGGAGACCCGGGGAAAACCCAACTCGTCCACGCCGGCGTTCACCAGCACGACCGGAAGCCCTCGGTCGGTCAGCCGACGGTAGTGGTCGTGTCGGGCGTCGGTGAGCGCGTACGAACCACCAGCAAAGATCACCCCGGAGACCTGGTGGTCGAGAAGCATCTCCACGTAGTCCATCTCGGAGACCCCGCCGATGGTCCGGGCACAGAGCGCCGGCGTGTAACCGCGCTGAGCCAGCGAGCCGGTGACCACCTCGGCAAGCGCCGGGAAGATCGGGTTCTGCAACTCCGGCAGCACCAACCCGACCAGCCGGGCACGTTCGCCGCGCAACTTGGTCGGCCGCTCGTAACCGAGCACGTCGAGCGCCGTCAGCACGGCCGTCCGAGTCGCCTCGGAAACCCCGTCGCGGCCGTTGAGCACCCGGCTGACGGTGGCCTCGCTGACGCCCGCCTTCTTGGCAACTTCCGTCAACCGCTTGGTCACGGCCGCAATCGTACGTCACGTTGATGCAAGAAAAGAACAGCAAATTGCCCAACATTTGCCGGCCGGCTGCCGCATTCTTCCCACCGCCGACATTCCGACCCTACCGGCCCGGCCTCGACGGCCATGATCGACTCGCGTTTCAGGGAGTCGCGCTGTCCCAGTGCGGCGGATGCTGCGACTTCCTTGAACGCGAGTGGATCACGCGGCCACCGCACGCGGGCGACGCGAGTCGGCGTGGGGCTGGGTCAGGACAGGTCGGCCAGGGCGGTTTCGATGGCCCGGTGGAAGGTCGGGTACGCGTAGATCATGTGCCGGAGCTGACTCAGCGGCACCGCCGCGTGCACTGCCACCACGAGCGCGGACAGCACCTCGCCGCCGGCGGGGCCGACCGAGGTGGCGCCGATCAGGACGCCCTGGTCGGCGTCCGCGACGACCTTGATGAATCCGTCGTCGCCGACCCGGTGGATCCAGCCTCGGGTCGAGGTGCCGAGCTTGGTGAAACCGACCTGCACGTTGATGCCGCGCTCGCGGGCCTGCTGTTCGGTGAGCCCGACCGCGCCGATCTCGGGGTCGGTGAAGGTCACCCGGGGCAGTGCCCGGTAGTCGGCGCGCGGGACGGTGCCGGCCGATCCGCTCGACCCGCTGGTGGCCAGTGAGCTGGACGCGCCCATCGCTCCGCCGACGACGCTCGAGGTGCCGCTGGCGTCCGCCCCGGCTCTCGCCTGTCGGGCGCGGGCCAGGATGTCGGCGATGACGATTCCCGCCTGGTACATGGCGATGTGGGTGAAGGCGCCCTCGCCGGTCAGGTCGCCGACCGCCCAGACGTGGTCGGTGACGTGCAGACGGTCGTCGACCGGGAGGTAGCGCTGGCTGGCGTCCAGGCCGATGCTGTCCAGACCCAGTTCGGCCAGGTGGGCTTTGCGCCCGGTCACCACGAGCAGCCGTTCGGCGGTGAACTGCGTGCCACCGCCACCGTGCACTGTGAACCTGGTGCCGTCGTGCGCGACCCGTTCGGCGCGTACCCCGGTGTGGATTTCCACGCCGTCGGCGCGCAGCGCGGCGGCGGCGACCTCGGACGCCTCGGGTTCCTCGATGGCCAGCACCCGGTCGAGTGCCTCGACGACTGTGACCCGGGTTCCGAAGCGGGCGAAGACCTGCGCCAACTCGAGGCCGATCGCGCCACCGCCGAGGACGAGCAGCGACTCCGGCAGCTCCTCGGCCTCGATCGCCTGGTGGTTGGTCCAGTACGGCGTGTCGGCGAGGCCGTCGATCGGCGGCACCGACGGACGGGTGCCGGTGCCCAGCACCACCCCGTGCCGGGCCTCGAAGACCTGGTCCCCGACGCGGACGCGGCGCGGACCGTCGAGCCGGCCGCTGCCCCGCACGAGCCGGCCGCCCTTGCCGATGAACCGTTCCGCCGCGACAGTGTCGTCCCAGGTGTCGGTGGCTTCCTCGCGGATGCGCTTGGCCACCGGCGCCCAGTCCGGCTGGACTTGGGCCGTTCCGGCGAGCCCGTCGACCCGGCGGGCCTCGGCGAGCGCGTTGGCCGCCCTGATCATCATCTTGCTCGGGATGCAGCCCCAGTACGGGCACTCCCCGCCGACGAGATCCCGTTCGACGCCGACGACGCTCAGCCCGGCCTCGGCGAGCCGTTCGGCCACCTCCTCGCCGCCGACTCCGAGCCCGACCACGACCACATCCACCAGCTCCGGCTCCGCCACACCGACCAGCATCCCCCAGCGACACCTCCCCGACCACCGGGGTCGGCGGAAAAAGCCGACACTCTCACCGGCCCGGGCGCTTACGGTGGCCCGATGCTCGCACGCTTCGCTCCGGTCCGGGACTGCTTCCACGACCTACTCGCCTCCGGCCGGGAGACCGGCGCCGGCCTGACCGTCTGGTACGACGGGCAGCCGGTGCTGGACCTGGTCGGCGGCTCCCGCGGCGGCCACGGGCCGGGTGGTGAGCCGTGGCTGCCGGACACCCTCGTGAACGTCTACTCGGTCGGCAAGCCGGTGGCAGCGCTCTGCCTGTTGCTGCTGGTGGACCGCGGGGCTGTCGATCTCGACGCGCCCGTGGCCCGGTACTGGCCGGAGTTCCGCACTCCCGCCACGGTGCGCCAGGTCTTGTCGCACACCGCCGGGCTGCCGGCGTTTCCGGTGCCCCGACCGGCCACCGCTGTCGCCGACTGGGCGCTGCTCACCGGCGACCTGGCCGCCGCCGACCCGGAATGGTCGCCGGGCTCGGTCGCCGGGGAACACGCCTGGACGTACGGGCATCTGGTGGGTGAGCTGGTCCGCCGCGTCGACGGACGGTCGGTGGGCCGGTTCCTGGGCGAGGAGATCGCCGGACCGTGGCGACTCGACCTCGGCTTCGGGCTGACCGGGGCGGACCAGCGGCGCTGCGCGGACCTGCGGTACGACGACCCGCAGTGGCCGGCCCGGATGCTCGGCGAGCCGGGTTCACTGCGGGCGCTGTCGATCGGCAACCTGGCCGGCGGGCTGGACCTGGCCGTGGTGAACAGCCCGCTCTGGCGGGGCGCCGAGGTGCCCGCTGTGAACCTGCACGCCACAGCGTCCGGCCTGGCCCGGCTCTACAGCGGTCTGCTGGCCGGCGGCGTCCTGGACGGCGTCCGACTGGTCAGCCGGGACCTGGTCGCGGAGGCGACGAGGGTCCAGTACGACGGGCCGGACCTGGTGCTGGAGCGTCGGGCGCGGTGGACGCTCGGCATGCAGAGGGAACCGGACGGCAGTTGGGGCATGGGCGGCCTCGGTGGCAGCAGCGCCTGGGCCGACCCGGAGCGTGGTTACACGTTCGCGTACGCGACGGCGCACCTCGCCGAGCACGACCGGGTGGACGAGCTGGTCGAGGCGTTGCACTCGGTGCTCTGATCAGCGCAGCCAGACCGGGTCGGTGCCCGGCACGGAGAGCGGTGGTGGGTAGTCGAGCGGCTGGCGGAGCGCGTCGGGCAGCCGCCATGGTTGGTGGATGGCCTTGCCCTGCACCGCTGCCAACTCCGGCACCCACCGGCGCACGTAGTCGCCGTCCGGGTCGTACCGCTCGGCCTGCCGGACCGGGTTGAACCCCCGGTAGGGCTTCGTGTCGTTGCCGGTGCCGGCGACCCACTGCCAGTTGCCGGAGTTGTTCGCCACGTCCCCGTCGAGCAGCCAGCGGAAGAACACCCCGACCCCGGACCGCCAGTCCTGCCCGAGGTGCTTGGTCAGGTAGCCGGCGGTGATGAGCCGGGCCCGGTTGTGCATCCAGCCCTGCGCCCGCAGTTGCCGCATCCCGGCGTCGACGATCGGCATGCCGGTGCGTCCCTCGGCCCAGGCCGCCAACGCGTCGTCGTCGTACCGCCACTGCTCGGTGGCACCTCGCCGGTACGCCGCCGTCGAGATGTCCGGGAAGGCGGCGGTGACCTGGTAATAAAAGTCCCGCCAGCAGATCTGCCGGACGAACGGGCCGGACCGGTCCCCGGCGCGGTTCGCCACCGCCAGCGGCGACACGCAGCCGAAACGCAGGTACGGGCTGAGCCGGGAGGTGTCGTCCCCGGCCATGTCGTCGTGCTGGTCGCCGTACCGGTTCAGGTCTGGCAGCCAGTCGGTGAGCCGCGCCTGGGCGATCCGCTCACCGCCGGCGGCCGCGTCGGGTGAGTCGCCGGCCGGCAGTGCCGGCAGGCGACCCACGCTGACCCGGTCGGGCAGCGTGATCCGGCGCGGCGCGGCCAACTCGTCGCGCCACCGGTTCGCCGCCCAGGCCCTGTGGTACGGGCTGAACACCCGGTAGTGGTCACCGCCGCCACCGGGCCGCAACGCGCCCGGCTCGACGACTGTCAGCCCGGGGAACAGTCGCAGGTGCAGCCGGTGCCGCTCGCACTCGGCGCGTAGTCGCCGCTCCCGGCGGACGGCGTAGTGACTGACGTCCGCCGAGAGCGCGACGGCCGTGGCACCGACCTCGTCGGCCAGCCGGATCGTCTCGGCCACCGGGTCGCCGTGCCGGACCACCAGGTCGCCACCGCGCTCACGGAGCTGGGCGCGCAGGTCGGCCAGGGCCTGGTGCAGGAAGCGGGTGCGGTTGGACGACAGGTCGGCCAGCGCCGGGTCGAGCACGTACAGCGGCACCACCCGGTCGAAGGCCGAGCAGGTGGTGGCCAGCGCCGGGTGGTCGTGCACCCGCAGGTCGCGGGTGAGGAGGACGATCGCCGTGCTCGCGGTCACCGGCTCTCCGGGTGGATCGTCGGCCCGGGGATGACGACCGGCGTACCCGTCGTGCTGAGCAGGGCCCGCGCGGCCACCGCCATCCGTCGACGCTGCGGCACCAGGGCCCGCCGGACGAAGACGTCGTAGTCCTGCGCGGCCACCTCGTCGAGGATGCCTCCGTAGAGCGCGTACGCGGTGCGCATGCAGGCCTGCGAGGCGGGCGCCAGCATGGTGATGCCCGGTGCGGCGGCGGCGTAGTGCGCCTGGGCGCGGGTCACCTCGTACTCGATCAGCTCGCGGATCCGGGGCGTGCCGCGACCTCGGGCGCGGGCCTCGGCCAGCTCCTCGCGGGTGACACCGAACTTCGCCAGGTCCTCGTCCGGCAGGTAGGTGCGGCCCCGGTCGAGGTCTTCCGCGACGTCCCGGATGAAGTTGGTGAGCTGGAAGGCGAAGCCGAGCTGCCGGGCCGGCTCCCGGGCCGTCACCGGGTCGGAGCTGCCCAGGATCGGCAGCATCATGGTGCCGATGACCGCCGCCGAGCCCTCCATGTAGTCGAGCAGGTGGTCGTAGGTCGGGTACGCGGTGACGGTGAGGTCCATCGCCATGCTCTTCAGAAACGACGCAAAGTCGTCCCGGTCGAGATCGAAGACGGCGATGGTGTGCAGCACGGCCGGTAACAGTGGGTCGTCGACCGGCGCACCGTGCAGACCGGCCACGAACTGGCTGGCCCAGCGGTCGAGCAGGGCGGCCCGCTCGGCCGGCGGAAGGTCCTCGGTGCGGTCGACGATCTCGTCCGCGTACCGCGTGAACCCGTAGAGGGCGTGCACATGTCGTCGTTTCCAAGCGGGGAGCAGGCGGGTGGCGAGATAGTAGGTGCGGCCATGGCGTTTGTGCAGCTCACGGCACCGGTCATAGGCAGCGGTGAGATCAGTTTCCACCGGCCCTCCTCCATTATCGACGCACCAATCGACGCAACTCGTAGCCTAGGGTACGCTCAATCGCATGGCCAACGACGCAGTTGCGGGCAATGTGACCCGTGTGGCGCCGGCAGGGCCGGGAGACGGGGACGACCCGGTCCGCGCCGTTCTGGCCGCGTACACCCACGATCTGGTCACGGCGGTCGACGAGACCCTGGACACCTTCCTCACCGCCGAGGTCGACGCCCTCAACGACATCGACGCATCGATGGGCAGCTTCGCCGCCACCGCTCGGGAAGCAGTCCTGACCGGCGGCAAGCGGATCCGGTCCACGTTCGCCTACTGGGGTTGGCGCGGCGCGGTCGGCGGCACCGCGGCGCTGCCACCGGTTCTGCCCGCGCTTGCCGCGCTGGAGCTGCTGCACACCTTCGCTCTCGTGCACGACGACGTGATGGACGCGTCCACCACCCGACGCGGCCGGCCCACCGCCCACATCGCGCTCGCCGAACAACACGTCACCGCCGGCCACCGGGGCGACCCCGGCCGCTTCGGTGAGGCAGTCGCCGTCCTCATCGGCGACCTCTGCATGGTCTGGGCCGACCAGTTGCTGGCCCACGCGACGGTGCCCTCGACCCGGCTGTTCGAGGTGCGCCGCTGCTACGACCAGATGCGGGTGGAAACGGTCGCCGGGCAGTATCTCGACGTGCTCGGCGAGAACGATCCGGCCAACTGGTCGGTCGACCGGGCGCTGCGGGTGGCCCGCTACAAGACCGCCAGCTACACCGTCCAGCGCCCACTGCTGTTCGGGGCCTGCCTGGCCGGAGTGCCCGCCGACGACCCGCTGGTCTCCGCGTACACCCGGTACGGCCTGGCGGTCGGCGAGGCGTTCCAGCTCCGCGACGACCTGCTCGGCGTCTACGGCGACCCGGCGGCCACCGGCAAGCCGGCCGGGGACGACCTCCGCACCGGCAAGCCCACCGCCCTGCTCATGCTGGCCCGGGAGCTGGCCACGCCGGCTCAGCTCGCCGCGTTGGAGCGGGCCGCCGACGGGCCTGTCGACACGCTCGCCGGGCTGGTCGCCGAGACCGGCGCGGTGACCCGGGTGGAGCAGATGATCGCCGAGCGGGTCAGCGACGCGCTGGCCGCACTCGACGCGGCACCGGTGGACCAGACGGCGCGGACCGCGCTGACCGGGCTGGCCACCGCCGCTGCCAACCGGCGGGCCTGATGAGCGACTTGAGCGACTTGAGCGAGGAGATGGTCACGTGCGGACGGTGACAGGACGGACGGACCGGGTGGTGGTCGTCGGTGCCGGGCTGGGCGGGCTCGCCTGTGCGCTGCACCTGGCCGGCAGCGGTCGACAGGTGACGGTGCTGGAGCGCGAGCCAGTGCCCGGCGGGCGGGCCGGACGCCTCGGCGTGGACGGCTACGAGTTCGACACCGGCCCGACGGTGCTCACCATGCCCGACCTGATCGCCGAGGCGCTCGGGGCGGTCGGCGAGGAGCTGCACGACTGGCTGGACCTGACCCCGCTCGACCCGGCCTACCGGGCGTACTACCCGGACGGCTCCACCCTCGACGTGCTCACCGACACCACCCGGATGGCGGCCGAGATCTCCCGGGTCTGCGGCCCTCGGGAGGGCGACGGCTACCTGCGCTTCGTCGAGTACGCGCGGGAGCTGTGGCGGCTCGAACGCACCGACTTCATCG
>NZ_JBEXYP010000035.1:0-46138 GCF_040630995.1 Micromonospora sp. NPDC005710 | reverse complement strand
AGCGTCGAACACCTCGCCGACTGGATCGCCACCCGCGGCTACACCACCAACTGACACCACCGCACCAACACGCACGAAGCGAAGGGCCGGACCCCACCACGGGGCCCGGCCCTTCGGTGTGCCCACGCCCGAGATCCGAGCAACATCCCGGATATTGCTGCCTCCCAGTCACGGGAGACAGCAACAACCCCGTTATTGCGCAGACCTTGGCCACGGCAGCGGGGCGCCACGGCCATCAGCGCCACAGCCGTCTGTCACCACGGCAGCCGGGCGCCGCAGCCATCAGCGCCGCAGCCATCAGCGCCGCAGCCATCAGCGTCACGGTCGTCTGGCGTCACGGTCGTCTGGCGCCACAGCCATCCAGCGCCATATCTGGCGCGGTGGCCATCCCGACGCGGCGGGCCTTGCGGACGTCAGTCGGTGGCGAGGACGCCCAGGATCTGTTCGCCGTACTTGGCGAGTTTGTTCTCGCCGACCCCGCTGATCCGGGACAGGTCGGCAAGCGTGCCGGGCGCGTCGCTGGCGATCTGTCGCAGGGTGGCGTCGTGGAAGATGACGTACGCCGGGACGCCCTGTTCCTTGGCGGTGGTCGCCCGCCAGGCGCGCAGCCGCTCGAACAGTGACGTGGCGGCCGGGGTCAGCTCGGCCACGACAGTGGACGCGCCGCGCGGCTTCGACGAACGGCTCGACGGTGGTTTTTCCGGCTCGCGGCGCATGGTGACGGTGCGGCGGCGACCGAGGACGTCGGCGCTCGCCTCGGTCAGTGCCAACGTGCCGTAGTCGCCCTCCACCGCGAGCAGCCCTTCGGCGAGCAGTTGCCGGACCACGCCGCGCCACTCGGCCTCGCTGAGCTCGGAGCCGATGCCGAAGACGGTGAGCGAGTCGTGACCGTACTGGCTGATCTTGTCGGTCTTCTTGCCGAGCAGGATGTCGATGCACTGCCCGGCGCCGAAGCGTTGGTTGCGTTCCCGGTCGAGCCGGAAGACGGCGGAGAGCAGCTTCTGGGCGGCGACGGTGCCGTCCCAGGTTTCCGGCGGGGTGAGGCAGGTGTCGCAGTTGCCGCAGGCGGCGGTCGACGTCTCGCCGAAGTATTCCAGCAGTTGGACCCGCCGGCAGCGGACGGTCTCGCAGAGGGCGAGCATCGCGTCCAGGTGGGCGGCCAGGTTGCGGCGGTGGGCGAGGTCGCCGTCGGACGTCTCGATCATCTTGCGTTGCTGGACGACGTCCTGCAGCCCGTACGCCAGCCAAGCGGTGGACGGCAGGCCGTCGCGACCGGCGCGGCCGGTTTCCTGGTAGTAGCCCTCGACGGACTTCGGTAGGTCGAGGTGGGCGACGAATCGGACGTCGGGCTTGTCGATGCCCATGCCGAAGGCGATGGTGGCGACCATGACGAGGCCGTCTTCGCGCAGGAAGCGCTGCTGGTTGCGGGCGCGGGTGCCCGCGTCCAGCCCGGCGTGGTACGGCAGGGCGGCGATCCCGTTGGCGGTGAGGAACTCCGCTGTCTTGTCGACCGACGCCCGGGACAGGCAGTAGATGATGCCGGCGTCGCCGGGGTGCTCGTCGCGCAGCAGGGTCAGCAGTTGCTTGCGGGGCTCCCGCTTGGGCACGATCCGGTACTGGATGTTGGGCCGGTCGAAGCTGGCCACGAAGTGCCGGGCGTCGTCGAGTTTGAGGCGGCTCGCGATCTCGGTGCGGGTGGCGCTCGTCGCGGTGGCGGTCAGGGCGATGCGGGGCACCTGCGGCCAGCGTTCGTGCAGCATCGACAGCGCGAGGTAGTCGGGGCGGAAGTCGTGCCCCCACTGGGACACGCAGTGTGCCTCGTCGATCGCGAACAGGGAGATGCGGCCCCGGTCGAGGAGGCCGAGGGTGGATCGGGTGCCGAGCGCCTCCGGGGCCAGGTAGAGCAGGTCCAGTTCGCCGGCGACGAAGGCGGCCTCGACCCGCCGCCGGGCGTCCAGGGTCTGGGTCGAGTTGAGGAACCCGGCGCGTACGCCGACCGCGGTGAGGGCGTCGACCTGGTCCTGCATGAGAGCGATCAGCGGGGACACGACGACGGCGACCCCGTCGCGGACCAGGGCCGGGATCTGGTAGCACAGGGACTTGCCCCCGCCGGTGGGCATCAACACCAGCGCGTCGCCGCCGGCGACCACATGGTCGATCACGTCCTGCTGGAAGCCGCGGAAGGCGTCGTAGCCGAACACCCGGCGCAGCACCGGCAGCGCGTCCTCGGCCCGCAGGTCGGTGGGGGAAGCCATCCGGGGATTCTACGAGCCCATCCCGACAGCCCCCGCCCGGCGCACCCGGGCCGGTGCGCCGGACGGGCGACCGGGTCAGCCGGGCTGGCTGGACCGGTTGGCCAGGCCGCGTGGCGGGGCTTTCAACCCGACCACGAGTCGACGATCTCGATGTGGCGGGCCTTGTTGCCCATGTGGAAGGCGGTGGCCGCCGCGTTGATTTCGTCGAAGGGTGTCGGTTCAGGCCATTCTGACCTGCGACGATCACGTCGAGCGTATTCACAGCCACTGATCGTCATCAAGGGTGCCGGGTGTCGGGAGGGCGACCGTCGGACCGGTCCGTGGGCGCGGCCCGGCCACGGGTGCCGGGGCGCGACCAGGTGGCGGGATAGAGTCGCTGATTGACCAATCGCGGCCGATGGCGGCCGCGGCGCCACGGCTTGGGGGTACGGGTGAGCGAGGCGCGCACAACAGGTGACCGGATCGACGGCCCGGCTGCCGATGACGTGCAGGTGGCGGCCGAGTCGGAGACCACCCTCGTGGTGGTCACCGGTGTGTCCGGGGGTGGCCGCAGCACCGTCGCCCGGGCGCTGGAGAACGTCGGCTACTACGTCGTGGACAACCTGCCGCAGGCTCTGATGCTGGACATGGCCGAGTTGGCGTTCAAGGCGGGCGGCGCGGCCCGCCGTACCGCGATGGTGCTCGACGTACGGTCGCGGGCCTTCTCCACCGACCTGGCCGGGGCGATCCGCGAGCTGAAGGAACGTGGGTTCTCACCGCGGGTGGTCTTCGTCGACGCCGACGCCGAGGTGCTGATCCGGCGGTTCGAGAGCGTTCGGCGTTCGCACCCGTTGCAGGGTGACGGGCGGCTGGCCGACGGGATCGCCGTGGAGCGCGGTCTGCTGGAGGAGGCCCGCGACCAGGCCGACGTGATCATCGACACCAGCCATTTGAACGTCAACCAGCTCCGGCGGCGCATCGAGGAACTGTTCGGCGGCGAGGACGCCCGCCGGCTGCGGGTGACGGTGCTGTCGTTCGGCTTCAAGTACGGCCTGCCGCCGGATGCCGATTTCGTGCTGGACGCACGCTTTCTGCCCAATCCGTACTGGGTGCCGGAGCTGCGCGAGCACACCGGGCGGGAGGAGGCGGTGAGCGCGTACGTGCTGGGTCAGGAGGGCGCTGACGCCTTCGTGGCCTCGTACGCCGACCTGGTCAACGCCACCACGTCGGGTTTCGAGCGGGAGGGCAAGCGGTACCTGACTGTCGCGGTGGGCTGCACCGGCGGCAAGCACCGCAGCGTGGCCATCGCCGAGGAGTTGGCCAGTCGGCTGCGTCATTCCGGGCTGGCGGCGAACGCCCAGCACCGCGACCTGGGGCGGGAATGACGGCCCGGCGGGTGGTGGCGTTCGGTGGCGGGCACGGGCTGTCCGCCTCGTTGCGGGCGCTGCGCCACTGCGCTCCGGAACTCGACCTCGACATCACCGCCGTGGTGACGGTGGGCGACGACGGCGGTTCCAGTGGTCGGCTGCGGGCCGAGCGGGGTGGGCTGCCGCCGGGGGACCTGCGCCAGGCGCTCGTGGCGTTGGCCGGGGACCATCCGGCCACCCGGCGTAGCGCCGGGCTGTTCCAGCACCGCTTCGCCGCCGTGCCGGTGGGCGTACCCGGATCGGGGACGACCGAGGCGGGCCCGGTGGCGGGCGGCGACCCGGCCCGGCGCGGCACCGGCGTCGGCACTGCCCTGCGTGGCACCGACGGGGCCTCCGCCGGCACCGATGGTCTGACCGGGCACGCGGTGGGCAACCTGGTTCTCTGCGGCCTGATGGAACTGCTCGGCGATCCGGTGGCCGCGCTGGAGCACGCCGGCGCGATGCTCGGCGCTGTCGGCCGGGTGCTGCCGATGTCCCGCGAACCGGTGGGCATCGAGGCGCGGGTGCGCGGTGCCGACCCGGCGGCCCCCGACGAGGTGCGCACGGTGAAAGGCCAGCATCAGGTGGCCGTAACCACCGGGCGGGTCGAGTCGTTGCGCCTCACGCCGGATGCCCCGCCGGCCTGCGGCGAGGCCATCGAGGCGATCCGGGCCGCCGACTGGTTGATCTTCGGCCCGGGCAGTTGGTACACCAGCGTGCTTCCGCACCTGCTGGTGCCGCAGTTGGCCGACGCGATCGTGTCCACCTCGGCCCGGCGGCTGGTCACGCTCAACCTCGCCGCGGAGAAGGAGACTCTGGGGCTCTCCGTCGCCGATCACCTCGCGGCGTTGCACTGGTACCTGCCCGAGCTCAAGGTGGATCTTGTGCTTGCCGATGCCAAGGCGGTGGGTGACCCCGAACCGGTCGAACGTGCGGCAGAATCGCTTGGTGCCCGCCTGGTCCTCGCCCCTGTCGCCGTTGTCGACGGGACTCCCCGCCATGATCCGGCTGCCCTGGGCGCCGCGCTGGTGCCTGTCCTGGGTGCCGATCGTTAGACACGTACGTAATCTCCGGCGACACGCCGGAACAGGTCCGTGAGGGGACGCACAATGGCGATGACGGCCGCGGTCAAGGACGAGCTGAGTCGGGTCGACGTGCCCAAGCCCTGCTGCCGGCGGGCGGAGATGGCCGCGCTGCTGCGCTTCGCCGGCGGGCTGCACATCGTCTCCGGCCGCGTGGTGGTGGAGGCTGAACTGGACACCGGGGCGGTGGCCCGGCGGCTGCGGCGGGAGATCGCCGAGGTCTACGGCTACCCCAGCGAGATCCACGTGCTGGCCTCCGGGGGCCTGCGCAAGGGCAGCCACTTCATCGTGCGGGTGGTCAAGGACGGCGAGGCGCTGGCGCGGCAGACCGGTCTGCTCGACGTGCGGGGTCGCCCGGTGCGGGGGCTGCCCCCGCACGTGGTGGCGGCCAACGTCTGCTGCGCGGTCTCCGCGTGGCGGGGCGCGTTCATGGCGCACGGCTCGCTCACCGAGCCGGGCCGCTCCAGCGCGTTGGAGATCACCTGCCCGGGGCCGGAGTCGGCGTTGGCGCTCGTCGGCGCGGCCCGCCGCATCGGCATCACCGCGAAGAACCGTGAGGTACGCGGGGTGGACCGGGTGGTCGTCAAGGACGGCGACGCGATCGCCGCGCTGCTCACCCGCATCGGCGCGCACTCGAGCGTGCTGGCGTGGGAGGAGCGCCGGGTCCGCCGCGAGGTGCGGGCCACCGCCAACCGGCTCGCCAACTTCGACGACGCCAACCTGCGCCGGTCGGCGCGGGCGGCGGTCGCCGCCGCCGCCCGGGTCACCCGTGCGTTGGAGATCCTCGCCGACGAGGCACCCAACCACCTGACCGACGCCGGTCGGCTGCGCCTGGAGCACCGGCAGGCGTCGCTGGAGGAGTTGGGGGCGCTGGCCGAGCCTCCGCTGACCAAGGACGCCATAGCGGGGCGGATCCGCCGGCTCCTGGCGCTCGCCGACAAGCGGGCGCGCGATCTTGGCATCCCGGATACGGAAGCTGCCGTCACGCCCGACATGCTCGTGGTCTGATAGGACGGTGGGACCGCACAGCGCGCCGGGAACACGACCCGGCGCAGCGTGGTCTCGCGCGCTCGGATATGGTCGCTGAGTACGGCAAGGGGGCCGACACCGGCACTTCTCGTCGTGCCCACCGCCTCGGGCGGTCAGGTCCTCAGACCGCGCGGCGGGGTGGCCGAGATGAACAGTCGACGGCCGGCTCCAACGGTCGGCGCACACCATTCCCGCCGGCCCGTTGTCTGCAGCCGGCGGACCAGAACGCGAGGAGATGGGACCTGTGACCATCCGGGTTGGCATCAACGGCTTTGGCCGAATCGGCCGTAACTTCTTCCGGGCAGTGCTGGCGTCCGACGCCGACATCGAGGTCGTGGCGGTGAACGACCTGACCGACAACGGCACTCTCGCCCACCTGCTCAAGTACGACAGCATCCTCGGTCGCCTGCCCTACGAGGTGAAGGCCACCGCCGACGAGATCACCGTCGGTGGCAAGACCATCAAGGCGTACGCCGAGAAGGACCCGTCGAAGCTGCCGTGGGGCGAGGTCGGCGCCGACGTCGTCATCGAGTCGACCGGCTTCTTCACCGACGCCACCAAGGCGAAGGCGCACGTCGCCGGCGGGGCCAAGAAGGTCATCATCTCCGCCCCGGCGAAGAACGAGGACGTGACCGTCGTCATGGGTGTCAACCACGACACCTACGACCCGGCGAAGCACACGATCATCTCCAACGCCTCGTGCACCACCAACTGCCTCGCCCCGATGGCGAAGGTCCTGCACGACACGTTCGGCATCCAGCACGGTCTGATGACGACGATCCACGCGTACACCCAGGACCAGAACCTCCAGGACGCGCCGCACTCGGACCTGCGTCGGGCCCGGGCCGCCGCGCTGAACATCGTCCCGACCTCGACCGGCGCCGCGAAGGCGATCGGCCTGGTCCTGCCGGACCTCAAGGGCAAGCTCGACGGGTACGCCCTGCGGGTGCCGATCCCGACCGGCTCGGTCACCGACCTCACCGTCAACGTGGCTCGCGAGACCACCGTGGACGAGGTCAACGCCGCGCTGAAGGCGGCCGCGGACGGCCCGCTCAAGGGCATCCTGGTCTACAACGAGGACCCGATCGTCTCCTCCGACATCGTGACCGACCCGGCGTCGTGCATCTTCGACGCGCCGCTGACCAAGGTCGTCGGCAACCAGGTCAAGGTCGTCGGCTGGTACGACAACGAGTGGGGTTACTCCAACCGGCTGGTCGACCTCGTCAAGCTGGTCGGTTCGTCACTGTGAGCATCCGGACCCTCGACGACCTGCTCGCCGAGGGGGTGTCGGGTCGGCGCGTGCTGGTGCGCGCCGACCTGAACGTCCCGCTCGACAAGCAGACCGGCGCGATCAGCGATGATGGCCGCATCCGCGCGGTGCTGCCGACCCTCGGCGCGCTGGTCGAGGCCGGCGCGAAGGTGGTCGTCTGCTCGCACCTGGGTCGCCCGAAGGGCGCCCCGGACCCGCAGTTCAGCCTGGGCCCGGTCGCCGGGCGGCTCGGCGAGCTGCTCGGGGCTCCGGTGCACATCGCCACCGACACCGTCGGTGAGTCGGCCCGCTCCACCGTCGCGGATCTGGCCGACGGCCAGGTCGCCCTGCTGGAGAACCTGCGGTTCAACGCGGGCGAGACCAGCAAGGACGAGGCCGAGCGGGGCGCTTTCGCCGACCAGCTCGCCGCTTTCGGCGACGCGTACGTGGACGACGCGTTCGGTGCCGTGCACCGTAAGCACGCGAGCGTCTTCGACGTGCCGGCCCGGTTGCCACACGTCGCGGGTCGGCTGGTGCTGCGCGAGGTCGAGGTGCTCTCGAAGCTCACCGCTGACCCTGAGCGCCCGTACGTGGTGGTGCTCGGTGGGTCGAAGGTGTCCGACAAGCTCGCCGTGATCGAGGCGCTGCTGCCCACTGTCGACCGGTTGCTCATCGGTGGCGGAATGTGCTTCACCTTCCTCAAGGCCCAGGGCCTGGAGGTGGGCACGTCGCTGCTGGAGAAGGACATGGTCGAGACCTGCCGCAACCTGCTGGAACGGGCCGACGGCAAGATCCTGCTCCCGGTCGACGTGGTGGTGGCCGACGCGTTCGCGCCGGACGCGGCGCACGACACGGTGCGTGTCGACGGCATCCCGAGCCACCGGCTCGGCCTGGACGTCGGCCCCGAGACGGTGGCCGGCTTCAGCGCCGCACTGTCCCAGGCGAAGACGATCTTCTGGAACGGGCCGATGGGCGTGTTCGAGATGGCTGCCTTCGCGGCCGGCACCCGGGGCATCGCCGAGGCGATCACCAAGGCCGACGCGTTCAGCGTCGTCGGCGGCGGCGACAGCGCGGCGGCCGTCCGGGCGTTGGGGCTGGACGAATCGTCCTTCGGGCACATCTCCACCGGTGGTGGCGCCTCCCTGGAATACCTCGAGGGCAAGACCCTCCCCGGCATCGCGGCCCTGGAGAACTGAATGTCGAGCACCACCCGCCGGCCGTTGATGGCCGGCAACTGGAAGATGAACCTCAACCACCTCGAGGCCAACCTGCTGATGCAGAAGCTGGCGGCGAGCCTCACCGAGAAGCAGCTCACCGCCGTCGAGACGGTCGTGCTGCCGCCCTTCACCGACCTGCGCACCGTGCAGACCGCTGTCGACGGCGACAAACTGCTGATCGGCTACGGCGGGCAGGACCTGTCCCCGCACGCGTCCGGCGCGTACACCGGGGACATTTCCGGGCCGCTGCTGGCGAAGCTCGGCTGCACGTACGTGGTGGTCGGGCACTCTGAGCGGCGGGCCTACCACAACGAGGACGACGCGCTCGTCAACGCCAAGGTCAAGGCGGCGTTGCAGCACGGTCTCACGCCGATCCTCTGCGTGGGGGAGGGGCTGGACATCCGCGAGCAGGGCACCCACGTGGCGCACTGCTCGGACCAGCTCGACGGGGGCCTCGCCGGGCTCACCCCCGAGCAGGTACGGCAGGTCGTGATCGCGTACGAGCCGGTCTGGGCGATCGGCACGGGCAAGACCGCGACGCCGGACGACGCCCAGGAGGTCTGCGGGGCGGTGCGTCAGCGACTGGCGGAACGCTTCGACCAGGAGACCGCCGACCAGGTCAGGGTCCTCTACGGCGGTTCGGTCAAGGCGTCGAACATCGCCTCGATCATGGCCCAACCGGACGTGGACGGGGGCCTGGTGGGGGGCGCCAGCCTCGACGCTGAGGAATTCGCTCAGATCTGCCGGTTCCCGGAGCACCTCGCCCGCTGATCGCTCGGTATCCTGGACACCGCCCGTCCGCCGGTCGGTGCCGCCGTGCCCGATCAGACCGGGCGAGGATCGTTACGAGAGGAACTGACCCCAGCCATGCCGATCTGGTTCGCATACACGTTGATCGTGTTGCTGGTCATCACGAGCATTCTGCTCACCCTGCTGATCCTGCTGCACCGCGGCAAGGGCGGCGGTCTGTCGAGCATGTTCGGCGGTGGCGTCAGCTCCAGCCTCGCCGGCTCCTCGGTAGCGGAGAAGAACCTGGACCGTTACACGGTTCTGGTGAGCGTCGTCTGGTTCGCCGCGATCATCGGGCTCGGCCTGTGGTTGCGCCTCCAGATGAACAGCGCCACCTGAGCAGGCTCGGTAAGTCGTACAATCTGCGCGCGGTTCGTCACTCGACGGGCCGCGCGCAGGCTTTTCTCCGCTGCACCGCGTCGCCCGCCGCTCCACCCCCGAAGACGGCGGGTCCCCTCCGACGACAGGAGCGAGCAGCCGTGCCGAATGGCAACGTTATCCGGGGAGCCCGGGTGGGATCCGCACCGATGCGCCCGGACGAGCGGCACCAACCCGCCCCCCGGCAGGACGTCAGCTACTGGTGCCGGAACGACCACCAGGTCGACATCCGGATCGCCGCGGACGTCGAACCGCCATCCCTGTGGGACTGCCCCCGCTGCGGTCTACCCGCCGGTCGGGACGCCCAGAACCCGCCGGGCCGGGTCCGCGCCGAACCGTACAAGAGCCACCTGGCGTACGTGAAGGAGCGGCGCACCGCCGAGGAGGGGGAGGCCCTGCTCGCCGAGGCGCTCGCCGCCCTACGACGTCGACGCGGCGAGTAGCGGGCCCCTCGTCACGTTCAGCGCAGGCTGCGCAGCCGGGCGGGCACGTCCACCGCCGCAGCCCGGTCCAGCAGCCAGCGGGTGCGGTCCACGCCCCGTACCCCGGCCGCCGGCAACTGCACCGGCCCAGCGCCGGCAAGCGCCATACCGACCGCGCGGGCCTTGTCGGCGCCGGCGGCCACCAGCCAGATCTCCTCTGCGGTGTTGATCGCCGTCAGGGTGAGGGTGGTCCGCGTCGGCGGCGGCTTGGGGCTGCCCCGCACCGCGCTGACCGGTCGGGTCTCGTAGCTGACCGGGTGCTCGGGGAAGACCGAGGCCACGTGGCCGTCCTCGCCGACGCCAAGCATCAGCACGTCGAAGTGCGGCAGGGTGGCGTGCCCGGGTCGGGCGGCGCGGGCCAACTCCTGCGCGTACGCGGCAGCCGCCGCCTCCGGGTCGTTGCCGGCCGGGCCGTCCGAGGCCGGCATCGCGTGCACCCGGGCCGGGTCCAGCGGCACCACGTCCAGCAGGGCCGCCCGGGCCTGCGTCTCGTTGCGGTCCGGATCACCGGCGGGCAGGAACCGTTCGTCGCCCCACCACACGTCGACCCGGGACCAGTCCACCGCGTCGCGGGCCGGCAGCGTCGCCACCGCCCGGTACACGGCCGCGGCGACGCGACCTCCGGTGAGCACCACGGAGGCTTCGCCCCGGTCGGCTTGGGCGTCGAGCAGCTTCACCAGCAACCGGGCCGCCACTGCCTGCGCCAGCAGGTCGGCGTCGGCGTGGACGGCGACACTCGCCTCACTCATGGTTGCGCCTTCGTTTCCCGACCGCGAGACGGTCGCTGTTGTGCCCGGGGCGGTGTGCCCGAGGGGTGGGGCGGAGCTGGTGGGGCGGAGAACCCCGGGAAGTTGCGGGCAGGGCCGGTGCGTACCGGCCCTGCCCGACGTCGTGCCCCGGCTGGGCTCAGCCCTCGCCGCTCGTGCCGAGGTGCGCGGTGACACCGGCCTCGGCGCGCTGCGCGGTGGCCGGATCCTTCCAGACGTGGACCCGCTGCGGGGGGCGCTGATCCAGCCCGCGCAGCCCGACAGTCGCACCCAGCGCCTCCGCGTACACCTGGTCGGCGTCCAGCCGGCGCAGCTCCTCGGCCAGCTCGTCGCCGAGCGGCCGACGGACCAGAGGCAGGGCCCGGTCGTCCTGACCGGTCCGCCGGAACACCGCCATGCTGTCCTCACGGGTCAGCGTCAACTGGTCACCGTTGGCGCAGCTGAGCTGCACCTCCCGCATTCGCGGGAACTCGTCGCTGTCCACCCGGCGTGGGGTGATGCCGAGCCGGCTGGACAGCCAACCCGCCATCAGCGCCGCCGTCGGGTCGGTGGCCGGCGCGACGATCGTCGCCTCGGTGACCTGGGCGCTCGTGGTGTCGAACGCCCCGGCGACGAGGGTGCGCCACGGGGTGATCCGGGTCCACGCCAGGTCGGTGTCGCCCGGGGCGTAGTCCCGGGCCCGCTGCCGCAGCGCCTCCACCGGGTCGGCGGCCTGGGCGGAGTCGGTGATCCTCCGGTCGGCCACCACCCCGAGGAAGTCGGTGGCGATCTCCGCAGGCGGTTCGCCGTGCCACCAGGTGACCACGGGCACGTCCGGAACGAGCAGCGGCATCACCACCGACTCGGCGTGCAGGGACAAGCGGCCGTACATCCGGGTGACCACCGCCTCGCACGGGCCGAGCCGCCCACCGACCACGATCTCCGCGTCCAGTCGGTTGCGGTCCCGCTCGATCTCCGAGCGCACCACCACCACGAGCCGGCATGGGTGCGCGGCGGCGGCGATCGTCGCCGCCGCCTCCGCCTCCCGGACCCGCTTCTCGTCCACGACCACGATGAGGGTGAGCGCCATGCCGCTGGCCACCCCGCCGGCGCTGCGCCGCTCGGCCGCGAGCGCCTTGACCACCTCGTTGCCGGTGGTGTCCCACAGCCCGATCATGCGCGTCTCCAGGCGCGGCCCTCGCGGGCCAGCATCTCGTCGGAGGCCCGGGGGCCCCACTCACCGGCCCGGTACGGCTCCGGGGTGGTGCCCTCCCAGGCGTGCTCCAACGGGTCGATCACCTGCCAGCTCTGCTCGACCTCGGCCGCGTCCGGGAACAGGGTGCGGTCACCGATCAGCACGTCCAGCACCAGCCGCTCGTACGCCTCGGGGCTGGACTCGGTGAACGCCTCGCCGTACTGGAAGTCCATCGCGATGTCGCGGACCTCCATCGTCGTGCCCGGCACCTTCGAGCCGAACTTGAGCACCACACCCTCGTCCGGCTGCACCCTGATGACCAGCTGGTTGTTGCCCAGCGACTCCATGTCGGCGTCGTTGAACGGCAGGTGCGGCGCCTTCTTGAACATGATGGCGACCTCGGTGACCCGCCGGGGCAGCCGCTTGCCGGCCCGGATGTAGAACGGCACCTCCGCCCAGCGGCGGTTCTGGATGCCCAACCGCACCGCCACGTACGTCTCAGTGGTGGAGCCGGCGGGGACGTCCCGCTCGTCGAGGTAACCGACAGCGCGTTCGCCGCCGACCCAGCCGGGCAGGTACTGACCGCGGACGGTGTCCCGGGCCACGTCCCTGGGCAGGGTGATGGCCTTGAGCACCTTCAGCTTCTCGGCCCGGATCTCGTCGGCGTCGAAGCTGGTCGGCTCCTCCATCGCCACCAGGGCGAGGAGTTGCAGCAGGTGGTTCTGCAACACGTCGCGGGCGGTGCCGACGGTGTCGTAGAAGCCGGCCCTGGTGCCGATGCCGACGTCCTCGGCCATGGTGATCTGCACCGAGTCGACGTACTTGGAGTTCCACAGCGGCTCGAACAGGTTGTTGGCGAACCGCAGGGCGAGGATGTTCTGAACCGTCTCCTTGCCCAGGTAGTGGTCGATCCGGAAGACGTCCTGCCGGGTGAACACGTCGTCGACGAGGTCGTTGAGCGCCTTCGCCGAGGGCAGGTCGTTGCCGAACGGCTTCTCCACCACGACCCGGCGCCAACCGCCGGACTTGTCGTTGTCGGCCATCCCGGTGCGGGCCAACTGCTTGAGCACGACGGGGAACGCGGCCGGCGGGATGGAGAAGTAGAACGCCGCGTTGCCGGCGATCCCGTGGGTCTGACGCAGGTCGTCGAGCGTCGAGGCGAGCTGGTCGAACGCGGCGTCGTCGTCGAACGACCCACCGACGAACTTGATGTTGCCGGCCAGCCGTGCCCACACCTCGTCCCGCCACGCGGTACGGGCGTGCTTGCGGGCGGCCTCGCAGGCCAACGTCTCGAAGTCGCCGTCTCCCCAGTCGCGGCGCGCGAAACCGAGCACCACGAAGCCCGGCGGCAGCAGCCCCCGGTTGGCCAGGTCGTAGACCGCGGGGAGCAGCTTCTTGCGGGCCAGGTCACCGGTCACCCCGAAGATCACCAGAGCGCAGGGCTCGGGGATCCGCGGCAACCGGCGGTCCTGCGGGTCGCGCAGCGGGTTCACCGAATCACCTTCGGTTCGCGACTGCGGGGCTCGCAAACCCGGCTCACTCCTCGCGCTCACGGCGCCCCCTCGCTTCCGCTTCAGTCACGTCGTCCATCCTCACGCCCGCAGATCACCTGCCGCGTCCAGCAGTTGGGCGACACCGGCGGCCCGGTCGGTCAGGTGCAACCGCAGCAGCGGCCGCTCCCGACCGGCGAGGGCCTGCCGGTCGCCGGCGGCCTGCGCCGCCTGCAACTCACCGAAGGTGTACGGCTTGCCCGGCACCTCCAGGTCCTCGGCGACCGCGCCGGTCACCTGGAGGTAGCTGCCCACCTGCGGGCCGCCCTTGTGGTACTGGCCGGTGGAGTGCAGGAACCGGGGGCCCCACCCGAAGGTGACCGGCCGCCCGCCCGCCTGGGCCAGCAGGGACCGCAGTTGGGCCGCGTCGGCGTCGGCGAACCGGTCGAGGTACGCCATCACCGCGAGGTAACCGTCGTCGCCGAGCCCGTCGAGCAGCCAGCGCAGCACGCCGGCCAGGTCACCGGGGGTGCCCTGCGGGGCGTACACCTCGATCGCGCCCTCGGTGAACGACGGCGTCTCCGCCGGCAGGCCCGAGGCCAGGATCTTGTTGGTGTTCTCCTTGGACTCGGTGACGTTCGGCTGGTTGAACGGGTCGATGCCGAGCACCACCCCGGCCACCGCCGTGGCGTACTCCCAGGCCAGGAACTGCGCGCCCAACGGGCCGTTGACCGCCACGTCCGGGGCGGCACCGCCGCCCGGCACGTCACCGGGGGCCAGCGCGCCGCCGTAGCTGACGGTCAGCACGTCCGCGCCGGTCGCACCGGGGCTCTGCGGGGACTCCACGACCACCGGCAGGATGCCCACCCCGGCCTTGCCCGTCGACTCGGCGATCAGCTGCTCGGCCCAGTCGCCGAGCCCGTCGATGCCGGTGCCGTCGGAGACCAGGGCGACCTTGTCGCGGGCCAGCGTGGCCGCGGCGCCCAGGGCCGCGCCCAGCGCCAGCGCCGGGTTGTTCTGGTCCGCGCCGAGGGACGTGGCCAGCGCGTCGGCCTGGTCGAGCAGTTCCGCGACCTCGACCCCGGCCAGCGCCGAGGGCACCAGACCGAACGCGGTGAGCGCCGAGTACCGGCCGCCGACGTTCGGGTCGGCGAGCACTGTGAACGCGCCCATCTCGGCAGCGGTCGCCTCCAGCGGCGAACCCGGGTCGGTGACGACGACGAAGTGCCGGCCGGCCTCCGCCTCGGTCATTCCGGCGTCCAGGAACGCCTGCCAGTACGCGCGCCGGTGGCTGTCGGTCTCCACTGTCGACCCGGACTTGCTGGCCACCACCACGACGGTGCGCTCCAACCGGTCACCGAGTGCCGCCCGGACCTGGCCCGGGTCGGTGGTGTCCAGCACCGTCAGCGGCCGACCAAGCGTCCGGGTGATCACCTCCGGCGCGAGCGACGAGCCGCCCATGCCGGCGAGCACCACGTGATCCAGGTCGGCCAACTCGGCGGTCAGCTCGGCCAACTGCATCAGCAGCTCACGGCTGCGCCGGTGGGTGTCCACCCAGCCGAGCCGGACCTTCGCCTCGGCTTCGGCGTCCGGACCCCACAGGCTCGCGTCCTTGCCCGCGAGCTTGCCCGGAACGCCGGCCTTGACGAGCGCGTCCCGGGTCGAGGCCGGCGCGGACTTGTCGACCGCGTCCGCGCCGTACACGGAGAGCCCGGCCGCTGCCTCCACCGGCCCGGCAAGCAGGTCACTCATGCGTCGCCACCCATTTTTTCTGCGGCCTTGGCGTTGCCCTTGGCGGCCTTGTTCGGCGCACCGGTGCCCTTCGCGGCGGCGTCCAGCGACTTGCGCACCCCGTCGAGCAGCTCCTGCCAGCTGACCTCGAACTTCTCGACGCCCTCGCGCTCCAGGGTGGCGATCACGTCGGCCATGTCCACCCCGACCGACTCCAGGTCCGCGAAGACCTTCCGGGCCGCGTCGTAGGCGCCGGTGACGGTGTCACCGCGGGTCTCGCCATGATCGGCGTACGCGTCGACGACCGACTCCGGCATCGTGTTGACGGTGCCGGGGGCGATCAGTTCCTCGACGTAGATGGTGTCCCGGTAGTTCGGGTTCTTCGTCGAGGTGGACGCCCAGAGCGGCCGCTGCGGGTGCGCGCCGGCCTTGGCGAGCGCCTTCCAGCGGTCCGAGGCGAACACCTCGGAGTAACGCTCGTACGCCAGCTGGGCGTTGGCGACGGCGGCGCGCCCCCTGAGTCCCAGCGCGCGCTCTTTGCCCGCGCTGTCGGCGGCCTTGTCGGCCATCCGGTCCAATCGCTTGTCGACCTCGGCGTCCACCCGGGAGACGAAGAACGACGCCACCGAACCGATCTTCGACAGGTCGTGGCCGTTGGCCTTGGCCTGCTCCAAACCGGCGAGGAACGCCTCCATGACCGCCGAGTAGCGGTCCAGACCGAAGATCAGCGTGACGTTGACGCTGATCCCCTCGGCGAGCGTGTCGGTGATCGCCGACAGGCCCTCCTCGGTGGCCGGGATCTTGATGTAGAGGTTGGGCCGGTCGACAAGCCACCACAGCGCCTTGGCCTCGGCGACCGTCTTGTCCGCGTCGTGCGCGCTGCGCGGGTCCACCTCGATCGAGACCCGGCCGTCCACGCCGTCGCTGCCGTCGTACGACGGGCGCATCACGTCGCACGCCCACCGCACGTCGTACGTGGTGAGCATGCGCACCGACTCTTCCACGTCCACGTCACGGATGGCGAGGTCGCGAAGCTGCCAGTTGTACTCGTCGGCGTCGCTGAGCGCCTTGGCGAAGATCGTCGGGTTGGTGGTGACTCCGGCGACGTGCTTCTCGCGGCGGAGCTGGTCCAACCCGCCGGAGCTCAGACGTACCCGGGAAAGATCGTCGAGCCAGACCGCCACGCCCGCGGCGGTCAGCTCATTCAGCTTGTCGGTCATGCCGTCCACGCTCCCTCAGTTGCCGGTCGTGAAACCGGTGATGTCGCCCACCCGGGCCAGCGAGGCGTGTGCCGCCGCCACGATCCGGTCACCGGTGAACCCGAACTGCTCGAAGAGCACGGTGTACGGGGCGCTCGCGCCGTAGTGCTCGATGCTGACGCTCTCGCCGAGGTCACCGACGATGCCGCGCCAGGACATCGCGATGCCCGCCTCCACGCTCACCCGTGCCTTTACCCCGCGAGGGAGCACCGACTCCCGGTACGCCTCGTCCTGCTCGTAGAACCACTCCTGGCAGGGCATCGAGACCACCCGGGTCGGGGTGCCGTCAGCCTCCAGCCGCTCCCGGGCGATCAGGCAGAGCTGCACCTCGGAACCGGTGCCGACGATGATCACCTGAGGCTTGCCGTTGGACGCCTCGGCCAGCACGTAACCGCCCTTGACCACACCCGCCGCGTCGCCCAGGACACTCCGGTCCAGGGTCGGGAGGGCCTGGCGGCTCAGCGCCATGGCCGTCGGCCGGTCGGTGTGCTCCAGCGCCTGCCGCCACGCCCAGGCCGTCTCGTTGGCGTCCGCCGGACGGACCACGTCCAGACCTGGGATGGCGCGCAGCGCGGTCAGGTGCTCCACCGGCTGGTGGGTCGGCCCGTCCTCGCCGAGGCCGATCGAGTCGTGCGTCCACACGTACGTCACCGGCAGCTTCATCAGCGCGGCAAGCCGCACCGACGGACGCATGTAGTCGCTGAACACCAGGAACGTGCCGCCGTAGGGGCGGGTGCCGCCGTGCAGGGCGATGCCGTTGAGGATCGCGCCCATGGCGTGCTCACGGATGCCGAAGTGCAGCGTGCGGCCGTACTCGTGACCGGGGAAGTCCTTGGTGGCGTGCGCCGCCGGGATGAACGACGGCTCGCCCTTCATCGTGGTGTTGTTGCTCTCGGCCAGGTCGGCCGAGCCGCCCCACAGCTCCGGGAGCACCGGCGCCAGGGCCTCCAGCACCTTGCCGGAGGCGGCCCGGGTGGCGACGCCCTTGGCGTCCGCGGGGAAGACCGGCAACGCGTCGGTCCAGCCGTCGGGGAGTACGCGGCCAGCCATCCGCTCGTAGAGCGCGGTGCGCTTCGGGTTGGCCTTCTTCCACTCGTCGAACGCGGTGGTCCACTCCTGCTCGGCGGCGTCGCCGCGCCCCATCACCGTGCGGGCGTGGCTGAGCACCTCCTCGTCGACCTGGAAGGTCTGCTCCGGGTCGAAGCCGAGGATCTGCTTGGTGGCCTTCACCTCGTCGGCGCCCAGCGCCGAGCCGTGGATCTTGCCGGTGTTCTTCTTGTTGGGCGCGGGCCAGCCGATGATGGTGCGCAGCGCGATGAAGGAGGGGCGACCGGTCTCCGCCCGCGCGGCCAGCAGCGCGCCGTGCAGGGCCTCGGCGTCCTCGTGGTAGTCGCCCTGGTCGGCGTCGCCGGTGCGCCAGTCGACGGTCTGCACGTGCCAGCCGTACGCCTCGTAGCGGGCCGCCACGTCCTCACTCTTGGCGATTCGGGTGTCGTCCTCGATGGAGATCTCGTTGTCGTCGTAGATCACCGTGAGGTTGCCCAGCTGCTGGTGCCCGGCGAGGGCGCTGGCCTCGTGGCTGATGCCCTCCTCGATGTCACCGTCGGAGACGATGCACCAGATGTTGTGGTCGAAGACCGACGCGCCGGGCTCGGCCTCGGGGTCGAACAGACCGCGCTCGCGGCGGGCCGCCATGGCCATGCCCACCGCGTTGCCGAGGCCCTGCCCGAGCGGACCGGTGGTGGTCTCGACGCCCGGCGTGTGCCCGTGCTCGGGGTGCCCAGGCGTCTGCGAGCCCCACTGCCGCAGCGACTTGAGGTCGTCCAGGCTCAGCGGGTAGCCGGAGAGGAACAGCTGGATGTAGAGCGTCAGGCTGGAGTGCCCGGCGGAGAGCACGAACCGGTCGCGGCCGGGCCAGTTCGGGTCGGCCGGGTTGTGCCGCATGACGCGGTTGAAGAGGAGGTACGCCGCGGGCGCGAGGCTCATCGCGGTGCCCGGGTGGCCGTTGCCGGATTTCTCCACGGCGTCCATGGCCAGCACGCGGACGGTATCGACGGCCCGGCGATCGAGGTCGGACCAGTTCAGTGCGGAGTGCGCGGGTCGTTTAACAGCCACGATGGTTGTGCTCCTCGGCAGATGGGCGGAACCCTCACCGATGACCTTATCGAGCGTGCCTAAACGTGCGCCCAGGGATCTGTGCATGGTGTGCGCTACGTGACCATCCGGATGCTCGGTTCAACCCGGTGGTGTGACGGCCCGCACCGTTGTCGGGTCGGCCGGGCAGCCAAAACGACGACGCGTAGTGTGTGGGGCGGTATGCGGACCCGGGTGGTCCCGGCCGATCCGATCTCCCCGTGCCCGATGCCGGAAGGTGGCAATCCGTGAGCATGATCACCGAGCGCCCCGCGAGCAACCCGGCCGGGCAGCACCCGGCGCGGGCGGCCCAGGGCCCGGTGGCCCGGCGCCACGTACGCGCGGTCCTCTCGGCGTACGTGGCGCTCACCAAGCCGCGGATCGTCGAGTTGCTTCTGGTCACCACCGTTCCGGCGATGATGCTCGCCGAGGGCGGGCTGCCGTCGCTCTGGCTGATGGCCATCGTGCTGATCGGCGGTTCGCTCGCCGCCGGCGCGGCCAGTGTCCTCAACTGCTACATCGACCGGGACATCGACCAGTTGATGCGGCGTACCAAGCGTCGGCCGCTGCCGGCGCACACCGTGTCGCCGCGAAGCGCGTTGATCTTCGGTCTGGTGCTGGCGGTGGTGTCGGTCGCCCTGATGGCGGCGTTCACCAACCTGCTGGCCGCCGGGCTGACCCTCGCCGCCATCGCCTACTACGACCTCGTCTACACCCTGTGGCTCAAGCGCTCCACCCCGGCGAACACCTTCTGGGGCGGCGCCTGCGGGGCGGCGCCGGTGCTGATCGGTTGGGCGGCGGTGACCGGCTCACTCGCGCCGGCCGCGTGGGGCCTCTTCGCTGTGGTCTTCTTCTGGCAGATGCCGCACTTCTACCCGCTCGCGATGAAGTACAAGGACGACTACGCCCGGGCCGGCATCCCGATGCTCCCGGTGGTGGCCTCGGTCCGCCGGGTGAACGCCGAGATCCTGATCTTCGCGTGGCTCACCGTGCTCACGTCGCTGGCCGTCTGGCCGCTGGGGCTCAGCGCGATCTACGGGGTGCCGACCCTGGTGGTGGGGGCCATCTTCATCGTGGAGGCGCACCGGCTCTGCCGGCGGGCGACCCGCGGCGAGGCGGTCAAGCCGATGCGGCTGTTCCACTGGTCGACCACGTACCTGACGATCGTCTTCGTGGCCGTCGCGCTCGACGCGCTGATCTGACCCGGTCCGCACGCCGTCACTCCTCGGCTTCGCTGCCTTGTCGGCGTCCGTGCTGCTCGTGGTAATCCTGGGCGACGCCGACGATCTACCGTCTAATCGCGGATGTGGATGAGTTGTCCTGGTTTAACGTCACATCAGAGTAACTTTCGGCATGAGTCGGATCGGCTCAACTTGAGGTCGTTCAGACGTGATTTGCCGACGTGGTTTGAGCGCAAAAGTCCGCATATAAACGGACGGCGAACCTGTGGTAGCCCTTAAACTCGTAGGTAATTGGCATCACAAAAGGTTCATGGTTCTCGCCCCATGGGGTGCAAGTCTGCTTAGGCTTCGCGTCATGGCAGATGGTTCCGATACGACGCTGACGGCCGAGCAGACCGCTGGTGAACAGGCGCCCCAAGGCCTGGTCGCCGGTCTCAAGGCCTTCGCGGCCGGGCACGGCGGCGCGAAGGCGGTCATCGAGTACGTCGGCAAGCGTGGCGCACGGATCGTTCTGGTGGGCTCCGACGGTGAGTGGGGCGACCAGTTCGCCGACGACACCGTCACCGCCCGAGAGGCGTGCGCCAAGGCGGGAGTCACCGTCGAGAACGCCTGGGAGCGTGAACTGATGGACCAGATGCGTCCGAGCAACGACCTGTGGCGGTCGATGGCCCGGCGCACGATGGCCCGCTGAATAGACAGTTGACTTTGACCACCCACCACCAGTCGACCCGGGGGAGACCCCGGGTCGCTCTCGTCACCTGCGCCGACCAGTTCGACCTCGACCCTGACGACCAGCTGGTCCTCGCCCCGCTCGCCACCCGTGGCGTCGCCGTTCAGACAGTCGTCTGGGATGACCCCGACGTCCACTGGTCGTCCTACGACCTGGTCGTGCTCCGTTCACCCTGGGACTATGCGCTGCGCCGCGACGAGTTCGTGTCCTGGGCGGCCACGGTGCCGACGTTGCTCAACCCGGCCGACGTGGTCCGCTGGAACACCGACAAGCGCTACCTCGCCGAGCTGAGCGCAGCCGGCGTCCCCACCGTGCCGACGTCGTGGATCGAGCCGGCGGAGAGCTGGCAACCGCCCACCGACACCGGCGAGTACGTGATCAAGCCCGCGGTCAGCGCCGGCAGTCAGGACACCGGCCGGTACGACCTGGCCGACCCGGAACACCGGCACCTGGCCGCCGCACACGTTCGCCGGCTCTCCGACGCCGGTCGGGTCACGATGGTCCAGCCGTACCTGAGTGCCGTCGACACCGAGGGCGAGACCGCTCTGCTCTTCCTGGCCGGCCCGGACGGGCTCGTGTTCAGCCACGCGATCCGCAAGGGGCCGATGCTGTCCGGGCCCGATCTCGGCTCGGACGGTCTCTACAAGCCCGAAGAGATCACCGCCAGCACCGCCCGCCCCGCACAGTTGGCGGTGGCGGAGCGGACCCTCGCGGCGGTGCCCGGCGGCACCCGACAACTGCTCTACGCCCGGGTCGACCTCATCCCCGGCGCGGACGGCGAGCCGGTGCTGGTCGAGTTGGAGCTGACCGAGCCGTCCCTCTTCATCGGGTACGCGGACGGAGCCCCCGACCGCCTCGCCGACGCGATCGTTACCCACCTGACCCGTACCGCCTGACCTCCCACAAGACCAGGACCACGCAACAACGTCGACGTCAACGCCGTTGCGGCTGGCGCAACGGCGTGTTGACCTCCGCCCCTGCTCGCCGATCTTGCACTTCCTGTCCCGACAAAGCGGGCGTAACACCCATGTCGACGACCGGAACCGCAAGATCGGCGCGATCTTCCCGCTCGACACGGATCTTGGCGCGGGGCGCTGGGATGCACCGGGCATGGCCGGACGGGTCAGGCGGTGGCGGGGACCGCGGCGGCGGCGTCGGCCGGGGCGGCCTGGGGGGTGGGCGCGATCGGGCGGCGTGCCCGGGTGGACCACTGCACCGCCAGGGCGGCGAGCAGCACCAGGCAGGAGCCGAGCATGTGCGCGCCGACCAGGATCGCCGGCAGGTGGGTGAGGTACTGCATGAACCCGATCAGGCCCTGACCCAGCTCCACGGCGACCAGCACGATCGCGGCGCGGGTGGCCCGCTGCGCACCGACGGCGCGGAACGCGAAGACCAGCGCCACCGAGAGCCCGATGAGCAGGAAGACGCCGTCCGCGTGCACCTGCGAGATCGTTTCCGGGTCGAGCCCGTTGCGGGCGGCGCCGTGGTCCCCGGCGTGCGGGCCACTGCCGGTGACCCAGGTGCCGATGACCAGTACGGCCGCTGTGACGCCGGTGGTGACCCGGGCCAGCGCGCGCAGCGGTGCGGGCACCACCGCCTCGGTCGGGCCGTCGGGGTCACCGATGCGTCGCCAGAGGGCGTACGCGGCGGCGATCACCGCCATCGAGGCGAGGAAGTGCAGCCCTACCACCCACGGGTTGAGGTTGGTCAGCACTGTGATGCCACCGAGCACCGCCTGGGCGGGGATGCCCAGGAAGACCGCGACGGCCAGCGCGAGGAGCCCGGGTCGGCGGGGTCGGTGCAGCAACACGGCCAGCACCGTGGCCAGCGCGATGAGACCCACCGCGAAGGTCAGCATCCGGTTGCTGAACTCGATCACCCCGTACAGGCCCATCTCGGGGGTGGTGACGTAGGAATCGTCTGTGCACCGGGGCCAGGTGGGGCAGCCGAGGCCCGAGGCGGTCAACCGGACGGCCCCGCCGGTGACGACGATGCCCACGTTCGCGATGATCGAGGCGAGCGCGAGGCGGCGCAGCAGGTTGCCGGAGACCGGACGGACGATGCGGTTCACGGCGCAAATCCTACGCACCGTAGTGATCGAGGTTCGTCCGACTCCGTCGGGTCGGTGGTTCGGATCACCGGGGCCCGGGTTTGCGACCCTCCGGGTAATTACGTAACGTTGGCGTTGTGAAAAACGCGGCGGCGCTCTCCGGGCACCAACCGACGGCCGATCCGGCCCTCGGTGCGCCTGCCTCCGCGCCTGCCGTGACCACGTCGGCCGGCCTCGCCGGGTCGGCGGCGGCCGAGATCTCCACCCGGGATCGGGTCACCCAGTTGCTGCTGGAGCAGGGCGCCACCACCGCCGCGCAGCTTGGCGCGGCGCTCGGGCTCAGTCCGGCGGCGATCCGCCGGCACCTTGACGCGATGCTTGCGGACGGTGACGTGTACGCCCGCGAGCAGACCGTGCAGGGCAGTCGCGGTCGGGGGCGCCCGGCCAAGGTGTTCGTGCTGACCGAGGCCGCGCGGGTCCGCTGTGGCACACACCACTACGACAACATGGCCACCGCCGCGCTGCGCTGGATCGCCAGCAGCGGCGGCTCGGGTGCGGTGGAGGCGTTCGCCGCCGAGCAGGTGTCCGCTCTCGAAAGCCGTTGTCAGGCGGCCATGGAGGACGCCGGCGACGACCCTCTCGCCCGAGCCGAGGCACTCGCCGCAGCGCTCACCGCCGAGGGTTACGCTGCCAATGCGACCACGATCGCCTCCGGCGGCCAGCTCTGCCAGCACCACTGCCCGGTGGCGCACGTGGCCGCCGAGTTTCCCCAGCTGTGCGAGGCCGAGACCGCTGTCATCTCCCGGCTGGTCGGCACCCACGTGCAGCGTCTGGCCACCATCGCGCACGGCGACGGGGTGTGCACCACGCACATCCCGACTCAGCCGGGCCGCGTTCAATCAGGTAATCCCGTCACCACTGTGAGGACAGATAGATGACCGAGCAGATCGTCCAGCCCCTGACCCAGGAAGAGCAGCTCGCCGCCCTGGGCCGGTACGAGTACGGCTGGTCCGACCCGGACGCCGCCGGGGCGGTCGCCCAGCGCGGCATCAACGAGGCGGTGGTGCGGGACATCTCGGCCAAGAAGAACGAGCCGGCGTGGATGCTCGACCTGCGGCTGAAGGGCCTGCGGCTGTTCGGCCGTAAGCCCATGCCGGCCTGGGGCGCGGACCTCAGCGGGATCGACTTCGACAACATCAAGTACTTCGTGCGGTCCACCGAGAAGCAGGCCACCAGCTGGGAGGACCTGCCCGAGGACATCAAGAACACCTACGACCGGCTGGGCATCCCCGAGGCGGAAAAGCAGCGGCTGGTCGCCGGTGTCGCGGCGCAGTACGAGTCCGAGGTCGTCTACCACAAGATCCGCGAGGACCTTGAGGAGCAGGGCGTCCTCTTCCTGGACACCGACACGGCGCTGCGCGAGCACGAGGACGTCTTCAAGGAGTACTTCGGCACGGTGATCCCGGTCGGCGACAACAAGTTCGCCGCGCTGAACACCTCGGTGTGGTCCGGCGGCTCGTTCATCTACGTGCCGAAGGGCGTGCGCGTGGACATCCCGCTGCAGGCCTACTTCCGGATCAACACGGAGAACATGGGCCAGTTCGAGCGGACGCTGATCATCGTCGACGAGGGCGCGTACGTGCACTACGTCGAGGGCTGCACCGCGCCGATGTACTCCTCCGACTCGCTGCACAGCGCGGTCGTGGAGATCATCGTCAAGAAGAACGCGCGCTGCCGCTACACGACCATCCAGAACTGGTCGAACAACGTCTACAACCTGGTCACCAAGCGCGCCGTCTGCCACGAGGGCGCGACCATGGAGTGGGTCGACGGCAACATCGGCTCCAAGGTGACCATGAAGTACCCGGCGGTCTACATGACCGGCGAGCACGCCAAGGGCGAGGTGCTCTCGGTGGCGATGGCCGGCGAGGGTCAGCACCAGGACGCCGGCGCCAAGATGGTGCACGCCGCGCCGCACACCTCCTCGAACATCATCTCCAAGTCGATCGCCCGTGGCGGCGGCCGCACCTCGTACCGGGGTCTGGTGCAGGTGCTGGAGGGTTCGCACCACAGCCGGAGCACTGTCAAGTGCGACGCGCTGCTCGTCGACACCATCTCCCGCTCGGACACCTACCCGTACGTCGACATCCGTGAGGACGACGTGTCGATGGGGCACGAGGCGACCGTCTCCAAGATCAGCGACGACCAGCTCTTCTACCTGATGAGCCGGGGCCTGAGCGAGGACGAGGCGATGGCCATGATCGTGCGCGGCTTCATCGAGCCGATCGCCAAGGAGCTCCCGATGGAGTACGCCCTGGAGCTCAACCGTCTGATCGAGCTTCAGATGGAGGGCGCGGTCGGCTGACGCCGCCTCCGCCCGGCCACGGCTGGACCCGGACCCGGTACGCCGGAGCCGGTCCAGCCCGCTTCGACCCTCCGATTCATGACAGACCAAGGAAGAAATGACTACCCAGGCTTCCGCGCCGCCACCCAGCACCAAGTCGCAGGCGCTGCGCTCGTACGACGTCGCCGACTTCCCGGCCCTCACCGGCCTGGAGGAGGACTGGCGTTTCACCCCGCTCAAGCGCCTCCGCGGTCTGACCACCGACGTGCCGGCAGCGACCGGCGCGGTCCGACACGAGTACGGTGACCTGCCCGAGGGCGTCGCCATCACCCGGGTCGGCCGGGACGACGAGCGGATCGGCAGTGTGTTGACCCCGGTCGACCGGGTCAGCGCGCTCGCGTTCGGTGCGGCCTCCGATGCCCTGCTGCTGCGGGTGGCCTCCGACGTGGTGCTCGGTGAGTCGGTGCGGTTGCGGGTGGTCGGCGAGGGCATCGAGCAGCCGGCGTTCGGGCACACCTTCGTCGAGGTGGGCCGGTTCGCCGAGGCGACGGTGGTGCTGGAGCACGTCGGGTCGGCCATCCTCGCCGACAATGTCGAGGTCGCCGTGGCGGACGGCGCGAAGCTGACGCTCGTCACGATCGCCGACTGGGCCGACGACGCGGTCCAGGCCCAGCACCTGAAGATCAAGCTGGGTCGGGACGCCAAGGTCATCCACATCCAGGTGTCACTGGGTGGCGACCTGGTCCGCCAGTTCACGAGCGTGGAATACACCGGGCGGGGTGGCGAGGCCGAGCTGTACGGCGTCTACTTCGCCGACTCCGGCCAGCACCTGGAGCACCGGCAGCTGGTCGACCACACCGTCCCGGACTGCCGCAGCTACGTCGGCTACCGGGGCGCCCTCCAGGGCGAGAGCGCGCACACCGTCTGGGTGGGTGACGTGCTCATCCGCGCCGAGGCGACGGGCACCGACACGTACGAGATCAACCGGAACCTGCTGCTCACCGACGGCGCGCGGGCGGACTCCGTACCCAATCTGGAGATCGAGACCGGCGAGATCGCCGGCGCCGGCCACGCCAGCGCGACCGGCCGCTTCGATGACGAGCAGCTGTTCTACCTGATGGCCCGGGGCATCCCGGAGAGTGAGGCCCGCCGGCTGGTGGTCCGTGGCTTCTTCGCCGAGCTGATCAACAAGATCCCGGTGGAGTCGCTGCGGGAGAGCCTCGGCGACGCGATCGAGGCCCGGCTGGCGAGCGGGAGGAGTGAGCTTGCGAGCCCCGCACTCGCGAGCGAGGACCTCACTGCCAAGGCGGGCGCTTGATGATCCGCATCTGCTCCACGGAGGACGTGCCGAAGGGCACCGCGATCAGCGCGGACGTCGACGGCACGCCGATCGCCCTGGTGCACGGCGAGGACGGTGGGTTCTACGCCGCGTACGACGAGTGCTCGCACGCCTCGGTCGCGCTCTCCGAGGGTGAGGTCGACGGCTGCACGCTCGAGTGTTGGCTGCACGGCTCGCGCTTCGACCTGCGCACCGGCGAGCCGACCGGCCTGCCAGCCACCGAACCCGTCCCCGTCTACCCCGTCGAAGTCCGCGACGGCGACATCTACCTCAGCCTGACGCCGAGTAATGGAGTGACCCGATAATGAGCACCCTGGAGATCCGCGACCTGAAGGTGTCGGTCAAGCTGCCCGAGGGTGAGCTCAAGCCGATCCTGGCCGGCGTCGACCTGATCGTGAAGTCGGGCGAAACCCACGCGATCATGGGCCCGAACGGTTCCGGCAAGTCCACCCTGGCGTACTCGATCGCCGGTCACCCCAAGTACGAGATCACCGGCGGCACCGTCACGCTGGACGGCGAGGACGTGCTGGCCATGACTGTCGACGAGCGCGCCCGCGCCGGCCTGTTCCTGGCCATGCAGTACCCGGTCGAGGTCCCCGGCGTCTCGGTGGCGAACTTCCTGCGGACCGCCAAGACCGCCATCGACGGCGAGGCGCCGAAGCTCCGCACCTGGGGTGGCGAGCTGCGCGGCGCGATGGAGCGCCTCCAGATGGACCCGGCGTTCGCCCAGCGCAACGTCAACGAGGGCTTCTCCGGTGGTGAGAAGAAGCGGCACGAGATCGTCCAGCTGGAGCTGCTCAAGCCGAAGATCGCCATCCTCGACGAGACCGACTCCGGTCTCGACGTGGACGCGCTGCGCGTGGTCAGCGAGGGCGTCAACCGGGTCCGCGACAACGGCGACACCGGCGTCCTGCTGATCACCCACTACACGCGGATCCTGCGCTACATCAAGCCGGACTTCGTGCACGTCTTCGTGGCGGGCCGGATCGTCGAGCAGGGCGGCCCGGAGTTGGCCGACAAGCTTGAGGCCGAGGGCTACGAGCGGTACGCCGCCGGGGCCGGCACGGCCAAGGCCTGAGCGGGAAGGGCGCTGCCGAGATGACCAGCATCGCGATACCTTCGGGGATGCCGCAGTACGACGACGTGCCGCGTTTCGACGTGGCCCGGGTGCGCGCCGACTTCCCGATCCTCGGTCGGGACGTCAACGGACATCCGCTGGTCTACCTCGACAGCGCCAACACCTCGCACAAACCGCGCCAGGTGCTCGACGTGCTCGACGAGCACTACGCGCGGCACAACGCCAACGTGTCGCGCTCGGTGCACACCCTGGGCACCGAGGCCACCGAGGCGTACGAGGGGGCGCGGGCGAAGGTCGCCGCGTTCATCAACGCGCCGAGCGTCGACGAGGTGGTGTTCACGAAGAACTCCACCGAGGCGATCAACATCGTGGCGTACGCCTTCTCGAACGCCTCGCTGCGCCCGGACGCCGACCCCCGGTTCCGGCTGGGGCCCGGCGACGAGGTGGTGATCTCCGAGATGGAGCACCACTCGAACATCGTCCCGTGGCAGCTGCTCTGTGAGCGGACGGGTGCGACACTGCGCTGGTTCCCGGTCACCGACCAGGGTCGGCTCGACGAGTCGGGCCTGGAGGATCTGGTCACCGAACGGACGAAGATCGTCTCGCTGGTGCACACGTCGAACATCCTCGGCACGATCAACGCCACGTCCCGGATCACCACGCGGGTCCGCGAGGTGGGTGCACTGTTGCTGCTGGACTGCTCGCAGTCGGTGCCGCACCTGCCCGTCGACGTGGTCGACCTGGACGCCGACTACATCGTCTTCACCGGGCACAAGATGTGCGGTCCGACCGGCATCGGTGTGCTCTGGGGGCGTGGCGAGCTGCTGGCGGCCATGCCGCCGGTCATGGGCGGCGGCTCGATGATCGAGACGGTCACCATGGCCCGGTCGACGTTCGCCGCGCCACCCGCCCGGTTCGAGGCGGGCACTCCGCCGATCGCCGAGGCGGTGGCGCTCGGTGCGGCGGTCGACTACCTGACCGGCATCGGGATGAGGGCCATCCAGTGGCACGAGAAGGAGTTGACGGCGTACGCGCTCGACGCTCTCGGCTCGGTGCCGGACCTTCGGATCTTCGGCCCGACCGTGCCGGTGGGCCGGGGCGGCACCATCTCGTTCGCGCTGGCCGACGTGCACCCGCACGACGTGGGTCAGGTGCTCGACTCGCTCGGCGTGCAGGTGCGGGTGGGCCACCACTGCGCCAAGCCGGTGTGCAGCCGGTTTGGTGTTCCGGCCATGACCCGGGCCTCGTTCTACCTCTACACCACCACCGAGGAGATCGACGCCCTGGTGACTGGCCTGGAGCAGGTTCGGAAGGTGTTCCGATGAGCCGGGCGACGCAGAAGCATGGCGAATCGACGGGAGTTCAGCCTGATGCAACTTGAGTCTCTCTATCAGGAGATCATCCTGGACCACTACAAGCGCCCCCACGGGCGTGGCCTGCGCGACGCCGACGACCCGGGCGACCAGGTCGCGGAGGCGCACCACGTCAACCCCACCTGCGGTGACGAGGTCACCGTCCGGGTGGCCACCGACGGCACGGTCCTGCACGACATCTCGTACGACGGGATGGGCTGCTCGATCAGCCAGGCCTCGGCCAGCGTGTTGCACGAGTTGCTGCGCGGTCGGGGCGCCGGGGAAGCATTCGAGGTGCACGAGGCGTTCGTGGAGTTGATGTCCGGGCGTGGCCAGGTCACGCCGGACGAGGACGTACTCGGTGACGGGGTTGCTTTCGCGGGTGTGGCCCGTTACCCCGCCCGGGTGAAGTGCGCGCTGCTGCCGTGGATGGCGTTCAAGGACGCCGCGGCACGCGCCGGTGTGGGCGTGAGCCCGGAGGTGAAGGCGTGACGGTGCGTCAGCGAGCGAGTGACACCGTGGTGCCTGGTGGCATCACCCAGCGATGCGGAGGGACGGCATGAGCGAGAACATCGCTACCGAGGCGACGCCGGAGGCCGGTGACACCCCGGTGGTGCCGCAGACCGACGTCGCGACGACCGATGGCACCGGTGACGCCGTCGCCCCTGCGGGCGGCGTCAGCAAGGCCATGATCGCCGACATCGAGGAGGCGATGAAGGACGTCGTCGACCCGGAGCTCGGGATCAACGTGGTCGACCTGGGCCTCGTGTACGGCGTCCACGTCGACGACGAGAACGTCGCCACCCTGGACATGACGCTGACCTCGGCGGCCTGCCCGCTGACCGACGTCATCGAGGACCAGACCCGGCAGGCGCTGACCACCGGCCCCGGTGGCGGCCTGGTCAACGACATCCGGATCAACTGGGTGTGGCTCCCGCCGTGGGGCCCGGACAAGATCACTGACGAGGGTCGCGACCAGCTCCGCTCTCTCGGCTTCAACGTCTGACCGATCCACGTCGTCGAGCGCGGTACCCGTCCGGGTGCCGCGCTCGATGCGTTCCCGCTCCGGAAGTAGTGGAACGGATCGTTCCGGTCTGCTAGGCTCAAGGCGTCAAACGGATCGGAATATTCCGCTCTGATTTTGAGTCTCGGAGCGCGCGGAAGACCGGCGGAGAGGGCCTGACGATGAGCGAGTTGGCAGCGGCGCAGTGGCGGATCGTGCTCGACGAGGCGCACCAGGCGCTTCGAACGGCCGCCGAGGGGGTGCCGGTCGACGCCTGGGAGCGGCCCACCCCGTGCGAGCAGTGGAACGTCACCCAGGTGCTTCAGCACGCGACCGGCGACCAGCTCGCCTTCGCGGCGGCGATCGACGGCGGTCCAGGGCCGGTGGAGGACCCGTTCGCGCCCTCCGGTCGGGTCGACGGCGACAGGCTGGCCGCCCTGCGAGCTGCCCTCGACGCGTCCGCTCGGGCCTGGAAGCATGTCGCCGACGACGAGGCGGAGGTGCCCACGCCGCTGCCTCAGGGCACGTTGCCGGTCGAGGTCGCCGCCACAGCCTGCGCCCTGGACGCGGCAGTGCACGCCTGGGACATCGCGGTGGCCACCGGCCAGCCGTCCCCGCTCGGTGCCGAACTGGCCCGCCCCCTGCTGGTGGTGGCCCGGCAGATAGTCGAGCCGCTGCGGGCCTACGGGGCGTACGCCCCGGCGATCGACCCCGCCCCGGAGGCCGACGAGGTCGCCACCCTGCTCTCCTACCTTGGTCGCCACCCCCGCTGACCACCTGACGTCCGGCTGGGCCGGCCGCCCCAAGATCGCGCTCGATCACTGATGTGGTGGCCTCGGTGCGTCACCGAGGCCACCACATCGTGGTTCGAGCACGATCGAGGCGGCCGTGGGTGCCCTGACCCCGGCTTCCGGTGTCTTCGCGGCGGTGCGAGTCGTCAAGATCCGCGCAGTATCGGGGGTGGTGCTGTCTCCTGCGTGTCGGAGGCAGCATCATCCGGGAAGTTGCTCAGATCTTGGCGCGGGGCGCCGGGCGCGGGGCGCGGGAAAATCGGTGGCGAGGGTTCGGGGTTGGCGCGGAGGATGTGCGTGTGATTGAGGCGTACCCGAAGCAGGTTCCTGTCCGTGCGGCGACTGCCGCGCGTCGACAGCGGCCGCTCCGGGGCCGAACCTCGACCCGCCACCGACGTCAGTGACCGGGGCGTTCCTCGCCGGCCTGGTCGCCGGCTACGGCGTCGCGATTCCCGTCGGCGCGATAGCGATTCTCATCCTGGGGCTCAGCGCCCGGACCTCGTTCCGGGTCGGTGCGGCCGGGGCGCTCGCCGTGGCGACGGCCGACGGGCTCTACGCGGCGGTGGCAGTGCTCGGCGGCGCCGGCCTGGCCGGGATCATCGCGCCGGTCGCCGGGCCGCTGCGGGTGGTCGCCGCCGTGGTCCTGCTGGGGCTCGCCGGGCACGGTCTCTGGCGGGCGTGGTCGGCGCACCGCTCGCCGCGACCACCGACGGCACGCCCCGGCCTGGGTATGGGTACGCCGGGACGGGCCTACGCGGCGCTGCTCGGGTTGACACTGCTGAATCCGATGACCGTTCTCTACTTCACCGCGCTGGTGCTCGGCCGCCGGGACACCGCCGACTCGGGGGCGCTCTTCGTCGTGCTCTTCGTGGCCGGGGTGTTCCTGGCGTCGGCGAGCTGGCAACTGGTCATCGCCGGCGGCGGCACCGTGGTCGGCCGGGCGCTGACCGGGCCACGCGGCCGACTGGTCACCGGCCTGGTCTCCAGCGCGCTCATCGCCGCGCTGGCGGTGGCCGCACTGCTTCCGGCTTAGCGCTCACCGGACCGTGCCGGGCCGTCGGACCGTGCTGGGCCCCGTCGGACCGGGACCGGCCCCGTGCCGCCGCCCGGGGGTTGCGGCGGGTCCGTTGTGCCGTACGGTCGGGCGGTGAGCAGTCGACCGGCAGCGGGCGGAGGCCGGTGGGTCGAGGTCGACCCGGCCCGCGTCGGCCGCTGGGTCGAGGGCTTCGCAGACCGGCACGGCCCGCCCACCACCAGCGTGCGGGAGTACGGCCTGTTGCTCACCGCCCCGGACGGGGCAACCGCCGAGCTGCACGCCCCGCCGGGTGCGACGGCCGGTGTGGATGTGGCCGGGTTCGTGGCCTCCGCCGTCATGCCCCGTCGGATCGGTCTGCTGCTGGCCCGCAAGGGTGCGGTGGCGCTCGGGGTGGCTGAGGGCGCCGACCTTGTCGTCTCCAAGGTGGACACCCGGTACGTGCAGGGGCGTACCGCTGCGGGGGGATGGTCGCAGCACCGGTTCGCCCGCCGGCGCGACAACCAGGCGAAGGCCGCGCTGGGTGACGCGGCGGACCTGGCCGTACGGCTTCTGTTGCCGGAGGCGGCGACGCTTGCCGCGCTCGTCGGCGGCGGTGACCGGCGGGCGGTGGACGGGGTGTTGGCCGACCGGCGGTTGGCCCGGCTCGTGCCGCTGCGGGCGGAGCGGCTGCTCGACGTGCCGGAGCCCCGGCACGCGGTGCTGGTAGCGGCGGTGGGCGCGGCCCGGGCGGTACGGATCCTGGTGCGCGACCCCGACTGACTCAACGAATCCGGCGTCGGAGGCGAGACGACCGTCACCCGGGACGGGGTTCGCGGTGTGCCGCCCGGCTGACGGTCGGAGGATGGGCAGGTGGGGTACCGGGGGCGGCTCGACACGGACTCCATGGGCACGTCAAACAGCGGGGAGATCATCATGTCCGAGGCCCAGATTCTGCGTACCGTCCTCGACCGGTGGAGGTCGGCCGTCGACGCCCACGAGCCCGATCGGGTTGCGGCGTGCTTCACCGACGACGCGATCTTCCAGGGGTTGCAGCCGTACACGGTGGGTCGGGCCGGCGTCGCCGCGTACTACGCCGGTCAACCGCTCGGCCTGACCGCCGCGTACGACATTCGGGAGATTCGCCGTCTCGCCGACGACGTGGTGCTCGGCTACCTGGAGGTGGAGTTCGGTTTCACCGACCGGCCGGCCCTGACCGTTCACCTCGGCGTGCTCCTGCGGAGGGTCGACGGCGACTGGCTCATCGGCCACTACCAGGTCTCGCGGCTCACCTGACCTGGGAGCGTCGGCAGGAACGACGATGGTGGCAGGCCCACCGGGGGCCTGCCACCATCCGGGGTCAGGTCAGAGCTGGTTGGTGCCGAAGGTGTCGCAGGTCTTCGGGTCGCCGCGGTCGTAGCCCTGGCTGAACCAGCGCTTGCGCTGCTCGGACGTGCCGTGGGTGAACTGGTCGGGGTTGACCCGCCCGCCGGAGCGCTCCTGGATGCTGTCGTCGCCGATCGCCTCGGCGGCCTGCACGGCCTCGCTGATGTCGGTCTGGGTGATGGACTTGAACAGCGGTTCCTGGCCGGTCTTGTCCTTGCTCTCGGTGGCGTGCTTGGCCCAGGCGCCGGCGTAGCAGTCGGCCTGCAACTCCAGCCGTACCGAGGCGGACTGGGGGCCGCTCTGGTCGCCCTGGCCGGCCTTCGCGTTGGTGCCGAGCAGGTTCTGGATGTGGTGTCCGTATTCGTGGGCGAGCACGTAGGGCTGGGCGAACTCACCCTTGGCGCCGAAGCGGGAGGCCAGCTCGTCGTAGAAGCTCAGGTCGATGTAGACCTGCTTGTCGGCGGGGCAGTAGAACGGGCCGACGCCCGAGTCGGCCTGCCCGCAGCCGGTGTTCACGGCTGCCTGGAAGAAGTTGGTGTCGGTCGGCTCGTAGCTGCCCTTGCCCACCTCCGGGTACGCCTTCTGCCAGTAGGCCTGGATGCTGTTGACGTAGAGCGCGTTGCGGCAGCGCGCGTCGTCGAGACGGTCCGGGTTGTCGCGGGAGCACAGCTGCTCCAGGTCCGTCCCGCCGGACTGGCCCGTGTCGTCGCCGTTCGTCATCGCATTGAGGCCGAAACCGCCGCCGAGCAGCGCGACGAGGACGGCCACCACGATGCCGATGATGCCGCCCCGTCCGCCGCCGCCGGGGATCGGGATGCCGCCGAGGCCGCCGCCGCCGGAACCGCCACCGCGGCCCACGTCGTTGACCTGGGAGGTGTCGATTTCGGCTCGCTCGTTGAGTTCCATGGTGACCCCGATCGCCGTGTGCCGGTGAGTGTCTTTTGTGTGTCGTTCGTCCATCGAGTGCCGGACGGGGTCCGGACAGGCGTTCCCGTACCCGATGATCTTGATCGGTAATCCGGGCAGGCGCTCCGGCGGGGCCCGGTACACTTGTCGGGTGCTGCGCTGCGAAGGCTGAACCGCCCCGCGCCGTCGGGCCCTTGAGCCCGCCGGCCGTTTCGCGTGCCCCGAGTCAGCCTTCCGAACCCCGAGAGCGAGCCCGCAAACATGATCACAGCCACCGGCCTGGAACTGCGTGCCGGTTCCCGGATCCTGCTGTCCGACACCACACTGCGCGTGCAGCCCGGTGATCGGATCGGCCTGGTCGGTCGCAACGGCGCCGGCAAGACCACCACGCTCAAGGTGCTCGCCGGCGAGGGGCAGCCGTACGGCGGCCAGATCGACCAGCGCAGCGCCATCGGCTACCTGCCGCAGGACCCGCGCACCGGTGACCTGGAGGTCACCGGCCGCGACCGGGTGCTCTCCGCGCGCGGGCTGGACGTGCTGATGTCGCAGATGCAGGAGGTCGAGGCCCGCCTCGCCGAGGACGCCAGCGACAAGCTGGTCCGCCGGTACGGCGCGCTGGAGGACCAGTTCGCCGCCCTCGGAGGGTACGCGGCCGAGGCTGAGGCCGCGCGGATCTGCGCCAACCTCGGCCTACCGGACCGGGCGCTCGCGCAGACCATCGGCACCCTCTCCGGTGGCCAGCGTCGCCGCATCGAGCTGGCCCGCATCCTGTTCCGCGACGCGGGCGAGAACGGCGGCGGCATCCTGCTGCTCGACGAGCCCACGAACCACCTCGACGCCGACTCGATCACCTGGTTGCGGGGCTTCCTCGCCAGTCACAAGGGCGGTCTGATCGTGATCTCCCACGACGGCGCGCTGCTGGAGTCGGTGGTCAACAAGGTCTGGTTCCTCGACGCCACCCGTTCGGTCATCGACGTGTACAACCTGGGCTGGAAGGCGTACCTGGAGGCGCGCGAGACCGACGAGCGGCGCCGCCGCCGGGAGCGGGCCAACGCGGAGAAGAAGGCCGGCGCGCTGATGGCGCAGGCCGACAAGATGCGGGCCAAGGCCACCAAGACCGTGGCCGCGCAGAACATGGCCCGTCGCGCCGAGAAGCTGATCTCCGGCCTGGAGGAGGTGCGGGTCTCCGACCGGGTGGCCAAGGTGCGTTTCCCCAGCCCCGCCTCGTGCGGCAAGACCCCGCTCACGGCCACCGGCCTCTCCAAGTCGTACGGCTCGCTGGAGATCTTCACCGACGTCAACGTGGCGGTGGACCGGGGCTCCCGGGTGGCCATTCTCGGGCTCAACGGCGCCGGCAAGACGACGCTGCTGCGGATGCTCGGCGGGCTACTCAGCCCGGACACCGGCGAGGTGCACGCGGGGCACGGCCTGCGGCTGGGTTACTACGCCCAGGAGCACGAGACGCTCGACGTGGAGCGGACGGTGCTGGAGAACATGCGCGCCGCAGCCGTCGAGCAGTCCGACACCGACCTGCGCAAGATCCTGGGCGCGTTCCTCTTCTCCGGTGACGACGTGAACAAGCCGGCCGGGGTGCTCTCCGGTGGCGAGAAGACCCGACTGGCTCTGTCCACTCTGGTCTGTTCGGGCGCGAACGTGCTGTTGCTCGACGAGCCGACCAACAACCTCGACCCGGTCAGCCGGGAGCAGGTGCTCGACGCCATCGCCAACTACCCGGGCGCTATCGTCCTGGTCACCCACGACCCGGGTGCGGTGCTGGCGCTCAAGCCGGACCGGGCCATCCTGCTGCCCGACGGCGACGAGGACGCCTGGAGCGACGACCTGCTCGAACTGGTCGAGTTGGCCTGAGCGGGAACGGCGGGCCGGCTCTCAGCCGAGCAGGTCGACCAGTCGACCGAGCACGCCGGAGCTGACCAGGATCACCAGCCCGATGACGATGAAGATCGTCGGCACCAGCCAGGCGCCGGCGCGCTCGACCAGCCCGACCACGGTGCGGTGCCCGCCCAGCCAGGCCCCGGCCGCGCACCACAGCGCGATCAGCAGCACGAAGACCAGCAGGAAGACCGCGCTGTCGGCCACACCGAGGGCCCGGAACACGGGTACGTAGACCGCTACGTTGTCGGCGCCGTTCGCGATCGTCACACCGGCCACGCCGAGCGCTCCGGTGACGACCGCCGGGGCCTCGTCGTCGCCCGAACCGCGCAGCGCGCGTACGCCGAGCGCGATCGGCAGCAGGCCGAGCAACCCCGTCCACGGGTCGGGCACCACCAGGAGCCCACCCGCGATCACCGCGCTGGCCGCCGTGAGCGCACCGATGCCGAGGTATTGACCGGCGACGATCTGCCAGGTGCGGGGTCGGCCGGTGGTGCGGGCCGCGACGAAGAACAGCGTCAGGATGACGATGTCGTCGATGTCGGTGGCGGCGAAGACCACTGCCGCCGCGCCGGCGGTGCTCAACAGGTCGATCACGACCGAAGGTTACGGGCCGTCGGCAGCCGTCAACATCCAGCGGTGGTACGCCCGGACGCCTCGGCGGGCCCGATCGCCAGGATCACTCTATCGGGAAGCTGACATTGCATAGCGTGTCGGTTGGCGAAGAGTTGATATCTGGCGCATGATCGTTCGAGGCGGTCTAATAGGTGGGACCGTATCCGAACCGCACAGTCTGGGACGTGAGGACACAGCATGGCAGCCACTGGCACAGCCACCAGCACTGAGAAGGGTCGCCGGATCGTCGGAGCCGAGCGTCAGACGCTCGCCAAGGACCTGGTAAAGCGGTACACCTCGGGGGAGAGCATCCGCGCGTTGGCGGCCTCGACCGGCCGTTCCTACGGGTTCATCCACCGAGTGCTCACCGAGTCCGGCGTGCAGCTGCGTCAGCGCGGTGGCGCCCGGCGCCGCAAGAAGGCGTGACCCGCCCCTCAGCGTCGTCCACCAGCGCCGCGCCCCGGGACGTCCGGTGACCGCCGAGGCAACCGGGGTTCGGCTGACGTGCGACGGGCCGGTAGCCACGGTGACGTTGTGCCGGCCCGACGTGCTCAATGCCCAGACGCCCGCGATGTGGCGGGCGATGAGCGACTTCTCCCGCGACCTGCCCGGCGACGTGCGCGTGGTGGTCGTCCGCGGTGAGGGTCGTGCGTTCTCGGCCGGCCTCGATCTCGCGGTGGCTGGTGCCTCCGGGCCGGGCTCGTTCGCCGAGTTGGCCACGCTGCCCGAGCAGGAGTGCGCCGAACGGATCGCCGAGTTCCAGGCCGGTTTCACCTGGCTGCACCGGCCGGACGTCGTCTCCGTCGCGGCGGTGCAGGGCCACGCGATAGGTGCCGGCTTCCAGCTCGCGCTCGCCTGTGACCTGCGGGTGCTGTCCGCCGACGCGAAGCTGTCGATGGCCGAGGTGACCCTCGGCCTGGTGCCCGATCTGGCCGGCACGAAGCGCCTCGTCGAGTTGGTCGGCTATTCGCGGGCGTTGGAGATCTGTGCGACAGGCCGCCGGTTGGACGCCGCCGAGGCGGACCGGATCGGGCTGGCCACGCTTGTGGTGCCGCCTGCGGAGCTGGACGCCGCGGTGCGCGACCTGACCGCCGGTCTGCTCTCCGGGGCCCGCGACGCGGTGGTGGAGATCAAGGCGTTGCTCGCCGGCGCGACCGGGCGGTCGCACGCCGACCAGCAGCGCGCCGAGCGGGAGGCGCAGACCCGTCGGCTGCGCGACCTGGCCGGCAGGGGAGAATAGGGTAAGGACCGCACGGGAAGATCCGGGTTACGACTGAGGTTGTCACACTCGTCGGGAGAATTGACCTGACGGTGCGGTCCGCCCGGCAACCCGGAGGTGAGCGATGTCCAACCCGATGTCCGGCGGTGGCATGGCCGGGTGGAGCATGCTCCGGTCGATGCGCAACCGCGACGAGGTCAGCACCCACCGGCTCCAGCGCGGGGTGGCCCGCCGCATCGTCGCCTTCGCCCAGCCGTACCGGCGCGACATCGTCGTGTTCCTGGCCACCGTGGTGTTGGCCGCCGTCATCGGCGTGGCCACCCCGGTGCTCGCCGGTGACGTGATCAACGCGATCAACCGGGGCGGCACCGAGGCCGGCCGGCTGGTGGTGCGGCTGGCCCTGTTCATCGCCGCGCTGGCGGTCGCCGACGCGCTGCTGTCGCTCGCCCAACGGTGGTATTCGGCTCGCATCGGCGAGGGCATCATCTTCAACCTGCGCACCCGGGTCTATGACCACGTGCAGCGGATGCCGTTGCAGTTCTTCACCCGTACCCAGACCGGTGCCCTGGTCAGCAGGCTCAACAACGACGTGCTCGGCGCCCAGCGGGCGTTCACCTCCACCCTGTCCGGCGTGGTCAGCAACGTCATCCAGCTGGTGCTCACCGCGGCGGTGATGTTCACCCTCTCCTGGCAGATCACCGCCCTCTCCCTGGTGTTACTGCCGATCTTCATCATTCCGGCGCGGCGGGTCGGTCGGCGGCTCGCGGACATCACCCGCGAGGCGTACAACCTCGACGCCAAGATGAACGCGACGATGACCGAGCGGTTCGGGGTGGCCGGGGCGTTGCTGGTGAAGCTCTTCGGCCAGCCCGAGATCGAGGCCCGCCGGTTCGGCGACCGGGCCGAGCGGGTCCGTGACATCGGCATCCAGTCCGCTATGTACTCCCGCACGTTCTTCGTGGCGATGCTGCTGGTCGCCTCACTGGCACAGGCGCTGACCTACGGTCTCGGTGGTTGGCTCGCGGTGACCGGAGGCGTCAGCGCCGGCACCGTGGTGACGCTCGCGTTGCTGCTCACCCGCCTGTACGGGCCGCTCACCGCGCTCTCCAACGTCCGGGTGGACGTGATGAGCGCGTTGGTCTCCTTCGACCGGGTCTTCGAGGTGCTCGACCTGAAGCCGGGCATCGTGGAGAAGCCCGACGCCGTCGCGGTGCCGCTGGGCGCCGGCCGGGTCGACTTCCGCGACGTGCGTTTCCGCTACCCGAGCGCCGCCGAGGTCTCCCTCGCCTCGCTGGAGGAGGTCGCCACCCTCGACCGGACCGTCAACGAACCGGTGCTCAAGGGGGTCTCGTTCAGCGTCGAGCCGGGGCAGATGGTCGCGCTGGTCGGTCCGTCCGGGGCTGGCAAGTCGACGCTGTCGATGCTCATCTCCCGGATCTACGACGTCACCGACGGGCAGGTCCTCGTCGGCGGGGTCGACGTGCGCGACGCGACGCTCGCCTCGCTGCGCGACGAGATCGGTGTGGTCACCCAGGATTCGCACCTGTTCCACGAGACGATCGCCGAGAATCTTCGCTACGCCAAGCCGGACGCCACCGACGACGAGATCTGGGCCGCACTGGCCGGAGCGCAGGTGGCCGACCTGGTTCGGGCGCTGCCCGACGGTCTGGACACCACTGTGGGGGAGCGCGGCTACCGGTTCTCCGGTGGCGAGAAGCAGCGCATCGCTATCGCGCGACTGCTGCTCAAGGCCCCGTCGATCGTGATCCTGGACGAGGCGACAGCACACCTGGATTCGGAGAGCGAGGCGGCGGTGCAGCGGGCGTTGTCGGTGGCGCTGGCCGGGCGTACCGCGTTGGTGATCGCGCACCGGCTCTCGACGGTGCGCGACGCCGACCAGATCCTGGTTCTCGACGGTGGGCGGATCGTCGAGCGGGGTCGGCACGAGGAGCTGGTCGCTGTCGGGGGGCTCTACGCCGAGCTGTACCGGACCCAGTTCGCGGTTGCCGACTCGCCCACCCCGTTCGTCGACGCGAGCGGCCCCGAGCCGGTGATCATGCCGCTGGGCACCTACCGCGCCGACGAGGTGCTGCCGCCTGCCGCCGCCAACTGACGCCGAGGCGAGTGCCCGCGCGTTGATCGACACGGTATCCCGGAAGTCGGGGCACCCGAGTCGCAGCGACCACCCGACTTCCGTGAAACCGAGTCGATCACAGGGCCGGTGAGTCGGGGGCCGGTCGCACCCCGTCGGCGGTCACAGCCCTCGCAGCGCGCCGCCGTCGACCGGCACTGTGATTCCGGTGAGGTAACTCGCGGCGGGGGAGAGCACGAACGCGGCGACCCGGCCGAACTCGGCCGGGTCGCCGAGGCGGCGCAGTGGGATGCTGGCCTCCGCGTCGGCGCGGGCGCGATCCGGGTCGCCGGTCGCGGCGAAGAGTTCCCGGTTGCGGTCGGTCATGATCCGGCCGGGCAGCAGCCCCACCACCCGGACGCCGCGCGGGCCGTAGTCGTCGGCGATGTCCTTGGCCGCGCCGACCAGACCGGGCCGGAGACCGTTGGAGATGCCCAGGCCGGGCACCGGGCCGCGGGCCGAGGTGGAGAGCACGAGCCCGATCGCCCCGCCCTCGGGCAGTGCGGCGGCGATCGTACGGACCGCGCGGATAGTGCCCAGGAAGACGGTTTCGAAGGAGAGCCGCCACTGCTCGTCGGTGATCGCCGCGGCGTTGCCCGCCGGCGGGCCGCCGACCGAGATCAGCGCGCCGTCGAGCCGACCGAAGTGCTCCCGGGCGGCGGCGACGAGCTGCTCCGGGGTCTCCGGGTCGGCCAGGTCCGCGGTGAGCCCGACGGCATGCTCCGGACCACCCAACTGCTGGGCGGCGGCGGCCACCGCGTTCGAGTCCCGGGCCGAGAGCACCACCCGGGCGCCGTCGGCGACCAGGCTCTGCGCGGTCGCGTAACCCAGGCCGCGAGAGGCACCGGTGAGGACGTACACGCGGTCGGTCAGTCCGAGATCCATAACTCCGATCCTGCCGCATCGGGAACCCCGTCGCCAGCATGGGTGGCTGCCCGACGGGCGGGGCGCAGCAGGCGTACCCGACCGGCGATCTGCAGCGCGACGGCGCCTCCGGCGCGGCCCACCGCCGGAACCCGACGCGGACGCGCCGCCCCGCGCCCGTCGTAGCGCAGGCGGGCCTCCCGGACGGCCAACTCCTCAGCGGCCGCCGGAGGAAGCTCATCCTCGTCGTGCAGGGCCCGGGCCAGGTCCCAACCGTCGCGTAGCGACCCGGCGGTGGGTCGCCGGGCGGCCCAGTCGGCGAAGGTGGTCGACCAACCGGCCCCGAGGCCGGCGGCGAGCAGCGGCCAGTGTCGGGCCACCTCGCCGGCCCGCTTGCGCAGCAGTGCCGCGCGGGCGGCGGCCAGCGGGCCCGGCGCGAACCCCGGCGGTGGCGCACCCCCGGCGACAAGCGCCGCGACCAGTGCGGCCTGCCGCTCGGCGAGACCGGCGCGGGGCGTCGGCGTGGAGCCGCCCTCGGGTGCGCCGGTCACGTCACGGCCGGAAAGTCCGCCGCCGCGGCCAGGGCGTCGAGTTCGGCACGCAGTTCGGCGGCGGGCGGGTAGTGGCCGTCGCGCTCCAGCAGCAGCGCCGGGGGTCGCCGCCGGGCGCACAACGCGCCGACCAGCTCCAGCACCGCCGCCGACACCGGGTCGGTGTGGGTGTCGTGGTAGAAACCGCCGTGGTCCGCGCCGCCGGCCACGTGGGCGTACGCGACCCGCTCCAACGGCAGGCGGTCGAGCAACGCCAGCGGATCGGCGCCCCGGTTGCGGGCGTTGGCGTACACGTTCGCCACGTCCAGCAACAGCAGAGCCCCGGTGCGGTCGAGGATCTCGGTGAGAAAGTCCGCCTCGGTCAACTCGTCGTCGGGCCAGTCGACGAACGCGGCGATCGGCTCCAACGCGATCGGCACCGGAAGATCGGCCTGTGCCAGTGCCACGTTGGCGCAGACCGCGTCGACGGCTTCCCGGCTGCGTGGCAGCGGTAGCAGGTGGCCGGCCTCCAGGCCGCCGGCCCGGACGAAGGCGATGTGCTCGCTGACCAGTGGGGCGTCCAGACGGTGCGCCACAGCGGCCAGGTGCGCGACCCGGGCCGGGTCGACCGGCTCGGCGCCGCCGAGGGAGAGTCGCACCCCGTGCGGTACGACTGTCACAGCGCGTTCCCGTAGCTGCGCCAGCCCCGGCGGGAGCGGCCCGGACGCCGGCACCCCCTCGGCCACCACCTCGACGAAGCGCAGCCCGGGCAGTTCGGCGACGAAGCCGGCGATCTCCGGACGCCAGCCGATGCCGACCCCGGACGGGCCGGTCATCCGCCGCACCCCCCGCCGCCGCACCCGCCCCCGCCCCCGCCGCCGCCGCAGGAGCTACCGCCGTCCGAGCCGGAGCTGTCGCCGCCGCTGCCCGACGAGCCGTCGGAACCCCCGGTCCAGCCGCTGCCGGCGGCTGCCTGACGCTGGATCTCGGCCTGCTCGGCGAAGCCCGGGTCGAGCGCCCACAGCGAGGCCGTGCCGTACAGGGCCACGCCCATGGCCGCTCCGGCCGCTCCGTAGGTGGCGTATGCAGGCGCGGATGCCGGGGCGAGGTGGGTGTGCTCGTGGCGTACGCCGCGCAACGCGGCCCGACCGGCCCGGGTGAGCACGGGCGCCCGGCGCAGCACCAGGGTGACGACCAGGAGCGTGGCGAGCGTCAGCAGCAGGTAGCCGACCGGGTGGCCGCTGACCAGGCCGGAGACCAGCCGGAGCAGGCCGAGACCCAGCAGGGCGATCAGGAGCGTGGCCCAGAAGCGGGCCCGGGCGCGTTGCGCGTCGTTCGTCAGCAGCCCGCGCTGCTCCAGGCCATTGCGGATCTGGTGCAGCGCGGTACGTACGCGTTCGTCCTGCGGCAGGTCCCGAACCCGCGAATGCTGGTGGGCGGCCCAGTGGATGGCCTGGTCCAGTGGGGTGAGACCGGTCGGCGCGGCGCCGACGGTGGTCAGCCGACGGTCCGGTCGTACGCCCACCGCGCCGCTGCCGCGCAGCCCGCCGAGCGCCGCGTGGACAGCAAGCTGAGGGCCACCGTTGAGGTAGGCGACCTGCTGTGCTCCGAGTGGCTCGCGGGTGGCGTGCCCGGGGGCGGTCAGCAGGCGGATCCGGTGGTACGCCGCGATCGCCACCACCAGGAGGGCCACCGCGATGTAGTACCGGAGGAAGGTCGGGCCGGGAATGCCCCAGGTGTCGCCGGACGCGGCGTGGACGATCATCGACTGCTCCTGTCGCCGGAGGGGATCGGCGGCCCCATTGTGGAGCAGCCCCGCCACGGGCGTCTGGCCGGTGGGTGCGCCGGTCAGTGGCGGCGGACCGCCTCCTCGACGAGGTCGAGCACCGGGCCCAGGTCACCGGCCGGTCGGCCCATGGCCAGGTGCAGCACCAGGCCGTCGTAGGCCAGCTCCAGGAACTGGGCCAGCACGTCGATCGGTACGTCCTCGCGCAGCACCCCGGCGTCGCGCTGGCGGGCCAGCCGGTCCCGGGTAGCCTCCGCGATCGCGGCGGACCGTTCCGCCCAGCGCTTGGCGAACGCCGGGTCCGTGCGCAGCCGACGGGAGACCTCCAGTTGGCTGCCCAGCCAGCCGGTGGTGTCCGGGGAGACGGCGCGGGCGAGGAGATCGCGCATCACCTGCACCAGACCGTTGCGGGCCACCGTCTCGACCATGGCCGCTGCGTCGTCCTCGGCGACGGCCAGGAAGAGCGAGTCCTTGTCGCGGAAGTGATGGAAGATCGCGCCACGGGACAGGCCGGTGGCCTCCTCGAGGCGGCGTACCGTCGCCCCCTCGTAGCCGAGCCGGGCGAAACACGCCCGGGCTGCGGCGAGGATCTCCTGCCGCCGAGCGTCGAGCTGGTCCTGGCTTACTCTGGGCACACGTCGATCGTTGCAGGTCACCCCGGGGCACGCAAACCGTACGTACGGCTTGGGATGTTGCCGTCTACCATCGCCCGGTGACCTCGCCCCCCACCGTGCCCAGCTCCCCGCTGACAGTGGCCACCGTCCAGGCCACCCCCACGCCGGGCGACGTCGCCGGCAACGCGGTCACGGCCGCCGAACTGGTCCGCCGGGCCGGCGAGCGGGACGCCCGGGTGGCCGTCCTGCCGGAGCTGTTCCTCTGCGCGTACCACCTGCCTGCTCTCGCCGCCGACCCGACCGGCACCGACGTCGCGGCCGATCCGGCCGGGTTGGTAGCGGATCCCCGGCTCGACCCGCTGCGCGCGGCGGCGCGCGAGGCCGGCGTCACAGCGCTCGTCGGCGCTGCCGTTCGGCACCCGGACGGTCGGCGGACCATCGGGGCGCTCGTGGTCGACCGGGTCGGCGAGGTGCGCGTCGGGTACGACAAGCAGCAGTTGTGGGGCGACGAACGGGAGCTGTTCAGCCCTGGCGAGCGGGGTGCCACGCTGCTCGTCGACGACTGGCGGCTCGGGTTGGGCATCTGCTACGACGGCTGTTTCCCGGAGCACGGCCGGGCCGCGGCCCTCGACGGCGCCCACGCCTACCTGTGCCCCAGCGGATACCTGGCCGGCTCCGAGCACCGGCGGGATCTCTACTACCCGGCGCGTGCCCTCGACAACACGATGTTCGTGGTCTTCGCCAACGCGGTCGGCGGCGTCGAGCCGTGGCGGTTCAACGGCGGCGCGGCCATCTACGACCCCGAGGGGCGGATGCTGGCTCGCGGCGACGACGACAGCGAGGCGGTGCTCGTGGCAACGCTGGATCCCGCCGTGCTCGCGGCCACCCGGGCGGCCCACTCGATGCTCGTCGATCGGCTGCCGCACCAGGGCGGGCCGCGGCTGTCGATGCCTGGCTGAGCCTGCCGTCAGCTCGATACCCGCCGCATCTGTTGGCGGACACGTCGGTCCCGTAGGGTGCCCGAGTGCCACTGCTCCTGCTGGACCTGGACAACACCCTGCTGGATCGGGCCGGGCCGTTCCGCCGCTGGGGTGAGCGCTTCCTGGACAGCATCGGCGCGCCCCACACCGACATCGACTGGTTGATCTCGATCGACGCCGACGGGCTGACCGATCGCTGGGACCTCGCCGACGCGATCCGGGACCGCTACGAGCTGCGCATTCCCTCGATCGACCTGGTCGAGGAACTGCACGACGGGGTGGTGGCGCAGACCCGGCTCGACCCGCTGACCGCCTGCGCGCTGCGGATCGCCGACGACGCCGGCTGGGTGCCGGTGGTGGTCTGCAACGGCAGCGTACGGGTCGAGGACGCCAAGATTCGCCAGACCGGGCTGGACCAGTACGTGGCGGACTGGGTGATCTCCGAGGAGGCGGGCGTCAGCAAGCCCAACCCGAGAATCTTCGCTCTCGCCGCCCAGCGCGTCCGGATGCCGCTGCGGGGGGCGTGGGTGATCGGTGACAGCCCGGAGGCGGACATCGGTGGTGCCGCCGCCGTCGGGCTGCCCAGTGTCTGGCTGCACCGGGGGCGTACCTGGTCCGACGTCCGGTTCGCGCCGAGCCGCACCGTGGACGGGTTGATCGCCGCGGTCGCCACCGTCCTGGCCCGCTGAGGGGTCCGCGCCGGCTGTCGCGCGTCGAGGCGGCCGTTCGGGTGGTGGCGCGGTAATTCGGTTGACCAGCCGGCGTGGTGGTACCAGCATTGTCCGCGCATGGTGCATCCCGGGCGTGTGCCCGGTCGAGGAAAAAAGGGGGTCGGTCATGGCCGTCTTTGCAGGTCGCTTCCAGCCGCCTATCTCCGCCTCGATCAAGGGAACCTCACCACAGTGCGCGATCATGACCTTCCGGCGCTGGAGCGCCGCACCCGCGGCAAGAGCCGCTTCGACGACGACGAACCGCAGTTTCTGAAGCGCGGGCGGCCCACCGAGCCGCTCGCCGACCCGGACAGCGAGCCCGACCCGGACACCGGGGAGCGCTGGTCGTCCTGGGACGACGCCGTGCACGGCCCACAGCCGTACCCGGCATGGCTAATCACCGAGCTGGCCGCCAAGGACACCGAGTTGGGTGTGCTGAAGACCGGCAAGGAGGCGGACGTCCATCTGGTCCGTCGGGCGGTGCCCGACACCGACCGGTCCTGTCTTCTCGCCGTGAAACGCTACCGCGATCCGGAACACCGGCTGTTCCACCGCGACGCCGGCTACCTGGAGGGGCGTCGGGTACGCCGGTCCCGGGAGAACCGGGCGATGGCCGGCCGGACGGCGTTCGGCCGGCAGATGATCGCCGGGCAGTGGGCGGCGGCCGAGTTCGCCGCACTGGCCCGCCTCTGGGACATCGGCGCCGGGCACGACCGGATCGCCGTGCCATACCCGGTGCAGGTACGGGGCACCGAGCTGATGCTGGAGTTCGTTGGTGACGCCGAGTCGGGGGAGGCGGCACCCCGGTTGGCCCAGCTGCGTCCCGACCCGACCGAGCTGCGTGACCTGTGGGGCCAGCTGGTGGAGGCGCTGCGGGTGCTGGCTCGGGCCGGCTACGCGCACGGTGACCTGTCGCCGTACAACCTGCTCGTGCATCAGGGCCGGCTGGTCGTGATCGACCTGCCGCAGGTCGTCGACGTGGTGGCGAACCCGCAGGGGCCAGAGTTCCTGGCCCGCGACGTGCGGGTGGTCGCCACCTGGTTCGCGGCCCGGGGTCTCCCCGCCGAGCAGGTCGACCCCGGCGCGTTGACCGGAGAGCTGCTGCACGAGGCGGGCCTGCGCTGATCGGGTCGGGGGGGGGGGGGGGGGGGCCCACCCCCCCCCCCCCCCAAGACACCCAACACAACATCACGAAAAAACAAAAAAA
>NZ_JBEXYP010000034.1:0-46657 GCF_040630995.1 Micromonospora sp. NPDC005710 | reverse complement strand
GGACGCCGCCCGCACATGCAGCACATAGTCCTCCGCACCGGCCACCTGGAACACCGACACCACCCCCGGCAACCGCACCGACCGGGCCCGGAACGCGTCCACCGCCGCCCTCGACACGATCGCCTGATCAGCGCAGTTCGCGGTTACCCAGCACCCGGGTCGGTGAGCCCTCCCGCGCCACCCGCAGCATCGCCCGACCGATCCCGTCGGTCGTGGTGACCTGGTTGGGGAAGAGCCGGCGCAACGCCGGGACCAGCGGACTGGTCGCCGCGTACAGCACCCTGTACCAGCGCGTCTTCGAGACCGCCCCGTACGTCGGCTGGATGAACCCCGGCCGCGCCGCGTAACCGTTGGGCAGCAGATCCATGATCGCGTTCTCGGCACGCCCCTTGACCCGCGCCCACATCACCCGCCCCTGACCCGACGAGTCGGTCCCCTGACCCGAGACGTAGACGAACGTGACCTGCGGACTCACCTCAGCGAACAACCGCGCCGCCGCCACCGGGAAGTCGAAGCTGACCCGCGTGTACGCCGCCTCGTCCAGACCCAACGACGACACCCCCAGGCAGTAGAAACACGCGTCGACCCCGGTCAACTCGGCCCGCACCGCGGCCAACTCGCCCACGTCGGCGACGGTCATCTCCCGCAGCTTCGGATCCTGCACGCCGGTCGGCCGACGGCCGACGGTCACCACCTCCCGCACGTCGTCGGCGAGCAGACACTCGCGCAACACGCCCTGACCGACCATCCCGGTCGCACCGAAGACAACCACCCGCATCAGATCCACCCCTGTCGTCGACCTTGCCACTCGCGTCCTCGCAGGCTCCCACGATCGGCATGACCCCCGATGGCTGGGGAAAGCCCCGCCGACCGACACCACCAAGCCGGCAGGGGGACGAACGTGCCGTTCATCACCGTGGGCACCGAGAACAACACCGCTATCGACATCTACTACGAGGACCACGGCTCCGGCCAGCCGGTCGTGCTCATCCACGGCTACCCGTTCAACGGCGCCACCATGGAGAAGCTGGCCAACCCACTGCTGAACGCCGGCTACCGGGTGATCACCTACGATCGCCGGGGATTCGGTGCCTCCGGCCAACCGGACACCGGGTACGACTACGACACCTTGGCCGCCGACCTCGACACCCTCATGACGGAGCTGGACCTGCGCGACACCATCCTCGCCGGTCAATCCATGGGCACCGGCGAGGTGACCCGCTACCTCAGCAGGTATGGCTCCGAGCGGGTCAAGCTTCTTCAACTACGACCAGACCAAGGGCAAGCAGGTCAGCGAGGAAGCGTTCCAGGCGCACTGGGCCATCGGGCGGCTCGCCTCCGCCAGCGCCACGGACCAGTGCATCGACGCCATCACCACCGACTTCCGGGCCGACGTGCCTCGCATCGACGTGCCGATTCTCATCGTCCAGGGCGACCAGGACGCGGTGCTGCCCTACCCGGTCACCGGCCAGCGGCTCGCCCCGATGCTGCCCAATGCCAAGCTCGTCACCCTCAAGGGCGCCCCGCACGGCATCCCGTGGACGCACGCCGACGAGGTCAACAAGGCGATCATGGACTTCATCGGCACGCCAGCCATGGCCGCCCGCGCCTGAGCGCCAGGTCAGGATTTGGGGCCGACGTGCCGGTCCAGCGTGGCGACCGCGTCGCGTCGCGCCACCGACAGGCAGTTGCGTCGGTTCATCCGCCAGGCCACGCCGAGCAGGTCGAGGCTCCACTGGCAGAGCCGCATGATGTCGGCCGACTCGTTGACGAACATGTAGCGCGGGTAGACGTACGCCCTGCCGCGCACTGTCACCCGGTTGGCGAACCGACAGCCGTCGGAGTGGAACAGCCCACGCAGGAAATCACCCGGGTGCCGTTCGAGGATCGGTCGCTGCCAGTCGGCCAGGACGATCGGTCGCTGGTGCTTCTTACCCGGGCCGTGCTGCGGGAGCAGACACGGCCAGTGGGTGCCGTAACTCTGCACGCCCACGCAACCCTGCTTCTGGACCCGTTGCACCTTCGAGGCCAACACAGCTCGCATGGCCACATCGCACGCCTCGATCAGCCCGGGCCACGCATCGGAACAGTAGATGCGCAACACCGGAACACGCGCCGTCGTCACCAGGTGGCCGTCGCCCAGGTAGAGACCGAGCAGGTAGGCGTACGCGGCGGGGTCCGTCGGATTGTCGACATCCGTCCGACATCGGAAGCAGCGCAGCTCCGTGCCGCGCCGCACAGGTTCGGGTCGATCGACGCACCAGTGCCAGACGGTTGCGTACGGCAATGAGAGCTTTCGGGCTACGGAATGAATGCTGTATCCGCGAACGCGGAGCGCGCGGGCCTGTGCCCGCATCTGCGGTGGATGCACTTCCACATCATCGAACAGCTGTATGACAGAGTGCCGGGAGCGGGATTCGAACCCGCAAGCCCTTTCGGGCAGAAGTGTTTGAGACTTCCGTGTATGCCGTTCCACCATCCCGGCGGGTGGCGCCTACTGTACCCGACTACTCTCATGCGGGAGCATGGGTGGTAGCCGTGCAGTGATCGATGGTGGGGGTAGGGCTGGTGGCTGAGATGCCGACGGATGCCGAGCGCAGGCGCGTACTGATCGCCGAGGACGAGGCGCTGATCCGGCTGGACCTCGCCGAGATGCTTGTCGAAGAGGGTTACGAGGTGGTGGGGGAGGCCGGCGACGGTGAGACAGCCGTGCGCCTCGCCGAGGAGTTGAAGCCCGATCTCGTCATCCTCGACATCAAGATGCCGATCATGGACGGGCTGGCGGCCGCCGAGCGCATCGCCGGTGCCCGGATCGCCCCGGTGATCATCCTGACCGCGTTCAGCCAGCGCGACCTGGTGGAGCGGGCGCGGGCGGCGGGCGCGATGGCGTACCTCGTGAAGCCTTTCCAGAAGAGCGACCTGGTCCCGGCGGTGGAGATCGCGCTGTCGCGCTACTCGGAGGTCGCGGCGCTGGAGGCGGAGGTCGCGAGCCTGACCGACCGCCTGGAGATCCGTAAGTCGGTGGAGCGCGCCAAGGGTGCGCTGATGACCACGTACGGGATGACCGAGCCGCAGGCGTTCAAGTGGATCCAGCGCACCGCGATGGACCACCGGATGACCATGAAAGAGGTTGCCGAGCGGATCCTCGCGGAGACCGCCGGCGGCGAGGTGTCGCAGCAGCCGACAGTCTGAGCGCCAGTGGTGACACCGGGCTGCGCGGGGTCACCGTGTGCGGGGTCCGGTGGTTAGCATCGACTGGTGTCCGTCCGACGGGTGATCACGGTGTTCGGCCTCTTCGTGCTGCTGCTCGCCGGGTGCGACGGGCCGGCCGCGCGGAGCGGCGCGGGGCCGACGACGGCCGCCGCGTCGGTGTTGCGGCCGGGCTGGCAGCCGTTGACGTTGCCGGCGCCGCCGGGTGGCCCGGGTCGTCTTCTGGTGCGGGACGCGGCGTCGTGCGCGGGTCGGTGGTTCGTGGTCGGTGGGGTCCTGGATGCCGCAGGTGGCACCCGCCCGGCGGCCTGGACCAGCGTGGACGGTGCGACGTGGACGGTGCTGCCGGTGCGTCCGGATTCCTTCTACGGGCGGCAGAACGTGTTCCTGTCGGCGGCCTGCCGCGATGGTCGGGTGGCGCTGATCGGCGCGAAGGTCGGTGGCGCGCACGGTTATCCGCGGGTGAGCACGTGGCGGCAGGTGGCCGGTGGCGCGTTGGTCGAGGTGCAGACGTCGTTCGAGACGTACGGCGGGCCGACGGCGGTGAACGTGTCCCGACTGTCGGCGGGTCCGCGGGGTTGGTTGATCGTCGGTAACCGGTCTGCGGGTGCCGCGTCCTGGGTGGGTTCGCCGGATGCGGCGGAGTTCGAGCTGGTCGAGGGCGCGCCGGAGCTGGCCAGTGACACGGTGGGGGTGACCTGGGCGTTCGACGCGGTGGCGACGTCGTCGGGGTGGCTGGCGGTGGGTGGTCTGTTGCCGGTTGGCCGGATCGACCGTGACCCGGCGGCGTGGTCGTCGCCGGACGGGCGGTCGTGGCGGCGCACCGTGTTGCCGGGCGGGTCGGAGTACGAGGAGATGCAGCGGGTCGTGCTGGTCGAGGGTGTGCCGGTGGCGGTCGGGTTGCGCGGGGGGACGTTCGGTGTGTGGCGGCAGGAGGCGGCGGGTTGGCTGGCCGTCGGGTCGTTCGGGCGGCGGGCCGGGGCCGGGGTGCCCGGGGTGGGGTCGCTGGTGTCGTCCGGGGGCAGCCTTTTCGCCGCGGTGACGGATGGGGCGCGGCAGTCGGTGTGGGTGTCGACCGATCGGGGTGGGTCGTGGCGGGAGGCGACGATGCCACTCGATGTTCCGGCGGGTGTTGATCGGGACGTGACGCTGGTGGCGGTGGGTGACCGGTGGTGGTTGGCGGCGGACGACGGCGCCCGCACCGGGTTGTGGTGGGCGCCCGGCCCGGGTGCCTGACCGTCGGCGGTGCGGCGACGCCGCCTGCCGGGATCCTGACCCACGAGGACGTTTCCGCTGGTCAGTCGGCTTTTTGTCAGGTGTGTGCGGTCCGGGTCGGTGCGGGTGGAGTGTGACCGGGCGGGGATTTAAGGACCGTCTGGCGGGTTCACCTGTTACGGACATCGACGTGATTGCCCTCGTCTTCGTAACGGTTTCGCAGACCCCGCCTTCAGGCCTTCCGGGACGGTATGTCGTGTCGGTACGCTCCGCCATCACGAGCCGTAACGCAGGGGGTCTCCCTGCGGGGTGGGTGGAATTGCGGGTTCGCTGCTGTCGCCGTCGCTTCGGGTCAGCCGCTACCGCATCTCGAGGAGGTCTGAAGCCGTGAGGCGAAGCTATGTACGGGCGCTGGGCACCGTGGCGCTCGCCGCGACCCTGGTGGTTGCGGCTGGTTGCCAGGATTCCGGTGGCGGCGAAGGTGGGACCGCGTCGGGTGACTGCGGTGGCAAGATTGCGATCTTCGGTGCGTTCACGGGCGACAACGCGGGTCTGGTGATCCCGTCGCTGAACGGCGCGAAGCTCGCCGTGAAGCAGTTCAACGCGGCAAACGCGGACTGCAAGGTCACCATGCAGGAGTTCGACACCCAGGGTGACCCTGCGGTGGCGACCCCGTTCGCGAACCAGATCGCCGGGGACAACTCGTTCCTCGGTGTCATCGGTGGTCACTTCTCCGGTGAGTCGGACGCGACGATGCCGATCTACCAGGCCGCCGGCCTGGCGATGGTCAGCCCGTCGGCGACCCGCACGGACCTGACCCAGAAGGGCAACACGTCCTTCTACCGCGTGGTCGGTAACGACGGCACGCAGGCCGGCGCCGTGGCCAGCTACATGAAGACCCAGAACGCGAAGAAGGTCTTCATGGTCGATGACGCCAGCGCGTACGGCGCGGGCATCACCGAGGAGCTGGGCAAGCAGCTCGGCCCGCTGGTGGTCAACAAGGACAAGATCCAGGAGCGGCAGGCGCAGTTCGACGCCACCATCTCCAAGATCAAGTCCGCTCAGGCCGACTTCGTCTTCTACGGCGGTTACACCCGTGAGGCCGCTCCGCTGGTGAAGCAGATGCGTGCCGCTGGTGTGCAGGCCAAGTTCGTCGGCCCGGACGGTCTCTACGACACCGCGTTCCCGAAGGGTGCCTCCGGCGGCGCCGAGGGCGCCATCATCACCTGCCCGTGCCTCCCGGCCGACAAGGCCGGTGGCACCTTCGCCGCCGACTTCCAGAAGGAGTACGGCATCCCGCCGGGCTCCTACGGCGCTGAGGGCTTCGACGGCGCGACGATCTACCTGGACGCCTTCAAGGCTGGCAAGAAGAGCCGCGCGGACATCCTGGCGTTCGTGAAGTCGTACGACAAGCAGGGTGTGTCGAAGTACATCAAGTTCGACTCCAAGGGCGACGTCGACCCGTCGAAGGTCGTCATCTGGGCCTACCAGATCAAGGGCGAGGCCATCGAGGCGCTGCAGGAGCTCAAGCTCAGCTGACGCCCACGAAATGGAGTGCGGCCGGGGTGTTTCACCCCGGCCGCACTCGATTCAAGGAGACCCCCGGTGCATTTCGATGAACTGATCGGTCATCTCGGCCAGCACACGGTCGATGGCCTTTCCAAGGGCGCCATCTACGCCCTGATCGCCCTTGGCTACACACTCGTCTACGGCGTCCTTCGCCTGATCAACTTTGCGCACTCCGAGGTGTTCATGGTCGGCACCTTCTCGGTGCTGATCCTCTGGAACCAGCTCGGGGTGAAAAATAACCCCCCCATCGGCCAGGCGATCCTGTTGCTGGTGCTGGGCCTCATCGTCGCGGCAGCCGCCTCGGGCGGTACGGCGCTGGCGCTGGAGCGGATCGCGTACCGGCCGCTGCGGCGCAAGAACGCGCCGCCGCTGATCTTCCTGATCACCGCGATCGGTCTGTCGCTGGTCTTCGTGGAGCTGTTCGGGCAGGTGCTGCCCAAGCTGCTCGGCGGGGTGCTGCCGGATGTGTTCGGCCGACCCCGGCAGATCGTCGGCATGCCGACGATCATCCAGCAGGAGACCCTGTTCACCATCGGCAACACCGCGATCACGAACATCCAACTGATCGTCTTCGTGGCTGCCGTGGCGATGATGGCGGTGCTGGACTGGTTCATCAACCGCACCCGGTACGGCCGGGGCGTGCGGGCGGTGGCCCAGAACCCGGAGACCGCCGCGCTGATGGGCGTCAACCAGGAGCGCGTGATCATGCTGATCTTCGTGCTCGGTGGCATCATGGCCGGCGCCGCGGCGCTGTTGTGGAGCATGCGGTTCGGCTTCACCCAGAACAGCATCGGCTTCGTGCTCGGCCTGAAGGCGTTCACCGCCGCGGTGCTCGGCGGCATCGGCAACCTTCGCGGCGCGCTGCTTGGTGGCCTCTTCCTCGGCATCGTCGAGGTCTACGGCGCCACGCTCTTCGCCTCCAACTGGGAGGACGTCATCGCCTTCGTGGTGCTGATCGTGGTGCTGATGTTCCGGCCCACCGGCCTGTTGGGTGAGTCGCTCGGGAGGGCCCGCGCATGATCGACAAGATTCGCACCGCAGACCGCCGTCGGGTCGGCATGCTGACCGCCATCGGCGACCGCTGGCGGGCGCTGACGAAGTGGCAGCAGGCCCTCGGCCTCGCCGCCTTCGTGGCGATCCTCTACTACCTGCCACTGCTCGGTGTTCCGGGCCTTACCTGGCTGCGTACCGACTCGATCGCGGGCGGTAACAACTGGGCGGGTGTGCTCTTCGTCTGTGCCATCTACGTGCTGGTCGCCATCGGCCTGAACGTGGTGGTCGGTCTCGCCGGCCTGCTCGACCTGGGCTACATCGGCTTCTTCGCCATCGGGGCGTACAGCGTTGCGCTGTTCGGCTCGGTGAACTCGCCCGTGGTGAAGTGGATCCAGCAGGAGTTCAACCTGCCGCCGACCTGGGCGGTGACCTGGGCGATCTGCCTGTTCATCGCGATCGTGCTGACGATGATCTCCGGGGTGCTGCTGGGCTGGCCGACGCTGCGGCTGCGCGGTGACTACCTCGCCATCGTGACGCTGGGCTTCGGCGAGATCATCCGCATCGTGGCCCGGAACGCCACCGGGCTGACCAACGGCCCGGTCGGTATCTCGGCCATCCCCGGTCCGGAGGGTGCGCCGTCGCCGGACAACAAGGTCTTCGGTCTGATCGACGCGAAGCCCTGGTACTGGTTGGCGATCACGTTCGTGCTGATCATGGTGTTCCTGGTTCGTCGGCTGGAGCACAGCCGGGTCGGCCGGGCGTGGTTGGCCGTTCGGGAGGACGAGGACGCTGCCGCGGTGATGGGCGTGTACCCGTTCAAGTTCAAGCTCTGGGCGTTCGCGATCGGTGCGGCGCTCGGTGGCCTGTCCGGCTTCCTGTTCGGCAGCCGGAACGCGTTCATCGACCCGACCCAGTTCAACGCGAACCTGTCCATCCTGTTCGTGGCGATGGTGGTGGTCGGTGGTTCCGGCAACATGATCGGCGTTTCGCTCGGCGCGGTGCTGCTGGCGTACCTGCCGGAGCGGTTCCGCGACTTCGCCGACTACCGGTGGTTGGTCTTCGGTCTGGCCATGGTGTTGGTGATGATCCTGCGTCCGCAGGGCCTGGTCCCGAGCCGGCGGCGTGCCCGCGAGTTGAAGGACCGCGCGGCAGAGGCAGAGGAGGCGCCCGCTCATGTCTGACCAGTCCACAAGCACCACCACGCCGAAGATCCCGACGCAGGCGGGGCCCCGGACGGTACTGCTCGAAGTCGACGACGTCACGCTCCGCTTCGGCGGTGTGGTCGCCCTCGACAAGATCAATTTTCAGATCTACGAGGGCGAGATCCTCGGCCTCATCGGGCCGAACGGTGCCGGCAAGACCACCAGCTTCAACGTGATGACGGGGGTCTACAAGCCGACCTCCGGCGCGGTCCGGTTCCGGGGTCAGAAGGTCACGGGTCGCAAGCCGCACCAGATCAGCCAACTGGGCATCTCCCGGACGTTCCAGAACATCCGGCTCTTCCCGGAGATGACGGCGCTCGAGAACGTCATGGTCGGGACGGACTCCCGGCACAAGACGAGCGTCCCCGGTGCGCTGTTCCGGCTCTACCGGGTGCGGCCCAAGCCGGAGGAGCTGCCGCAGGTCACCGCCGCGTCCGGGATCGTCCGGACCTGGCAGCAGGTGCGCCTGTCGGCTGCCAAGATCTTCGGCCTGTCCCGGCACATCCTGGAGGAGCGGGCGGCCGAGAACAAGGCTCTCGAGCTGCTCCGCTTCGTCGGGATCGCCGACCGGGCCAACGACGAGGCGCGCAACCTTCCGTACGGCTACCAGCGTCGGTTGGAGATCGCCCGCGCGTTGGCCACCGAGCCGAAGCTGATCTGCCTGGACGAGCCGGCCGCCGGCTTCAACCCGGCGGAGAAGGAGGAGCTCCTCACCCTGATTCGCAACATCCGTGCCATGGGCCTGACCGTGCTGCTCATCGAGCACGACATGCGCCTGGTCATGGGTGTCACCGACCGGATCGTGGTGCTGGAGTTCGGCCGCAAGATCGCCGAGGGTGCGCCCGCGGAGGTCAGCCGCGATCCGAAGGTGATCGCCGCGTACCTGGGGGAGCCCGCCGATGACGCTGCTTGAGCTGGAGAACGTCGCCGTCGCGTACGGCCGGATCGAGGCGTTGCACGGGATCAGCCTCTACGTCAACGAGGGTGAGGTGGTGGCCCTGATCGGCGCGAACGGCGCCGGCAAGACCACCACGATGCGGGCCATCTCCGGAACCCGGTCGCTGGCCGAGGGCAGGATCACCTTCAACGGCGAGGACATCAGCAAGCTCCGTGCCGACCTGCGGGTGGTCCGGGGTCTGTGTCAGTCGCCCGAGGGGCGGCAGATCTTCCCGGGTATGACGGTCATGGAGAACCTGGACATGGGGGCGTACACCCGGCGGGACTCCGCCGGCATCGCCGCCGACCTGGAACGGGTGCTCACCCTCTTCCCGCGGTTGGCCGAGCGGCGCAAGCAGGCCGGTGGCACGCTCTCCGGCGGTGAGCAGCAGATGCTCGCTGTCGGTCGGGCGCTGATGAGCCGACCGAAGCTGCTGCTGCTCGACGAGCCGTCGATGGGGCTGGCCCCGCTGGTGATCCGGCAGATCTTCGACATCATCACCGAGATCAACCAGCAGGGCACCACCATCCTGCTGGTGGAGCAGAACGCCCAGCAGGCGCTGTCGCGGGCACACCGCGGCTACGTGCTGGAGACCGGTCGGATCGTGAAGGAAGGGACCGGTCAGGAACTTCTGCACGATCCGTCGGTCAAGGAGGCGTACCTCGGCGTGGCCTGAGCCACTTCGAGTTGGCGGCCGGTCGTCCCCTCCCGGGGGTGGCCGGCCGTCGCCGTTCGGCGGGGGCGTCGCGGCACCCCCGTGCCGCGGGCCAGGGATGTCGGTGCGACGGACTAGAGTCGCTGCCGTGACAGCTACGACACCACGCCTGCTTCTCGTCGACGGACATTCCATGGCATACCGGGCCTTCTTCGCCCTGCCCGTGGAAAACTTCTCCACCACGACGGGGCAGCCGACAAACGCGGTGTACGGCTTCACCTCGATGCTGATCAACGTGCTGCGCGACGAGCAGCCCACCCACATCGTGGTCGCCTTCGACGTCTCCCGCCGGTCCTTCCGCACCGACAGGTACGCGGAGTACAAGGCCGGCCGCAGCGAGACCCCCACCGACTTCAAAGGCCAGGTCAGCCTGGTCAAGGAGGTCCTGGCCGCGCTGCAGATCCCGGTGGTGGAGAAGGAGGGCTTCGAGGCCGACGACGTCATCGCCACGCTGGCCAGCCAGGCTCGCGACCAGGGCATGTCGGTGCTGATCAGCAGCGGCGACCGCGACGCGTTCCAACTCGTCGACGACCAGATCACCGTCCTCTACCCGCGCAAGGGCGTCTCCGACCTCGCCCGGATGGACCCGGCGGCGATCGAGGCGAAGTACGGCGTTCCACCCCAGCAGTACCGGGACCTCGCCGCACTCGTCGGCGAGACGAGTGACAACCTGCCCGGCGTCCCGGGCGTCGGCCCCAAGACCGCCGCCAAGTGGATCATCACGTACGGCGGCGTGGAGGGCGTGATCGCCCGGGCCGACGAGATCAAGGGCAAGGCCGGCGACAGCCTGCGGGAGCGGCTCGCCGACGTGATCCGCAACTACGAGCTCAACTGCCTCGTCTCCGACCTGGAGCTGCCGCTGCGCCCGGAGGACACCCGCTGGACGGGGTGGGACCGGGAGGCCGTGCACCAGGTCTTCGACACCCTGGAGTTCCGCATCCTGCGCGACCGTCTCTACCAGTACCTGGAGGCGGTCGAGCCGGAGGCCGAGTCGGGCTTCGACCTCACCGGCGAGGTGCTCACCGAGCCCGGCGCGCTCGCCGGGTGGCTGACCACGCACGCCCCCACCGGCACCCCGGTCGGGTTGGCGGTCAAACTCGACACCGGTGTCAACCGCCGGCACACCGCCTCGATCACCGGTCTCGCGCTGGCCACCGCCGGCGGCGCGGCCGCCTGGGTCGACCCGGCGCAGCTCGACCCGACCGACGAGGGCGCCGTGGCCACCTGGCTGGCCGATGCGCAGCGCCCCAAGGTGCTGCACGACAGCAAGCCGGCCGTGCTGGCGTGCGCCGCACACGGCTGGCAGCTCGCCGGCATCGTCCGCGACACCCAGATCGCCGCGTACCTGGCCCGCCCCGACCAGCGGTCCTACGACCTGACCGACCTGGCGCTGCGCTACCTGCACCGCGAGCTGCGGGTGGACGTCCCGGAGTCCGGCCAGCTCACCCTCGACGGCCTCGGCGACGAAAGCGTGGTCGAGCAGAACCTGATGCTCCAGGCCCGCGCCACCCTCGACCTGGCCGACGCGATCGACGCCGAGCTGTCCCGCGACGGCGAGCAGTCCGCCCGGCTGATGGCCGGCGTGGAACTGCCGTTGATGCGGGTGCTGGCCACCATGGAGAGCACCGGCATCGCCGCCGACACCGTCTATCTGTCCGAGCTGGAGGCCCACTTCGCCGCCGAGGTGAAGGCCGCCGCGCAGGGCGCGTACGAGGCGGTGGGCCGGGAGTTCAACCTCGGCTCGCCCAAGCAGTTGCAGGAGATCCTCTTCACCGAGCTGGGCCTGCCGAAGACCAAGAAGATCAAGACGGGTTACACCACCGACGCCGACGCCCTGCAGTGGCTCTACGCGCAGCAGCCGCACCCGGTGCTTGCCCACCTGCTGCGTCACCGGGACGTGGCGAAACTCAAGTCGACTGTCGACGGGCTGCTCAAGTCGGTCTCCGACGACGGCCGGATCCACACCACCTTCAACCAGACGGTGGCGGCCACCGGTCGGCTCTCCTCCACCGAGCCCAACCTGCAGAACATCCCGATCCGCACCGAGGAGGGCCGTCGGATCCGGCGGGCCTTCGTCGTGGGGGAGGGCTACGAGTCCCTGCTCACCGCCGACTACAGCCAGATCGAGATGCGCATCATGGCGCACCTCAGCTCGGACGACGCGCTCATCGACGCGTTCAACTCCGGCGCCGACTTCCACGCCGCGACCGCCTCGTCGGTCTTCGGCGTGGCACTCGACGACGTCACCCCCGACCAGCGCCGCAAGATCAAGGCCATGAACTACGGCCTGGCGTACGGGCTCAGCGCCTTCGGTCTGTCCCAACAGCTCAGCATCAGCACCGAAGAGGCGCGCGGGCTGATGGAGAACTACTTCGCCGGTTTCGGCGGGGTGCGCGACTACCTCCAGCATGTCGTCGCCCGGGCCCGCCAGGACGGCTACACCTCCACCATCCTCGGCCGACGCCGCTACCTGCCCGACCTGGTGAGCGACAACCGGCAACGCCGCGACATCGCCGAGCGGATGGCGCTCAACGCCCCCATCCAGGGCTCCGCCGCCGACATCATCAAGGTCGCGATGCTGCACGTCGACACCGCGCTCGGCGAGGCCGGGCTGCGTTCACGGATGCTGCTGCAGGTGCACGACGAGCTGGTCTTCGAGGTCGCTCCGGGTGAGCGGGAGGCGTTGGAGGCGCTGGTCCGGCGGGAGATGGGTGGGGCTCACCCGCTGTCGGTGCCGTTGGAGGTGTCCGTGGGGTTGGGCCGGGACTGGAACAGCGCAGATCACTGATCGTCTGGCTGGTTGTTGTAGGTGGCTGCCCCGGAACCCCTGACCTGGTCGCCCTGGTCGCGACCTGGGCCTGAGCGGGTGCGGGAAAGATCGAGCCGAGCATCCACCCGGCCCTGCGCGCCGCGTTCACCCGGCCCGGGAGCCGTGCTCCGTTCGCCCGGTCCTGCGCGCCGCGCCGCGTTGACTCGTCCTGCGTGCCGCGTTGCGTTCGCCCGGTCCTGCGCGCCGCGCTGCATTCACCCGGCCCCGCGCCGCGTTGCTCACCAGGCCCTGCGCCCTGCGCCCTGCGCCCCGCGCCCTGCGCCCCGCGCCCTGCGCCCCGCGCCCTGCGCCCCGCGCCCTGCGCCCCGCGCCCTGCGCCCCGCGCCCTGCGCCCTGCGCGAAGATCGCTGCAACTTGCCTGATGTTGCTGCCTCCGGCGCGCGTGAGACAGCAACATCCCTGATGTTGCGCGGATCTTGACGACGTACCCCGCCCGTGAGACGCCGGGGCAGGGGTTCGGACGCCTGCGACTGCCAACATCGTGCTCGAACCAGGATGTAGTGGTGTGCGTGTGTCGGGGAGGCCCTCCATCATGGATCGAGCACGATCTTGGCAGTCGACGGGGCGGTTGGGGGGCCTCGGTGCCCGTACGGCGAGTACGGCACCTCCGGTGATCGTGGTGGTGAGCCTGTGGAGCAGTCCGCCTACTTCAGCGGGTCGTGGCCCCAGTTCATCAGGGACCAGCGCCACTTGGTGTCGCGGACGTTGCCGGAGGGGCGCTGCGCCATGTGCCGGCGTACGTAGCCGACCACCTTGCGCATGTGCTTGTAGTCGCCCTCGGACAGGTCGCCGCGTTTACGACGGAGCAGGTTGATGATCTTCCGGCCGGACTCGTGCCCGACCGACTCGCCACCACCGGCGTGTCCGCCCTTGTGCCAGCCGACCTGCTTGGACTCGTCGGTTTCCAGCCATGTGGACAGCTCACCGGGCTTCATGTTCACCGCTTCGGTGAACTCCCGGTAGGTGTCCCGGCCATCGTCACTTCTGCTCATGACGCAGCGCCTCGGGGCGGTGGGCCACGTCGCGGCCCGTGCCGTCACTGCGGACCCGGTACTGCGGGTCGTCGGGGGCCGCGTTCACAGCCCGTCCGCGGATCCGCGTCCGCTCGGTGATCGTGCCCTGCACCACGCCGTACGCGCGGTTGCCGTGGGCCGACCAGGAGACATGGTCGCCCTGGTGGAATCTCTGTTCGGCCATGGTCCTCGGCTACCCGACCAGGCCGGGGCGAAACGGCTACCGGGTGAGCGCGGCGACCGGCGACATGCGCTCACCCTGCGGGTTTCTCGGTGACGAAGATGGCGGTGCCGGGGAAGAGCCGTCCGCGCAGCGGGCTCCACTGCCCCCAGATCCCCTCGTGTCCCTCCGGCCACTCCGGCTCCACCAGGTCCAGCAGCCGGAACCCGGCGCCGACCAGTTCGCGGATCCGGTCGCCGAGGGTGCGGTGTTGCTCGACGTAGGTGGCCACACCGCTGTCGTCCTGCTCCACGTAGGGGGAGCGGTCGAAGTACGAGTGCGTCGCCGTCAGGCCGCCCTCACCGGGGTCGTCGAGGAAGATCCACCGCATCGGGTGGGTCACCGAGAACACCCACCGGCCGCCCGGGCGCAGTACCCGGTGCACCTCGGCGAGCAGCGCCGCCGAGTCGTCCACGAACGGGATCGCGCCGAACGCGGTGCAGGCGACGTCGAACGAGCGGTCGGCGAACGGCAGGGCGAGCGCGTCGGCCTGCACCAGCGGGACGCGTACCCCGGTGCGGTCGGCGGCCTCGGCAGCGTGCCGCAGCATGCCTGCGGACAGGTCGAAGGCGACCGGCTGGGCGCCCTGGGTGGCGAGCCAGCGGGCGGCGGCCGCGGCCCCGGCGCCCACCTCGAGCACCCGTCGCCCCGAGACGTCGCCGAGCAGCCGGGCGTCGGCCTCGCGGAGGCCCTCGGGGCACCACACGAAGTCCACGTCGCCGAGGAACGTGCCGTGCTCGGCCTGGTAGTCGTCGGCGTCGGTGTCCCACCAGCCACGGTTGGCGCGCCGGGCCTCGGCGTCACCCACCCGGCGCCGGGTAACCCGGCTGTCGTCATCCACGCGCCCACGCTATGGCCCAGCCACTCCGGTGGGTGCCGCGACGCGTCCACGATCTGGGGTACCCCACGCGGGGCGGCCTTGATTGACTCGCTATGGGTGCACGACGTGGTGTCCGGATCGGCGGGACACGCCGATGCCCAGGAGGCCGGGTGGATCGAGCGCGGCGTGCGGGTGTGCTGCTGACGGGGCCGGCGGGGCTGCTGTGACGCAGGAGACAGCAGGGGACTTTTCCGGGCGATTGTTCGGCTTTCGCAGCTCATGGCACGAAGAGAACCCGGGAGGGCTTGCACGCTGTGGTAATGCGCACGGTAGGCTAGACGATGCGCTCGCGGATCGCGTTGCCTCGGCAGGGAGCAGGTACGCGGTCGTCGGAGCCACATCATGATCTCACTAGGCGATCGTTCGGTGTGCCCGGCGGCGGATCCGCTGGCGCGAACAGGTCACTGCGACACACCAGCCTGCTGTGACAACCCACCGACCGGAGCAACCGCCCACATGACGAGCAGCATCGAGGCCCCCTCGAGCGCCACCCGGGTCACCCACGACGATCTCGGTTCCGAGGAGGCTTTCCTCGCCGCGATCGACGAGACCATCAAGTACTTCAACGACGGCGACATTGTCGAAGGCACCGTCGTCAAGGTCGATCGGGACGAGGTCCTGCTCGACATCGGCTACAAGACCGAGGGTGTCATCCCCTCTCGTGAGTTGTCGATCAAGCACGACGTGGACCCCGCCGAGGTTGTGACGGTTGGCGACCACATCGAGGCCCTGGTCCTCCAGAAGGAGGACAAGGAGGGTCGTCTGATCCTCTCCAAGAAGCGGGCACAGTACGAGCGGGCCTGGGGCACGATCGAGAAGATCAAGGACGAGGACGGCGTCGTCCGCGGTTCGGTCATCGAGGTGGTCAAGGGCGGCCTCATCCTCGACATCGGGCTGCGCGGCTTCCTGCCCGCGTCCCTGGTCGAGATGCGTCGTGTGCGCGACCTGCAGCCGTACGTCGGGCGGGAGCTCGAGGCCAAGATCATCGAGCTGGACAAGAACCGCAACAACGTGGTCCTGTCCCGCCGGGCCTGGCTGGAGCAGACGCAGTCCGAGGTGCGCACCGAGTTCCTCAACAAGCTGCAGAAGGGCCAGGTCCGCAAGGGCGTCGTGTCCTCGATCGTCAACTTCGGCGCCTTCGTGGACCTGGGCGGCGTCGACGGTCTGGTGCACGTCTCCGAGCTGTCCTGGAAGCACATCGACCACCCGTCCGAGGTCGTCGAGGTCGGCCAGGAGGTCGAGGTCGAGGTCCTGGACGTCGACCTGGACCGCGAGCGGGTCTCGCTGTCGCTGAAGGCGACCCAGGAAGACCCGTGGCGGCAGTTCGCCCGCACCCACGCGATCCAGCAGATCGTGCCGGGTAAGGTCACCAAGCTGGTGCCGTTCGGTGCGTTCGTCCGCGTGGACGACGGCATCGAGGGCCTGGTCCACATCTCCGAGCTGGCCGAGCGCCACGTGGAGATCCCGGAGCAGGTCGTCCAGGTCGGCTCCGAGGTCATGGTCAAGGTCATCGACATCGACCTCGAGCGCCGCCGGATCTCGCTGTCGCTCAAGCAGGCCAACGAGGGCTTCGTCGAGGGCGAGGAGCACTTCGACCCGACCCTCTACGGCATGGCCGCGACGTACGACACCGAGGGCAACTACATCTACCCCGAGGGCTTCGACCCGGAGACGGGTGAGTGGCTCGAGGGGTACGACAAGCAGCGCGAGACCTGGGAGAACCAGTACGCCGAGGCTCGTGTGCGCTGGGAGGCCCACACCAAGCAGGTGCAGACCTCTCGGGCTGCCGACGCCGAGGCTGCCGCCAACCCGACTCCGGCCGTTCCGGCCGCTGGCGGCGGCGGTGGCGGTGGCACCACCTCTTCGTCCAGCCCGGCCCCGAGCCGGCAGGCCGAGGAGCCGGCCGGCACGCTGGCCACCGACGAGGCGCTCGCCGCACTGCGGGAGAAGCTCGCCGGCGGTAAGTGACCCGCTGAACGACGACAGGCCCCGTTCCCGCGATCTCCGGATCGCTGGGGGCGGGGCCTTCGCCGTACCCGTCGAAGGCCGCCGCCTGGCCTGCCCCGGGGGCGAGTCGGCGCGGTGTGCGCCGGCAGTGGGTGGGTTTGGCGGCGGGCTCCTCGATCCGGTTGACTGGTCGGGTGCTGAAGGTGGGGTTGACGGGCGGGATCGGGTCGGGCAAGAGCGCGGTGGCCGCGCGGCTCGTCGAACGGGGCGCGGTGCTCGTCGACGCCGACCGGGTGGCCCGGGAGGTGGTGGCGCCGGGTACGGACGGGCTGGCCGAGATCGTGGCCGCGTTCTCCGACGCGGTGGTGGACGCCGAGGGCGCGCTGGACCGTGCCGCACTGGGGGCGGTGGTCTTCGCCGACGAGACCGCCCGGCGTCGGCTGGAGGAGATCACCCACCCCCGGGTCCGGGCCCGTACCGCGGAGCTGGTCGCGGCGGCGGCACCCGACGCGATAGTCGTCAACGACGTACCGCTGCTGGTCGAGGTGGGGCTCGCGCCGACGTACCACCTGGTGGTCGTGGTGCAGACGGCCGTGGCGACCCGACTGGAGCGGCTGGCCCGCGACCGGGGAATGGGTCGCGCGGAGGCCGAGCGGAGGATGGCCGCCCAGGCCGACGACGCTCGTCGCCGGGCGGCGGCGGACGTGGTGCTGACGAACGACGGAGGTCTGGCGGCCCTGCACGACGCCGTCGACCTGCTCTGGCAGCAGCGGCTGGTGCCGTACGAGGACAACCTGCGCCAGCGGAGGGTGGTGCCGCCGGCGCCCACCGAGTCGGCCGGGGCCGACGCGAGCTGGCTGGAGCAGTACGCGCGGCTGGCCGCCCGGATCCGGCACGCGCTCGGTGCGGACGCCCTCCGGGTCGATCACATCGGTTCGACGGCGGTGCCCGGCCTGGCCGCCCAGGACGTCATCGACGTGCAGGTGGCTGTCGCCAGCCTCGCCGACGCGGACGGGCCGTTGGCCGATCGGCTGGCCGCCGCCGGGTTCCCACGGGTGCCGGGGCAGTGGTGGGACGACCCGCGCCCGGCCAGCCGGGGCCAGTGGGAGAAGCGGCTGCACGGCAGCGCCGACCCGGCCCGCCCGGTTCGTCTGCACGTGCGGCTCGTGGATTCGCCGGGCTGGCGGTACGCGCTGTTGATGCGCGACCACCTGCGCGCCGACCCGGATCAGCGGGCCGCGTACCTGATGTTCAAGCGGGATCTGGTTGACGCGGCGCCGGAGTTCGGCGATTCCGGCACCGCCGGCAACCCGTGGTTCGACGAGGAGTACCTGCGGGCCGAGCAGTGGGCCACGCAGACCGGCTGGCGCCCCTGACGTCAGCGGACACCGGGCCGACGGGCCGGCGCTGACCGTCGAGGGGTGGCCGGCCGAGGGTTGGCGGCCAGTCGGGGTACGACGGCGGGGTGGAGGTCCAGGTGGGCCCAGGCGCCGCCGTCGGTCCGTACCTCGAGCCGGCGGAGCGACCCGTCCCGGTCGATCCAGTAGCGCAGCCGCGCGTCCGCCGGACCCGACTCGATGACGTCCACGGTCCGACCGGCGGCGACGTCCTCGCGTACCCGAACGGCCGTGCCACGGTGTCCGACCGATCCGGCGGTCACCGCGGCGTCGACAAGGACTGCCAGGTCGTCGCGGCCGGGCCGGGAGACCCGCCAGGCCCCGGCGGGGGGCGGCAGCGGCGGTCGGGCCGGCGCCTCCGCGGTGCCGCCGCCGGCCTCGACCGTCGGCAGGTCGACCCGGGCCAGGCCTGCGGCGTCGCGTCGCAGCAGGGTTCGGCGATCGGGCACGCCCAGGTCGGCCACCGCGAGGTACGCGGTACGCGCGGTCCAGCTCAACCAGCCGGCGCCCCGCAGGTTCGTGTCAATGCCCATCGGCGCGGTGAGCGTCAGAGTGGCTCCACCCTGGGCGCGGAGCCGAGCCGGCAGCCGGTCGAGCCGACGCTGCTCGGCGTCGGTGAGCGTGCGGGGCAGACCGGGTCGGCCGCCGAGTGCGTCCACCGGCCGCAGTGTCGGCCGGTCCGCCCGGTTGAAGATCATCGTGACCGGGCCGGCGCCGGGCAGCCGGGTGACCAGTTTGTGCAGCCGGGCGTCCTGGTCGAGCCAGTACCGGGTCTGTCCGTCCGTGCCGGGCATCGCGGGGCTGGCCGTGCCGGCGGCCGGCGTGCCACTGGGCAGTGACGCCTGGATGACGTCCACCGGGCCGGCTGGCACTGTCTCCCGGGCCACCCAGCGCGCGGCGGGTGACGCCGCCGCCCGGCTCGTGGCGTCCGGGCGGTCGGCGGCGAGGTTGAGCAGCAGGTCCAGCACCGGTGCCAGCTGCGCACCGGGCACCAGTCGGTGCAACCGCCACCGGTCCTCCGGGGCCACCAGTGGTGGCGCGGCGGGCGTGGGCACCGCCGCCGGATCGGGCCGGATCACCAGCACCGGGCCGCTCTTCTGCAACAGCCCGCGCTCGGCGCCCGCGCCCGGCCCGCCCACGTCGAGGTAGAGCAGCGACCGCGACCAGTCCACCCAGCCCGCCAGCTCGATGCGGGTGGCGCCGGTGCCGGCCGTGACGCGTACGCCGGCGCGCAGGTCCCGCAGGTTGGTTACCCGCACGGCGGCCAGCCGCTCGTCCTCCGCCACCGTCACCGGCCGGGCCGGCTCGGGTGGGTCGGGCGCCCAGCTCAGCAGCCCGAGCACCAGGGCCGTCGCGGACGTCACCGCCGTCAGACCGAGCAGGAGCAGCACCGTACGCCGACGATGTCCGGCCGAGGTCGGGCCGGGGGTGTCGGTGCTGTCGGGGGCCTCCGGGGTGTCGCCGGCCGAGCCGGTGCGGTGCCGCCCGCTGCCGTTGCCGCTGGCCGGGCCGCCGCCGAGGCCGGCGGGGTTGCCGGTCCTCGGGTCGTTGGGCCGGGGCGTGCCGGTGCGGGCGGCGTCGGGGGCCGGGGTCGCAGAGGTGTCCACGGCTGTGAAACGGGCGGGGAGGCACCGGGGTGACGAGCAGGGGCGCTCGCGGCGGCCGGTCTGCGCCTCGAGCGCGACCACACGGGTGCGCACGCCGGACGAGCCGGGTGCAGCGACCGCAGTGCCGGGGGTGACCGGCCGTGATGTTGGCCTGGCCACCGGCCCGGTCGGCCGCCGCGAGCGGCCTACATGAAGAGGGTAGTCCCGGTGACATGGGCCACACAATGGAAATATTGAAGCTGATCACGTACCTGGCGTGACGGCCGTTCCTGTCGGACCTCCGGCGTACCGTTGACGACATGGCGCTCGACATTCCCCGGCTGGACAGCCGCTTCCAGGTCGTCAGTGAGTTTCAGCCGGCTGGCGACCAACCGGCGGCCATCGACGACCTTGAGCGTCGGGTTCGACGCGGAGACCGCAACACGGTGCTGCTCGGCGCGACCGGCACCGGCAAGAGCGCCACCACGGCGTGGCTGATCGAGCGGCTGCAACGCCCCACCCTGGTGCTCGCCCCGAACAAGACGCTCTGCGCGCAGCTGGCCAAGGAGTTCAGTGAGCTGCTGCCGCACAACGCCGTCGAATACTTCGTGTCGTACTACGACTACTACCAGCCCGAGGCGTACATTCCGCAGACCGACACCTACATCGAGAAGGACTCCTCGATCAACGAGGAGGTGGAGCGACTGCGGCACTCGGCGACGATGTCGCTGCTCACCCGCCGCGACGTGATCGTGGTGGCGACCGTCTCGGCGATCTACGGCCTGGGCACCCCGGAGGAATACCTCAACCGGGCGGTCCGCATGCAGACCGGGCAGGAGTTCGACCGCGACCAGTTGCTGCGCCGGCTCGTCGACATCCAGTACACCCGCAACGACATGGCCTTCCAGCGGGGCACCTTCCGGGTCCGCGGCGACACGCTGGAGATCATCCCGGCGTACGAGGAACTGGCGATCCGCATCGAGCTGTTCGGTGACGAGGTGGAGAAGCTCTACTACCTCAACCCGTTGACAGGTGACGTGGTCCGTGAGGTCGACCAGTTGGTGATCTTCCCGGCGACGCACTACGCGGCCGGTCCGGAGCGGATGGAACGGGCGATCCGCGACATCGAGGTCGAGTTGGCCGAGCGGCTGGCCGAGCTGGAGCGGCAGGGCAAGCTGTTGGAGGCGCAACGGCTGCGGATGCGCACCACCTACGACATCGAGATGATGCGGCAGGTGGGCTTCTGCTCCGGCATCGAGAACTACTCGATGCACATGGACGGGCGGCTGCCCGGCAGTCCGCCGCACGCTCTGCTCGACTACTTCCCCGACGACTTCCTCACCGTGGTCGACGAGTCGCACGTGACGATCCCGCAGATCGGCGGCATGTACGAGGGCGACGCGTCGCGTAAGCGCATGCTCATCGACCACGGCTTCCGGCTGCCCAGCGCGGCCGACAACCGGCCGTTGCGCTTCGACGAGTTCCTGGAGCGGGTTGGCCAGATGGTCTACCTGTCCGCGACCCCCGGCACCTGGGAGATGGAGCAGGCCCAGGGTGAGTTCGTCGAGCAGGTGATCCGACCCACCGGTCTGGTCGACCCGCAGGTCGTGATCAAGCCGACCAAGGGCCAGATCGACGACCTGATGCACGAGATCAAGTTGCGGACCGACCGGGACGAGCGCGTGCTGGTCACCACGTTGACCAAGAAGATGGCCGAGGACCTGTCCGACTACCTCCTGGAGAACGGCATCCGGGTGCGCTACCTGCACTCGGAGGTCGACACGTTGCGCCGGGTGGAGCTGCTGCGTGAGCTGCGCAAGGGCGACTACGACGTGCTCGTCGGCATCAACCTGCTCCGCGAGGGTCTGGACCTGCCCGAGGTGTCGCTGGTGGCGATTCTCGACGCCGACAAGGAGGGCTTCCTCCGCAGCGGTCGGTCGTTGATCCAGACCATCGGGCGGGCCGCCCGTAACGTCTCCGGTCAGGTGCACATGTACGCCGACAAGATCACTCCGTCGATGGCGGCGGCGATCGACGAGACCGATCGGCGGCGGGCCAAGCAGATCGCGCACAACGAGGCGCACGGCATCAGCCCGGAGCCGCTGCGCAAGAAGATCCACGACATCCTGGACGACATCTACCGCGAGGCGGAGGACACCGAGAATTCCCGGGTGGGGGGCGCGGTGCGTCAGCTGTCCCGGGGCAAGGCGCCGGTCAAGGAGACCCGCAGCCGCAGCCGAGTCGCCGCCGGCACCACCTCGCGGGAGGGGATGGCCCGCGCCGACCTCGCCCAGCTCATCCAGGAACTCAACGACCAGATGTTGGCCGCCGCCCGCGAGCTTCAGTTCGAGTTGGCGGCCCGGATCCGCGACGAGGTCTCCGACCTGAAGAAGGAGCTCCGCGGCATGGACGCCGCCGGGGTGAAGTGACGGCCAGACGGTCGGCCGGGCCCGGCGCCCCGCTCGGGCCGGGCCGACCGGGGCACGCGAAGGGCGGGGACTGTTGGCGACGGTGACGCCGATCGGCGAGATGGTCCTCGGGCTGCCCGACGCCAGCCTGCTGCCGTTCGTCGACAGGTACGTGGGCTACCGGGAACGGGCGGCCGTGCCACTGGTTCGTCGGCAGTCGGCGGGCGTCTTCGTGGTGCTGATCCTGGGTTGGGGCGCTCCACTGGACGTGACCGACCCGCGCAGCGCGGAGCGCGGCATCACCGCTGTCGACTCGTTCGTGGCCGGCACCTTCGACAGTTGGTGCACCACGCGGACCGTGGGTGTAGGGGAGGGCGTCGAGTTGCTGCTCGCCCCGCTGACCGCCCGTCGGCTCCTCGGCCTGCCGTTGAGCGAGTTGACCAACCGGGCCGTCGACGTCGGGCAGTTCCCGGGCCGGTGGCTGGATCGGCTGCGCGGCCGGCTCGCCGAGGCCCCCGGCTGGCCGGCACGGTTCGCCCTGCTCGACAGGGTGCTCGCCGCCCGGCTGGCGGCGTCCCCACCGGTGGACCCACGGCTCGACTGGGCGTGGCGGCGGCTCGTCGCCAGTGCTGGGCGGGGGAGCGTCGGTGTGCTCGCCGACGAGTTGGGCTGGAGCCGGAGGCACCTCGCGTCCCGGTTCCGGCAGGACGTCGGGCTGCCGCCCAAGATGGCCGCCCGGCTGTTGCGTTTCCAGCAGGCACACGCGGCGTCGACCCAGGTCGGCGCGGCCGGGCGAGGCGTCGACTGGGCCGCTGTGGCGGCGGGCTGTGGCTACTACGACCAGTCTCACCTGATCCGGGACTTCCACCAGTTCGCGGGTGCGACGCCGGCCGCGCTGCTCGCCGCGCGGTGACGAGGGCCGGCTGACCGCTGTCGCGCCGGCGACGGTGGTCGTGTTCGGCTGTGCGGGGCGGCCGAGGTCACATTCGTCCAATCCAGGTCGGCGCCGCCGGCCGCAGAATCGGGTCATGCGAACCATCTATCCGATCTTCCGTTACCCCGATCCCCGCGCCGCGATCGACTGGCTCGGCGCCGCCTTCGGTTTCCAGGTGCATGCCGTGCACGAGGCGCCGGACGGCTCGGTGGCGCACGCCGAACTGGCCCTCGACACCGGCATGATCATGCTGGGTGGCCGGGCCGACACCCCGCCCCGGCCGGCCGACGACGACTGGTCGGTCTACGTGGCCGTACCGGACGTCGACGCGCACTGCGCCCAGGCCCGCGCGGCGGGCGCCGAGATCACCCGCGAGCCGTTCGACACCGACTACGGCTCCCGTGACTACGCGGCCCGCGATCTGGCCGGCAACGTCTGGTCCTTCGGTACCTACCGGCCGTGAGCCGAACCGGACCGGCCGCAAGCGGTGGCTCATCCGGGGCGGATTTCGTCTGCCGTAACCACAGCTGACCTGCGGAAACGGCACGTGTGGGTTGGCTCGACCGGTCGGCGGCGCCGAATGCCCTGATTGCGGTGTGCGAGCGCGCTATTGCACTGGGTGATCGTCCTGCGTAGTCTCCCTCGGTGGGGAGGCCGGGATGCCGCTGCCAACAAGTCCTGTTATTCGACGTGCACGTCTCGGCGCAGAATTGCGCCAACTCCGTCGGCGCGAGTCGCTGACCCTGGAACAGGTCTGCGACCGGTTGGGCTGGGCCTCGACGTCGAAGCTGTCCCGCATCGAGCTGGGCCAGAGTCGCCCGGACCTCGCCGACGTGCTCGATCTGCTGGACGTCTACAAGGTGCCCACGCCCGCCCGCGAGGCGCTGATCGTCATCGCCCGGGACGCGGCGACCAGTCGGGGCTGGTGGAAGACGCTCGGCGAGATGAGCGAACGGCAGCGCACCTACGCCGAGTTGGAGGCGGGCGCCGCCGACATCGTGGAGTACCAGCCGTCGGTGGTGCCGGGGTTGCTGCAGACGCCCGCGTACGCCCGGGTGCTGGTCGCGGCCGGCGCGCAGCTCACGCCGGAGGTCGATGTGGAGGCCGAGGTGCGGGCCCGGGCGCTGCGGCAGGAGGTGCTGCGGCGGGCCTATCCGCCGCGCTACACGGCGGTGCTCGCCGAGGCCGTCTGCGACGCGGGTGACCTGCCGCTGGAGGTCTGGCGTGAACAGTTGCGTCATCTGGTCGCCGTGACCGGGCTGTCCCACGTCACGGTGCGGCTGTTGCCCCGTGGAGCGGCCGGTGGCGGGCTGCACCCGCTCACGCCGTACTCCTGCTATGCCTTTCCCGACCCGGCGGACCCGCGCACGGTGATGCTCGAGGCGTTGACCACGGACGTCCGACTGGCCACCGTGCTCGACGTCGACCGCTACGAACGGATGACCGCGGCGCTGCTGGCCGCGGCGTTGTCACCGGAGGAGACGGTCACCGTGCTGGCCCGCCGCGTCGGCGAGTAACGGCAGCGGGCGCCGACGTTCGAGGCGCCGCGCGGCAACCGGGCCCGGCGCCCCCGAGCCCGTCGGGACCGGCAGCCGGCGCGTGCGCCCGGCACGATAACCGCGGGGTACGACAGCTCGGATCACGCCGGCACGTCGAGGAAGTGTTCGACAACCGGCGGTCCCGCGAAGTGCGGCCCGATCAGCGCCCGCCACTGCTCGAACCGCTCGGTGGCCCGGAAGTTCTCCTCGTGCGCCTCGACCGAGTCCCATTCGACGAGCAGCACGAACCGGGTCGGTGACTCGATCCCTCGGGTCATCCGCACCGACCGGCAGCCGGTCGCCCCGGCGAGCACCGGGTGACCCTCGGCGTACGCCTCGGCGAACGCGTCCTCGTGTCCGGGAAGTACGTCGATGAGCGCGACTTCAAGCACCATGTCGACAGCCTCCCATGACTCCGCCGACGGTAGGTGTCGCGGGGTCTGTCGCGGTGCCGGCTCCGCACCTAGGGTGGCCTCGTGATCATCGACTGGCTCACCGGCACCGCGTTCCGGGTGGCGGGTACGGGCACCACCTGGGCAGAGTTGCTGGGGTTCGCGACAGGCGTGCTCAACGTGTGGCTGGTGGCCCGGCAGAAGATCGCCAACTGGCCGATCGGCATCGCCAACGTGCTGCTGCTCATGCTGCTGTTCTGGACCGCCGGGTTGTACGCCGACGCGGGGCTTCAGGTCGTCTACGTGGCGCTCGGCTGCTACGGCTGGTGGCACTGGCTGTTCGGTGGCGAGCAGCGCAGCCGGCTGACGGTGAGCCGGACGGGGCGGCGGGAGTGGCTGGCGCTGGCCGCCGCCGGGGTGCTGCTCACCGGCGTGCTCTGGGTGCTGCTGGACCGGGCCACCGACTCGACGGTGCCGCTGCCGGACGCGTTGACCACCGCGCTGTCGCTGCTGGCCACGTACGGGCAGACCCGCAAGCGGGTGGAGAGTTGGTGGCTCTGGATCGTCGCCGACCTGATCTACATTCCGTTGTACGCGTACAAGGGACTGCACCTGACGGCCGTTCTGTATCTGGTCTTCCTCGCCCTGTGCGTGCTCGGGTTGCGGGCCTGGCGGGCCGACCTGCGTCAGGCCGCCGGGCCGACGCCGGTCCCGCCCAGCCCGGCCCCGGTCAGTGCATGAGCGCCGACCGGCCGGGGCACCTGCCGACCGCACGCCGGCCGGGGCGTTCTCCGGAGTTCGGGCACGGGATGGTGGTGGGGAAGTTCTACCCACCGCACGCCGGGCACCACGCCTTGATCGCTGCCGCCGCCGCCCGTTGCGCGGAGGTGACTGTCGTCGTGGCGCCCTCGCGTCGGGAGTCCATTGCGCTTCCGCTGCGTCTCGACTGGTTGCGGGAGGTGCACGTGGACACTCCCTGGGTCCGTTTCGTCGGCCGGTACGACGACCTCCCGGTGGACTACGCCGATCCGGCTGTCTGGGACGCGCACTGCGCGGTGTTCCGTGCCGCGGTCGGCCCAAGGTCGGTGGACGCGGTCTTCTCCTCCGAGGCGTACGGGGCCGAGTTGGCGCGGCGCTTCGACGCCGTACCCGTGTCGGTGGATCCGGATCGGCGGACGGTGCCGGTGTCCGGGACGGCGGTGCGCGCGGACCCGGCGGGTCACTGGCGGTGGCTGAGCCCACCGGTGCGGGCGTGGTTCGTTCGGCGGGTGGTGGTGGTCGGGGCCGAGTCGACGGGGACCACGACGATGGCGGCGGCGCTCGCCGGGCACTATGGCACGTCCTGGGTGCCGGAGTACGGCCGGGAGTTGACCGCTCGCAAGCTGACCCGGTTGCGGGAACGCCGGCCGGAGGCGACCGTCTTCGACGTGACCTGGGACTCCGACGACTTCCGCGAGGTGGTCCGCGAGCAGCAGGCGGCCGAGGACGCGGCGGCCCGGACGAGTGGGCCGCTGCTGGTCTGCGACACCGACGCACGGGCGACGGCGGTGTGGGAGGAGCGCTACCTGGGTGGTGCATCGCCGGAGGTGCGGGCGGCGGCCCGCAGGCCGGCGCTGTATCTGCTGACTGATCACCGCGGGGTGCCGTTCACCGATGACGGGTTGCGCGACGGTGAGCACCTGCGGGCCTGGATGACCGAGCGGTTCCGGGCCGAGTTGGCGGGCTCCGGGGTGCCGGTGGTGGAGCTGACCGGCTCGCCGACCGAGCGGTTGGCCCGGGCGGTGCGGGCCTGCGACGACCTGCTCGCCGCCGGCTGGTCGCTCACCGACCCGATCGCCGCCCCCCGACTCACACTAGCCTCCTAGGAAGCTCTAGGCGGTGTGTGCCACGCAAACCGGGTGGTGAGCGACACCGGGTGCCCGAGGTGTGATCACGGGGCGTGGTGGGCAACAATGGTCACCGAGGAGGGGAGTATTCCCCCGCAACGGAGTCGTCAGCACGGTCGATAGCCGGAACCACGGTGACCCGACCCGGCCCCGTAGGTCGCCGCCCCTTCGGGGGTGACGGCGGAAGAGACCTCCGACAGTCACCAGAGTGAGCGACAGCGGCACGCCGGCTCCCGCAGGGGCGTACGGTGTGCCCGACGCCGCGTGTCTGCCGGAGGAATGAACGTTGGACGTGTCCGGATTGGTGTGGGCGGGGACGCTTGTCGCACTGACTGCGGTCCTGCTGGTCGACCTGTTGATCATCGGTCGGCGTCCGCACGAGCCGAGTGTGCGGGAGTCGAGCCTCTGGGTCGCCTTCTACGTCGGTCTCGCACTGCTCTTCGGCGCGGGGGTCTGGTTGACCTCCGGGGCCAGTTCGGCCGGCCAGTTCTACACCGGCTGGCTCACCGAGTACAGCCTCTCGGTGGACAATCTCTTCGTCTTCGTGATCATCATGGCTCGCTTCGGGGTGCCCCGGCAGTACCAGCAGAAGGTGCTGCTCGTCGGCATCGTGCTGGCGCTGGTGATGCGCGGCGGGTTCATCGCCGCGGGCGCCGCGCTGATCACGCAGTTCTCCTGGGTCTTCTACATCTTCGGCGCGTTCCTGATCTACACGGCGGTGAACCTGGCCCGGCAGGGCGAGCCGAACGAGGACGAGTTCTCCGAGAACGTGCTGATCCGGTGGAGCCGCAAGGCGCTGCCGATCTCGAAGGAGTACGACGGCGCGAAGCTCACCACCCAGGTGGCCGGGCGGCGGTTGTTCACCCCGATGCTGATCGTGATGATCGCGATCGGCACCACCGACCTGATCTTCGCTCTGGACTCGATCCCGGCGATCTTCGGCATCACCCAGGAGCCGTACCTGGTCTTCACCGCGAACGTCTTCGCGTTGATGGGCCTCCGGCAGCTCTACTTCCTGCTCGGTGGCCTGCTCGACCGGCTGATCTACCTGAGCTACGGCCTGGCCGTCGTGCTCGGCTTCATCGGGGTCAAGCTGGTGCTGGAGGCGCTTGCCGACAACAACCTGCCGTTCATCAACGGTGGCGAGCACGTCGGTTGGGCGCCGCACATTCCGATCTGGTTGTCGCTGCTCGTCATCATCGGCACCCTGGGCGTCGCCACCGCCGCCAGCCTGATCAAGTCCTCCCGGGACCGGCGTCGCGAGTTGACCGACGCCCGAGGCTGACGGGTCACCGGCCGGGAGCGGACACGCTTCCGGCCGGTGCGACCCGGTGGGCGCCCACGAGCGTGGCGGTGCGGTCGGCCGGTAGCGGCTCCTCGATGACCCGCCGCCGCCGGTAGCAGGCGTGCAGCATCCGGCGCTGGCCGCCGTCGCCGGGCGTGGCGGTGACGATGCCGATGTGGTGGATCTTGCGGCCGGGTCGGGCGAAGAAGTACAGGTCGCCCGGGCGTTCCTCGCCCAACGGCAGCGGGGTGGTGGCCACTGCCTGGTCGTCGGCGTCGCGGGGCAGCAGCACCCCGAAGCGCCGCCAGGCCAGGTGCACCAGCCCGGAGCAGTCGATGCCGTGCGCGGAGAGGCCGCCCCAGATGTAGACCACGTCAAGCAGTCGCTGGGCGACAGCGAGCGCCTCCTCCGGCGTCGGCGAGGCGGCCGACGCCGGGACCAGGTGCCCGTCGGGGAGCCAGAGCGGCGTCGTGCGACCGGGGACGTGCACCGGCCGCCACCCGTCCTTTGCGGGGCCGGTCGGGACGAGGCGGGTGCCGACGACGACGCCTGGCAACTCCACCGGCCCGTTCGGCGCGGCGTGCAGCCCGGTGACTGTGGCGTCCACCACCAGCGGACGTTCGGTGCCGGGGTGGGTCGGGTCGGCGGCGGTCAGCTGCTCGGCGGGCAACCAGCCGGGATAGCCGCGCGGGTCCAGCTTGGCGGCTGGTTGTTCGACGGCGACCACCCGGGCCCAGCCGTCCGGGCGGAGTTCGCTGACGAGGACCCGTTCGCCGAGCAGAAGTTGACTCAGCACGCAGTCGCCGACCTGCTGGTCGGTGTCCAGTCCGGAGATCCAGGTCGGGATGTCGACACCGGTGGTCAGTGCTGGGCAGTCGACCGGACGGACCGCTTCGGGGGCGGCCCACAGCGTCGCCACGGCTACCCGGACGACGGCCTCACGGCCCGGTTGCAGCTCCACGTCAACCCCCAGATCGTGTCGGCTGTCCAGGCAGACCTTATGAAAGAAACCGACACTCATCAACCACGAGTCTGCACTTTTGCTTCAGTGATTCCGGAGATTCCCAGGCCAGGGGCGTCCGGCAACACCACGCTCGCCCCGTCGTAGCGGATGCCGCCCTGCACCGGTGACCAGGCCAGCCACCAGGCGGCGTCCAGGTCGGCGACAGCTGTCGTGCCGTACGCGGCGACCAGGCTCGCCGCCGCCCCGATGCCGACCTGGCTCTCCATCATCGAGCCGACCACAGTGCCCAGCCCGTGGGCGGTGGCCAGGTCGAGCAGAGTGCGGGCCGGATGCAGTCCGCCGCACTTGGCCAGCTTGACGTTCACCAGATCGGCCGCCCGGCGGCGAATCACCTCCACCAGGTCACGGACCCCGAAGACCGACTCGTCGGCCAGGATCGGCACTGACACCCGGTCGCTCACCCAGGCCAGCCCGTCCAGGTCCCAGCGGGACACCGGCTGCTCGACGAGTTCCACGTCGAGCCCGGCGTCCTCGATGCCGCGAATCACCCGGACCGCCTCCCGGGGCGTCCAGCCCTGGTTGGCGTCCAACCGGATCCGGGTGCCCGGACCGACCGCCGACCGCACCGCCCGCACCCGGTCCAGGTCACCTGCCGCGTCGGTGCCGACCTTCAACTTGAGCACGCCGAAGCCGTCGGCCTGCCGCTGCCGCGCCGCGGTCGCCAGGTCCACCGCATCGCCCGCCGCCAGCGTCACGTCCGTCGGGACCCGCAGCGTGGTTCCCCCGAGCAACCGCACCAGTGGTACGCCCAGCCGCCGCGCGGCGAGGTCGTGCAGGGCGACGTCCACCGCCGCCTTCGCCGCCTCGTTGCCGACCACCGCCCGCTGCACCTCGGTGCACCGGGTCACCAGGTCGTCCGGGTCACGGCCGATCAGTTGCGGGCCGAGCACCTCGTGGACGCACGCGTGCGCGCCGGCGGCCGACGCGCCGGTGACCTGCCAGACCTGGGGCGCCTCGCCGAAGCCGGACCGGCCGTCGCCGTCGACGAGTTCGACGACCAGGGTGTCCACAGTGGTGGTACGGCGGAGCGCGGTGACGAACGGGGTGTGTAAGGGGGCGGAAACCCGGTGGGTGCGTACCGCCGAGATCGTCATGTAGGGCACCCTATACGGAGGTTCACCGCGTGAGGGGAGACCGAATGAGCGGGCAGGACTGGGATCTGGTGGGTGCACCGAACGCGCGCGACCTGGGTGGGCTCGTCGGCGCGGGCGGGCGGCGGGTCCGCGTCGGCCAGTTGATCCGTACTCCGGCGCTGGGTCGGCTGACCGACGAGGACCTACCGGTGCTGGCGAAGCTCGGCCCGGCGTGCGTGGTCGATCTGCGCGCCCCGGCGGAGATCGCTGTCGCCCCGGAGGACCGCTTCGCCGGTCAGCCACGGGTGGTGCGACTGCCGGTGCACGACCCGGAGCACCCGGTCTTCACGTACGTCTCGGCGGTGCTGCTCGGCCACGACCTGGACGCGTACGCGGAGCTGGCCCGGCAGGGCACAGCGGGAGCGATGGCGGCGATCTACCGCTGGTTCGTCACGGGTGGGTCGGCGCGGGCGGGTTTCGCCGAGGCGGTGCGGCTGGCGGCCCAGCCGGAGAACCTCCCGCTCGTCTACCACTGCTCGGCCGGCAAGGACCGCACCGGTTGGCTGACCGTCATCCTGTTGACGGCGCTCGGGGTGGACGAGGCGGCGATCCGCGCCGACTACCTGCGCAACAACGAGCTGACCGAGAGTCTGCGGGCGGTGATCGTCGAGGCGATGCGACGGCGGAGTCCCGAGCTGGACGTCGACGCGGTGCTGCCCGTGCTGGAGGTCCGCGCCGAGTACCTCGACGCCGGTTACGCCGAGGTGCGTCGGGTGCACGGCTCGTTCGACGCGTACCTGCGTGACGGGTTGGGGCTCACCGACGCCGATGTCAGGGCGCTGCGGGCGCAACTGCTGGAGTGACGGGTGCGGCGGGCGGGGTGCCGGCGCGGGCGACCCAACCGGTGACGATCAGTGCCTGACCGGCGGCGTAGGTCGCCATGACCAGTACCGGCGCTCCGGTCGGCTGGGCCACCTCGGCCACCCCGGCGGCGATCAGCAGGTCGGAGCCGAGAAACAGCGCGGCGCCGAGACCGACCCGCCAGCCCTGGGTGGTGGCGGTGCTGGCCATGGTGGCCAGCGCGATCGCGTAGCCGGCCACCGGTACGGCCAACCCGACGTCGGTGAGCCCCGCCCACATCCAGGCCAGCGCGGCGACGGTCAGCAGCGCGTACCCCAGGGGAACGGCGACCAGCGGCGGGCGACGCAACGCGGCAGCGGCGCCGTGTCGGGTGAAGGCCGCGACGTAGCAGAGGTGTGTGCCGAGGAAGCAGGCCATGCCCGCGATGAACCAGTAGATGCTATCGATCATCAAGGCGATGTCGCCGCCGGTGGCGAAGGCCAGCGCGGCGAGCATCAACCGGTCTGGTCGGGCCGCGCGTTCGGCGCTGACCCGCCAGAGGTACGCGGCCAGCAGCGGCATCAGCAGCGGTTTGGTGAGCAGGAACGCCAGGCCGTTGCCGGTGGCGTTGGCCAGCAGGTTCGCGGCCGTCACGATGAGGAAGGCGATCAGCACTGTGCGACTGCGGGGCATCGGCGGCTCCGGGGTGGGGGTGCGAGCAGCCTAGCCGGCGTCGGTGGATGCCAGGCCTGGCCGTTGCGGCCGTCGGGTCAGAGCTGGTGGCGGGCCGCCCAGACCTGTGCCGAGATGTGCGCGAGCAGCAGGCAGGCGTCGTCCTCCACCTGGTCGTCGCCCCCGGCCAGGTCGGTGGTGGTGCAGACGGCGATCAGGTACGGCGGGGCGTCGTCGGGCAGCACCACGCCGGCACCGTGGCGGACGCCGCGTACCCAGCCGTTCTTGTGCGCGATGCGGGTGCCCTCGGGCAGGCCTGCGGCGAGGTCCTCGCGGTGTTCCTGGGCGAGCAGGACGTCGAGCATGGTGCGGCAGGCCGACGGCGAGGCGAGCGGGCCGGGTGTCTCGGCCCCGGTGGCCAGGGCGTCGAGCAGGGCGGCCAGGTCGGCGGCGGTGACGGTGTTGGTGATGCCGGCCTCGCGGGCGGCGAAGTCCTCGATGCCGCGGCCGGTGACGCTGGTGCGGGCGCCGCCGAGCGCCCAGACCTCGGCGACCGCGGGCAGCCCGACGTGGCCGAGAACGAGGTTGGTGGCGAGGTTGCTGGACCGAACGATCATCCGGTCGGCCAGCCAACGCAGCGTCGCGGTGCCGCCGATGCGGTCCCAGACCGCGTCGTCGTTGTCGTAGGGCCGCGCGCAGGCGAAGCGGGGTGCGCCGGGCTGGGCGGAGTCGAAGTCGTTGACGACCGGAACCGGGGCGTCCAGGTCCAGGGTGCCGGCCTCGGCGGCGCGGTGCAACGCGGCGAGCACCGCCACCTTCATGGTGCTCGCGGCGTAGTGGGCGGCGTGCGCGTGCCGGGTCCAGGTGGGCGGCGCGTCGAGCCGCCCCACGTACGCCGAGACGGTGCCGGGCACCCGGTCCAGGTGGGCGTCGAGATCATCCCAGGTCATGCCGGTGACCGTAGCGGATCACCCGGGGGCGGGCCCCGCGTACCCGTCGGGGGACAGCGAACGGGCGCGCCGGCCGCAAGCGGCCGACGCGCCCGGTGTCGGGTGCTGGTGGGGTCAGCCGGCGTGCTTGCGGCGGGCGGTGGCCCGGCCCCGCAGCTGCTGGTCGAGCACCACCTTGCGGATGCGCACCGTGGCCGGGGTGACCTCGACGCACTCGTCCTCGCGGCAGAACTCCAGCGCCTGCTCCAGGGTGAGCTTGCGCGGCGGGACCAGCTTCTCGGTCTCGTCGGAGGTTGACTGCCGCATGTTGGTGAGCTTCTTCTCCTTGGTGATGTTGACGTCCATGTCGTCCGAGCGGGAGTTCTCCCCGACGATCATGCCCTCGTACACCTCGGTGGTCGGTTCGACGAAGAGCTGACCGCGCTCCTGCAGATTGGTCATCGCGAAGGCGGTGACCGCGCCGGCCCGGTCGGCGACGAGCGAGCCGTTGTTGCGGGTGCGCAGCTCGCCGAACCACGGCTCGTACGACTCGAAGACGTGGTGCAGGATGCCGGTGCCCCGGGTGTCGGTGAGGAACTCGGTGCGGAAGCCGATCAGGCCGCGCGCCGGAACCAGCCACTCCATCCGGATCCAGCCGGTGCCGTGGTTGACAAGCTGCTCCATCCGACCCTTGCGGGTGGCGAGGAGCTGGGTGATCGCGCCCAGGTACTCCTCCGGGGCGTCGATGGTCAGCCGCTCGACCGGCTCGCAGGTCTTGCCGTCGATCTCCTTGGTGACGACCTGCGGCTTGCCGACGGTCAGCTCGTAGCTCTCCCGGCGCATCTGCTCGACCAGGATGGCCAGCGCCAGCTCGCCGCGACCCTGCACCTCCCAGGCGTCCGGCCGCTCGGTCGGCAGGACCCGCAGCGACACGTTGCCGACCAGTTCCTTGTCGAGCCGGTCCTTGACCATCCGGGCGGTGACCTTGGAGCCCTTGAGCCGGCCGACGAGCGGCGAGGTGTTGGTGCCGATGGTCATCGAGATGGCCGGCTCGTCGACGGTGATCAGCGGCAGCGCCACCGGGTTCTCCGCGTCGGCGAGGGTCTCACCGATCATGATCTCCGGGATGCCGGCGACGGCGATGATGTCGCCCGGGCCGGCGGTCTCGGCCGGCTTACGCTCCAGGCCCTCGGTCATCAGCATCTCGGAGATGCGGACCCGCTGGGTGCTGCCGTCGGTGCGGCACCAGGTCACCGTCTGGCCCTTGTTGATGGTGCCCTGCCGCACCCGGCACAGCGCCAGGCGGCCGAGGAACGGCGACGCGTCGAGGTTGGTGACGTGCGCCTGCAACGGGGCGCCGTCCTCGTACGCGGGGGCCGGGATGGTGTCCAGCAGAGCGCGGAACAGCGGCTCCAGGGAGGTGCTGTCGTCGGGCACCGAGCCGTCGGCGGGCTGGGTCAGCGAGGCGATGCCGTCGCGGGCGCAGGCGTAGACGATCGGGAAGTCGATCTGCTCCTCGTCGGCGTCGAGGTCGAGGAAGAGCTCGTAGGTGTCGTCCACGACCTCCTTGATCCGGGCGTCCGGACGGTCCACCTTGTTGATCACCAGGATGATCGGCATCCGGGCCCGCAGCGCCTTGCGCAGCACGAAGCGGGTCTGCGGCAGCGGGCCCTCGCTGGCGTCGACGAGCAGCACCACACCGTCGACCATGGTCAGGCCGCGCTCGACCTCACCGCCGAAGTCGGCGTGACCGGGGGTGTCGATGATGTTGATGGTGACCGGGTCGGAGCCGTCCGCCGGCAGGTAGCGCACGCCGGTGTTCTTGGCCAGGATCGTGATGCCCTTTTCCCGCTCCAGGTCCCCGGAGTCCATCACCCGCTCGGTGTTCTCGCCCCGGGCGCCGTACGCCCCGGCCTGCCGCAGCATGGCGTCGACCAGGGTGGTCTTACCGTGGTCGACGTGAGCGATGATGGCGACGTTGCGGAGGTCGGTGCGAAGCTGCATACCCTCTATCCTTCCGCCTGCGCTCGCGCAGGCTGCGTCGGGGTCACCCCCAGGTGCCCCTGATCTATGGTGAAACCGCTGTGCCGGTGGTTCCCGCGGCTGGCATGCTGGCTCCCGTGTCCCGGGGGCCTGAGTGCACGACCTGCTGACCTGGGTGCAGGGTCTGCCCACCCTGTGGATCTACCTGGTCGCCGCGCTGATCGTGGCGGGCGAGACCGCGGTGATCTTCGGCCTGCTCGTGCCGGGTGAGGCTACCCTGCTGCTGGTCGGCTTCCTCACCTACAACGGTACCTTGCGGCTCGGGCCGGCGCTGCTCGCGATGATCGTCGCGGCGGTCCTCGGCGATGGGCTGGCCTTTCGCGCCGGACGGCGGTACGGCTCCCGGCTGCGCGCCGGGCTGGGTCACCGCGTCGGGCCGCAGCGGTGGGCCCGCGCCGACGCCATGCTCGCCCGTCTCGGTGGGCGCGGGGTGTTCGCCGCCCGGTGGGTGGCTTTCGCCCGCACCCTGGTGCCCCGGCTGGCCGGTGCGGCAGGCATGCCGTACCGGCGGTTCGCCCTGTGGAACCTGGCCGGGGTGGTGACCTGGGTGGGCGGCTCGGTGCTGCTCGGTCACCTCGCCGGTGAGTCGTACGACACGGTCTCGCGGCTGCTCGGCCGGGCCACCGGGGTGGCGTTCCTGCTGCTGGCCGGCATGGTGGGGGTGGTGCTCGTCGGCCGCTGGCTGGGTCGGAATCCCGACCCGGTGCGCGCGCTGCTGTCGCGGGCCGGCGCGTTGCCCCCGGTGCGGTGGCTCACCGCCCGCTACGGGGTGCTGTTCTTCCTGGTGGCAGTGCGGATCGGCCCGGCCTGGACGCTGTTGCTCAATCTGGCCGCCGGGCTGCTGTTGCTGTTCGCCGCCGGGCTCGCCATCGCCGCTCTGCTCGCGGTGGCGGTGCGCAACAGTGGGCTGGCCGCGCTGGACGGCGCCGTCGCGGGGTGGTTCGCCGACCGGCGTACCCCGGACGCCGCCGACGCCACGCTCGTCGTGGTGTCGGTGGTACGCGGGTCGGTGTTGATCCTGTTGGTGGCGCTGGTGGCGGCGGTGCTGGCGTGGCGCAACCGACCCTGGCGGGCCGACCTGCTCAGCGTGGTCGGCACCGTGGGCGCGTTCGTGCCGTTGGTGGTGCTGGCGGTGGTGGCCGAGCTGACCAGCCCGAACGGGACCGCTCCGGGCGGCGGTGAGGTGGCCGCACTCTCGACCCAGAACGCCGTGGTCGCGGCGAGCTTCTGCACCCTGGCCTGGCTGGTGTCGCGCAGCGCCCACTGGCCGGTGGCCGTGGCCGCCTGGACCGCCGCCGCGGCGGGGGTGCTCGGGATCGGCGGCGCGCGGCTCTACCTGGGGCTGGAAACGGCGAGCGGGACCGCTGCCGCGGTGCTGCTCGGGGTGCTCTGGACAGTGGTGTTCATGGTTGCCTGGGCGACCCGGGACCGGGCGGTCGGCAACGGTCAACCCTCGGTGGACGAGGCCCCCCGGCCACCGTCGCAGGGGCAACGCCGGCCCGTCGAACCTTGTTAGGGTGCGACGACTGTCACACGGGGGAGGCAACGGCAATGGTCCGACGGTCTGTTCGCCTGGGTGCCGCTGTGCTCGCCGGGCTCCTCCTGACGAGCGCGCTGGTCGGCTGCGCCGGCGAGGGGCAGAGCCCGTCGGGGCCGGCCGCCCCGGTCGTCGTCACCGACGGGCCGACGGACGCCCCGTCCGACGAGGTCGGTGGGCAGCCGAGCCCGTCGCTGAGCGCCGTGGAGGCGATGGGTTCCGCGCCGAGTCGTCGCGCGACCCCGACACCGAAGCCGACGAAGAAGCCGACCAGCGCGGCGCCGAAGCCGCGCGCGGTGGCGAAGCCGCCCACCGAGACCGAGGTGCCGCCGGCGCCACCGAAGCCGGCACCGAGCTCCTGCAAGCCGACCTACAAGGGCAGCCAGGCGACCCGGGCCGAGGTGAAGGCGGCGCTCACCGATGCTGCCGACCGCACCTACTGGCCGGTCTCGGCACCGGACATCACCATCCCACTCACACTGCTCAAGGCCACCGCCTGGCAGGAGAGCGGGTGGCAGTCCAACATCTACGCCTGCGACGGCGGGGTCGGGTTGTTGCAGGTGATGCCGGACACCGCTACCTGGATGAACCAGCGGTTCGAAAAGAGCTACGAGATCGACTCCTACCGGGACAACGCCTATCTCGGCGCCACGTACCTGGCCTGGGCGACGAAGTACATCGGCGACATGTACTTCGAGTCAGACTTCCGCCTCGACCCGGCACTGTGCACCAGTGAGCTGAATTCTTGCCTGCTCAACGCGGTGATCGCCGCGTACAACGTCGGGCACGGCGCGGTGGCGCGGGAGGGCCGGCCGCTGGCCATCCCGAACCCGTCGTACGTGCGCAACGTGCGGGCGCTGATGACCGAGTGCGTCTGCCTGGCGTACTGACCTCGTCGGGGCCGTGCCGGACTGGCCACGGCCCCGACGAGTCGGTCAGTCGCGCGCGGCGGCCGGCTCGGGCGAGCGCTCGGTGGCCGGCGCTCGTTCGCTGGTGATCCGGCCGGGCCACCAGAAACGGTCGCCGAGCAGGAACGCCAGCGCCGGCACCAGGACCGTGCGGACCAGCAGGGTGTCGAGCAGCACACCGATGCAGACGATGATGCCGATCTGGGTCAGGGTGATCAGTGGCAGCACGCCGAGCACGGCGAAGACCGCGGCGAGCAGCACTCCGGCGCTGGTGATCACACCGCCGGTGACCCGGAGGGCGGAGAGCATCCCGTCGCGGGTGCCGGCGCTGCGGGCGTCCTCCCGGGCCCGGGTGACCAGGAAGATGTTGTAGTCGACCCCGAGCGCCACCAGGAACACGAACGCGAGCAGCAGCACCCCGCTGTCCAGGGCGGGGAAGTCCAGCACGTGGTCGAAGAGCAGCCAGGCCGCGCCGAGGCTGGCGAAGAACGACGCGATGACGGTGAGGACCAGCAGCAGCGGCGCGAGAAGGCCGCGCAGCAGGAGCACGAGCACGCCGCCGACCAGAAGCAGGATGATCGGCAGGATGAGGCGTAGGTCCCTGTCGTTCGCCTCGTCGGAGTCGTAGGTGGCGGCCACGGAGCCACCGACGATCGCCCCGGACGGGGCGTCGGCGCCGGCGGTGGCCGGCGGCGCGGAGTCGGGCACGGCGGCGACGGCCGCCCGCAGCGCCTCGATCGCCCGATCCGAGGCGGTGGTGCCGGGTTCGGCGTCGAGGACCACGTCGATCTGGGCGACGGTCGTGCCGGCGTCGCCGGGGCGCGCCGAGGCGACACCGGGTACCGCGGTGGCGGCGTCGGTGACGGCCCGTACCGCCGCCGGGGTGGTGATCACGGCGACGGGTTGGGTGCTGCCGGCCGGGAAGGCCCGCGCCAGGGTCTGTGCCCCGGTGACCGCCTCGGGCTGGGCCCGGAACTGTTCGGTTTCGGACAGGCCGGTGCGGATGCCCAGCCCACCCAGTGCCAGGCCGCCGAGCAGCAGGGTGGCCAGCGTGGCGACCACCACCGGGCGTCGTTGTACGGCCGCGCCGAGTCGACCCCAGAGGCGACCCTCGCGGACCGGCCCACCCACGCGCGGTACGAATGGCCAGAACAGGCCGCGACCGAAGAGCACGAGCACTGCGGGGAGCACGAACAGGGCCGAGAGCATGGCGAAGACCACGCCCGTGGCGCAGGCCACGGCCAGCGCGCGGTTGGTTTCCTGCTCGCTGAGCAGCAGGGTGAGGACGCCGAGCACGACGGTGCCGCCGCTGGCCAGGATGGGCTCCGCGGTGCGGCGCAGCGCGGCGCGCATCGCCGCGAACCGGTCCTCCTCGCGGCGCAACTCCTCCCGGTAGCGGGCGATGAGCAGCAGTGCGTAGTCGGTGGCGGCGCCGAAGACGAGCACGCTGGCGATGCCGGTGACCTGACCCTGCTGGAGGTTGATTCCGACGCCCGGCACGATGACGTCCACCGCGCGCAGGGTGAGCTGCTCGGTGGCGGCGACCACGACCAGCGGCACGATCCACAGGAACGGGCTGCGGTAGGTGATCAGCAGGAGCAGCGCGACCACGGCGGCCGTCACCGCGAGCAGTGTGACGTCGGCGCCGTCGAACACCGACGAGAGGTCGGCGGTGAAGGCCGGGGCGCCGGTCACCTCGGCGGTCAGCCCGTCGGGCAGGTCCGCCAGGGCGGCGCGCAGCTCGGTCACCCTGTCGGTGACGACCTCCTGCCCGCCGGCGGTGTCCAGCGGCACGGCGACGAGGGCCACAGTGCCGTCCGGGGAGACCTGGGCGGGGCTGACCTGCTCGCCCACCGCGAAGCGGCGCAGGTCGGCGGCGCGAGCGCCGACGGTGGCCCGGTCGGCTTCGCTCAGCGCGCCGCCGTCGCCCCGGGTGACCACCACGATGGCCGGCTGCACGTCGCGCGACGGCAGTTGGTCCTGGAGACGCTGCACCTGGGTCGACTGCCACTGCACGGACAGGCCGGTGGCGGAGACCGGCGCCGGGTTGTCCGGCTGGGGCGTTCCGAAGACGGCGGCGCCCACGACGATCGCGGCGGCCACGGTGAGCCAGGCGGCCAGGCGGCCACGGGCGACTCTGGTGAACACAGACATCAGATGACCCCAAGGTCTTTCGGAAGCCGAGTATCTTGATGGCCGAGATTATCCAGCGCTGCTCTATGCTGCAACCCGAGGAACCGACGACGGGAAGAGCGGCGCGAGGTGGCGACTCACGGCATGTACCGACGGCGCGACACGCGCCGCGAGCAGCTGGTCGCGGAGATCACCAACAACCTCCGGCGGTATGCGTCGGACGCCCAGCAGGTCGGCCACGCCTTCGCCAGCCAGCACGGCCTCAACCCGACCGACCTGCAGGCGTTGATCGCGGTGATGGACGCCGAACTCCTCGGTGACCCGATCACTCCCGGCCGCCTCGGCGAACAGCTCCACCTCTCCTCCGGCTCGGTCACGGCCCTGATCGACAGGCTGGAACGCGCCGGGCACATCCGCCGTGACCGGGACACCGCCGACCGCCGCAAGGTGCTGCTGCACTACGCCGACCAGGGTGCCGCCCTGGCGATGGAGTTCTTCCAACCGCTGGGCGCCCGCACCGACGCGGTGATGGCCCGCTTCGGCGAGGACGAGCTGGAGGTGGTGCACCGGTTCATGGCGGAGATGAGCGAGTCGCTGCGGGGGCACCGCGACGTGGTGCGCGCCGCCCGGCCGGAGTCACCCCGCCGACCGACGGGCTGAACGGTGCCGGACCGACTCGTGTCCCGCCTCGCCGGCGCCGCGCTGCGCCTGCCACCGACCCGCCCCGGCCCGGTACGGGTCACCCGTGAACTGGCGGTACGGGCCCGGGACGGCGTGGTGCTGCGCACCGACCACTACGCCCCCGCCGCCGAAGGCGCGCCGACCGTATTGATCCGCACCCCCTACGGGCGCGGTGGGCCGCTGCGGCTGCTCGGCCGGTTGCTCGCCGCCCGGGGTCGGCACGCGGTGATCCAGTCGTGCCGGGGCACCGGCGGCTCCGGTGGGACCTTCGCCCCGCTGGTGCACGAGCGGGACGACGGCGTGGACACCCTGGACTGGCTGCGTCGCCAACAGTGGTGGTCCGGGGAACTGGGCATGTTCGGGGTCAGCTACCAGGGCTTCGCGCAGTGGGCGCTGGCCGCCGACGCCGGTGACGAGCTGCGGGCGATGGTCGCGGTGGTGACCGCGTCGGCCACCCGGGACTCGACGTACGCGGGGGAGTCGTTCGCCCTGGACACCGTGCTGACCTGGGCAGAGCTGCTGCACGCGCAGACCGTGCCGTGGCTGGCCCGGCAGTGGGAACTCAAACGTGGCCAGCCTCGGCTGTCCGCCGCGCTGGGGCACCTCCCACTGGCCGACGCCGACCGGGTGGCCACCGGGGTGACCATCCCGTTCTTCCAGGAGTGGCTGCGCCACCACACCCCGCAGGCCGCGTACTGGCGGACCCGGGTCTTCGCCGACCGGGTCGCCCAGGTGCGGGCGCCGGTGGTCATGGTTACCGGTTGGCACGACATCTTCCTGCCCGCCCAGCTCGACGACCACGCCGTGCTGCGCGCCGCCGGCACACCGTCGCGCCTGGTGATCGGCCCCTGGACGCACGGCAGCCCGGGACTGTTCGCCGCCGCGCTGCGCGAGGGGCTGGCCTGGCTCGACGAACACCTGCCGGCCGCGCCTCGACCGCGTCAACGGGCACGGTCCGCCGCGTCGCCCGTCCGCCTGTACGTCAGCGGTGCCGGCGAGGGCTGGCGGGACCTGCCGGACTGGCCCCCACCGGCGGTCGAGACCGCCTGGCACCTGCAATCAGGTGGTGGCCTGGCGGCCCGCCCACCTGTCGCGGCACCGCCGGACGAGTTCCGCTACGACCCCGTCGACCCGACCCCGTCACTGGGTGGGCCACTGCTCGTCGCAAAGCGGGCCGGCCCGGTGGACAACCGGAGCGTCGAGGCCCGCTCCGACGTGCTCACCTACACCAGTGCGCCGCTGACCGGGCCGGTCGAGGTGATCGGTCCGGTCCGCGCCGAGATCCACGTCCGCAGCGAGCTGGCGTACCTGGACGTCTTCGTTCGACTGTGCGACGTGGACCGCCGGGGTCGCTCGTGGAACGTGTGCGACGGCCTGGTGCGGGTCACCCCCGAACGCTTCCCGGCCGATCCAACCGGGGCGCTGCGGATTCCGGTGCCGCTCTGGCCGACCGCGTACCGGTTCGCCGCCGGGCACCGCCTGCGGGTGCAGGTCTCCGGTGGCGCCCATCCGCGGTGGGCCCGCAACCCCGGCACCGGTGAACCTCTCGGCGCGGCGGTGACGCTGCGTGCTGGTTGGCGGCAGGTCCTGCACGACCCGGCCCACCCCTCGGCGCTGCTGCTGCCGATCGTCCACTCTGCCCCGGCGCAACCTCCAATCTGAACAAACCCATCCTGAGCTGGGCGTTTGTCCAAAACGCGGGCTATGGTGGAGTCAACGCCCGGCGCCGTGCACCAGTAGACCGGGCCCGCCCAAAGCCCAGCACCGCGTACGCGGTGTGACGTCGTGCCCGGTCCCCACCTCTCCGAAAGGGGGACCCCATGACCCGGGCCCCGGCCAATCTTCTGGCCGTCCGAAATCTGCTCCTCACCCACCTCGACAACGCCCCCGGCCCGGACGACCTGGACCCGGGCGAGGTCGGCATCGTCGGCGACTCGGCCCACCGGGGCGGCTACCACTGTGGATCAGACCGGGTGGTCGTCAACGACTACTCGGTGGTCGAGTCGCCCAGGGACCGGGCCGGGCTGACCCTGGACGCGGCGGCGCTGGACGTCGGTGGGTTCGAGGTCCGATCCGGCGGCCGTACCAACACCCTGGCCAGCTTCTCGGTCTGGTGTGTCGCGCAGTGCGCGGCCAACGCGGCCGACACCCGGGACATCCGGGAGATCATCTACAGCCCCGACGGCACCACCGTGAAGCGGTGGGACCGTCTCGGCAAGCGCACCACTGGTGACAGCTCACACCGCTGGCACACCCACTTCAGCTTCTTCCGCGACGCCACGAAGGCGGGTCGCGACCAGCGGCCCCTGTTCCGCCGCTACCTCAGCTCCATCGGACTCCTGGAGGACGACGACATGACCCCCGAAGAGCACAACTGGCTCGCCACCGTCCACAAGAACCTGACCGTGCTGGACGGTCGCAACCCGGTCGGGCAGATCTACACCCGGATGGCGATGGGTGAGGACGCCACGGTGCCGAACTACAAGCCGGCCCACCCGACCCTCAGGTCGCTCGCCCTGCAGGTGACCGCCCTGCAGGCCGCGCTGACCGAGTTGTCCAAGCGGGACTTCACCGACGAGGAGGCGATCATCCAGGGCGTGCTGGCCGGGCTGACGCCGGAGGAGATCGCGGCCGCGATCCCGCCCACGATCGCCAAGCAGGTGGCCGACGAGTTGGCCCGCCGGCTCGTCGCCTGAGCGAGGGGCGGCTCTCAGCCGCCGGGCCGCCCCTCTTGACGCAATCCGCAACGACTGTTGGGCAACAAGTGTTGCGCAACAGTTGTTGCGGATGTCAGGCTGTCGGAATGGACAGCCCCGACGTACGCCAGGTCACCGACTCCCGAGTGCTGGCCGCCATGTCCCACCCCCTGCGCCGGCGGCTGATGGACGTGTTCAAGGTCCACGGGCCCTCCACCGTCGGCATGCTCGCCGAGCGCACCGACCAGGCCCCCGCGAACGTCAGCCACCACCTCAAGGTCCTCGCCGCCGCGGACCTGGTCACCGAGGCGCCCGAACTGGCCCGGGACCGGCGCGAGCGGTGGTGGCGCCTGGTCACCCGAGGGCTGCGCTGGTCCAACACCGACTTCGACGCCGACCCGGCCTCCCGGGCGGTCGCCGACGCCGCCACCTCGCTCAACCTCGACCGGCACGTCTCCCTCGCCCGGGCCTGGCACGCCGCCGACGAGAGCACCCAGGCCACCTGGAACGACGCGCCGTTCTCCACCGACCACTGGCTTCGCCTCACACCCGAGGAACTGGCCGAGCTGAGCCACGAGATGATCGACCTTCTCGCGCGCTGGGCCGACCGGGAGTCACCCGACGACGACGCCGAGCGCAGGCCGGTCTTCGTGTTCGTGCACGGCGTACCGGCCCGACCGTGACCAGCGTCACCCGCGACGATCCCACCGACGTCCGGCCGACCGGCGGGCTGCTGCGCCACCGCGACTTCCGACTGCTCTGGGCAGGCCAGGCGGTCAGCAGCGTCGGCAGCAACGTCACCACCGTCGCGCTGCCCCTGGTCGCGGTCGCCGTTCTCGACGCCGGCACCTTCCAGGTGGCGGTCCTCACCGCCGCCGCCTGGCTGCCCTGGTTGCTGATCGGTCTGCCGGCCGGCGCGTGGGTCGACCGCCTACCCCGCCGACCGGTGATGGTGCTCTGCGACCTGCTCTGCGCGGTGGCCTTCCTCAGCGTGCCGCTGGTTGCCCTGCTGGGCCGCCTCACCGTCGCGCAACTGCTGCTGGTCGCCCTCAGCGCCGGGGCCGCGCGGGTCTTCTTCGAAACCGCCGACCAGGTCTACCTGCCGGTCCTGCTGCGCCCGGGGCAACTGCCCGAGGGCAACGCCAAACTCCAGGCGACCCAGACCGTGAGCTACGTCGTCGGCCCCGGCCTCGCCGGTCTGATCGCCCAGCTCACCGGTGCCGTCGCCGCGCTGCTCCTGGACGCGCTCACGTTCCTGGTCTCCGCGGTGCTGCTGCTGCGCATCCGCACCCGCGAACCACGCGTACGCCGCTCGGAGCCGTCCCGATCGCTGCGCCGGGACATCACCGAGGGGCTGCGCTTCGTCGTCCGGGACCCGTACCTGCGGGTGCTCACCGTCTTCGGCGCGGCCAGCAACATCGGGTTGACCGGCTACCAGGCCGTCCTGGTGGTCTTCCTGGTGCGTGACCTGCGTCTCGAACCGGGCCTGGTGGGCGGGCTCGTCGGCGTGATGAGCGCCGGTGGGATCATCGGAGCGCTGCTGGCCACCACTGTGGCCCGGCGCTGCGGCACCGCACGGGCACTGCTCGTCGCGGGGGCGCTCACCGGCCCGCCCGCGCTGCTCATCCCCCTCGCCGCACCCGGCGTCGGGCTGGCCTGGCCGGCCCTCGGCGGTCTGCTGATCGGCCTGGGGGTGGCCATCGGCAACGTGGTCAAGGGTGCCTTCCGGCAGACCTACACGCCGCACCACCTGCTGGGCCGGGTGACGGTGAGCATGCATTTGCTCAACTACGGCACGATCCCGCTGGCCGCCGTGCTGGCCGGAGCGATCGGCGCACGCTACGGAGTCGGAACGGCAATCATCGGGATGACCGCCTGGCTGGCGCTCACCCCGTTGATTTTGTTCGTTGGGCCAATCCGGAGGCGGCGGGACCTGCCCGCCGCCCCGGTGGCGTCTTGAGTGCGCTGCGACGGCGGCCGGAGAACCGACCGCCGTCACCGGCACGGAGCTACATCGGGCGGACGTTGTCCGCCTGCGGACCCTTCTGCCCCTGGGTCACCTCGAACTCGACCTTCTGGCCCTCGTTGAGCTCCCGGTAGCCGCTCGAGGCGATGGCGGAGTAGTGGACGAACACGTCCGGCCCTCCACCGTCCTGCTCGATGAAGCCGAAGCCCTTTTCCGAGTTGAACCACTTAACCGTGCCGGTTGCCATGCGTCTCTCCCTGTTCAAAGCGGCTGACCCTCGGCCTCTGGCCGATGATCGCCCGTACCTGTTCGACAGTAACGGGCAAAACCCCGATCCGCTGGCCGAAGTGCCGTAGGTCTTTTACTGAACTCGGGTGAACTCTGCGCGGCGGCATGTGAAACCCGCCCCGATCAACCGCCGCTGGGGCATGCTTGCGCCGATGAGGGATGCCGCAGCCGACGCACTGACCGAGCTGGAACGCGAGATTAACGCACCCGGCGCCGGTCTGGACCGGCTTCGGTTGATGCCCACCCCGTTCGTCCCCGAGGTGCGGCTGTACCTGGCCGAGGACGCGATCGTCTGGTGGGCCCGGATGGAAGCCGCCGCCGGGCACGCGCTGCCGGCGCCCTACTGGGCGTCCGCCTGGGCCGGCGGGCAGGCCCTGGCCCGCCACCTCCTGGACCACCCGGAGCTGGCCGCCGGCCGCCGGGTGCTCGACCTCGCCGCCGGATCCGGGCTGGTGGCCATCGCCGCAGCGCTCGCCGGCGCCGCCGAGGTCATCGCCAACGACATCGACCCGTACGCCGTCGCCGCCGTCGCCCTCAACGCCCGCGCCAACGATGTCGCCGTCGACGCCACCGGGGACGACCTGCTCGACAGCGCAGACGCGAAGGTCGACCTGGTGGTCGCCGGGGACGTCTTCTACGACCGCACGATGGCCGACCGGATGCTGCCCTTCCTCCAGCGGGCCGCCGCCTCGGGTGCCGACGTGCTCGTCGGCGACCCCGGCCGCGGTCACCTACCGACGGACCGCCTGAGCGTGCTGGCCGACTACCCGGTGCCCACCACCGAACCGTCTGTCGACTCGTCGCTCCGCCGCGTGCAGGTGCTGCGTCCCGCCTGAGCCGACACCCGACTCAGGGGCGACCCCGAGGCGGATACCAGGGGTCACTGGGGGTCACGACCCGATGTCCCCACCGGCGTGTCGGCCATAGCGTCGACGCATGACGCAATGGCTGGCCCAGATCGGAGAACTACCGGTTCTGCTGCTGATGGGTGCGCTCGGGCTCGTCATGCTCTTCGACGCCGTACCCCTGTTGGGTGTTCTCATCCCCGGCGACGTCGCGATCCTCGCCGCCGTCGGCGTCGGCCGCCCGAGCACCGGGCTGGCCACCTTCACCGCCGTGCTCGTCGGCTGCCTGGCCGGCTGGTCGATGAGCTTCCTGATCGGCCGTCGCTACTCCGACCGACTGCGCCACAGCCGCGTCGGAGGGTGGATCGGCGAGACCCGCTGGGCGGCGGCGGAGGGCATCCTGCGCCGCGGTGGCGGCCGGATGATCGTCGTCGCGCCGTTCCTGCCGGTCTTCAACGCGTTGCTGCCACTGGCCGCCGGTGGGCTGCGGATGTCGTACCGCCGATTCCTCGGCTGCGCGACGATCGGCGCGGCCGCCTGGGCCGGTCTCTACCTCGCCCTGGGCACCGCGTCACGGTCGGTGGCCGGGCTGCTGCCGGGCGACCCCAGCCCACTCGTGGTCACGATGGGGGTCGGGCTGGTGCTGGCTTCCGTCGCGTTGCTGGGGGCACGGCGGCGGTTGTTTACCGTCGTCGGCTGAGCTTTTCTCTCCGGGGGGACGCTGGGGCCGGGTTGCGGCGGGTGGGGGCCCGCCGTGCCCGGCTCCGGGCGGTCATGGTTGAGCGGGGGTTGCGGTGGTGGGGCGGGGGCCCGCCGTGCCCGGCTCCGGGCGGTCAAGCTTGATCCCTGCGCCGGGCACGGCGGG
>NZ_JBEXYP010000033.1:0-48366 GCF_040630995.1 Micromonospora sp. NPDC005710 | reverse complement strand
GTCGTCGGCCACGTGGCCGACGACGCCTGCGGCGTGCGCCGCGACGAGAGAACGTCGCCGGTCGCCGAAAGTTTCGAACGCTCGCCGGTCGGGGCCGGGCAGGTCATGTGATGAATTTCCGGAAGTTTTCGGCGTTGACGCCCAGACATCGATCGGCTTAACGTTTCGAGCGGGTTTCCGGTTTCCGGCCGGAACTACCGGCATCACCCGACCCGACCCACGCCACCACCCGCCACCACCACCGGACCCTCACCTCCTAGATCGACGTTTGTCATCTGACCGTCTGGAAGGGAAGGCACATGAAGCTGAGACAGTGGTCGACCGCCGGCCTGGTCGCCGTCGCGACAGTCGCGACGCTGAACACGGTGCCGGCCACCGCGAGCCGGCCGTACGACCCGACGACGCAGAGCCTCGCCACCCTCGGCCTGCGCCACGGCCTGCACGTCGGCACCGCCGTCAACATGGATGCCCTCAACGACGCCAACGACCCGCAGTACCGCAGGCTGGCCTCCACCGAGTTCGCCTCGGTCACCGCCGAGAACGTGATGAAGTGGGAGAGCCTGGAGCCGACCCGCGGCAGCTACAACTGGGGGCCCGCCGACCAGTTCGTCGAGTTCGCCAAGCGCAACCGACAGAGCGTGCGCGGCCATGTGCTGGTCTGGCACAACCAGCTGCCCGCCTGGCTGACCAGCGGCGTCGCCGACGGCTCCATCAGCAAGCAGGAGTTGCGCGAGTTGCTGCGCCGGCACATCACCACCGTCGTCAACCGCTACAAGGGCAAGGTCTGGCAGTGGGACGTCGTCAACGAGGCGGTCAGCGACCCGTGGGACACCCCGTCGACACTGCACTACAAGGGCTTCTGGGCGCAGAACCTCGGGCCCGGCTACATCGCCGACGCGTTCCGCTGGGCGCGGGCGGCCGATCCCAGGGCCCTGCTGTTCTACAACGACTACAACATCGAGGCGTTCGGCTCGGGCAACCCGGCGGACGACAAGACCCAGTTCGTGTACGACATGACCAAGGGCCTGCGCGCCCAGGGCGTGCCGATCGACGGCGTCGGCTCGCAGGGCCACCTGGGCACCCAGTACGGCAACTTCGACACCCTCCAGGTGACCGCCGCGCTGAAGAGGTTCGCGGGGCTCGGCGTCGCGACCGCGTTCACCGAGGTCGACGTCCGCAGCCAGCTGACGGCGGGCGTGCAGGCGGGCAACTCGGAGGAGATCAACCCCCGTCTCCAGGCGTCGGCCGCCAACTTCAGCGTGCTGATGAAGGCGTGCCTCGCCGTGCGAAGCTGCCTGTCGTACACGGTCTGGGGTTTCAGTGACAACCATTCGTGGGTGCCGGGCTGGTTCGACGACCCGCCGGAGGGCCTGGCCACCATCTACGACGAGAACTACCAGCCCAAGCGGGCGTACCAGGAGTTGAAGTCCGACCTGATCTTCGCCGGGCCGCCGTACGTCCTGCCCCGCGTCGCACCCCGGCCGCACCGCTGACGCGTACCCCGGCGTGGTGGGCCGTGTGGAGCTTCCCGAAGCTCCACACGGCCCACCTGCCCGCCACGGACGTCGACTGTCGGCTCACGTTCGGCGGTTTCGCTCCGCCGTCCGGACGCCATCGGAGGACTGGTGCCGGTTCTGCAGGTTTATTGATGGTGTTGGTGTCACTATGGCAGGCGTGGGAACTGCGAAAACTGCCATGCCTGCGATCTCGCCGCTCACCGGCGATCCCATCAAGCGGGCCGATGCCGAACGGCTAGCGGGGGTGCTGAAGGCCTTCGCCGATCCGGCGCGACTCCGGTTGCTCAGCCTGATCCAGTCCGCGCCGGAAGGTGAGGCGTCAGTCAGTGACCTCACCTCGGCGCTCAATCTCTCCCAGCCGACGGTGAGTCATCACCTACGGATCCTCACCGAGGCCGGCCTGCTCGAACGCGACAAGCGCGGTGTCTGGGCGTACTACCGCCTGGTGCCCGCCGCGATCGCGCAGATCGCCGACCTGTTGACGCCGCCCCGGAAGCGGGCGACGAAGAGGGCCCGCTGACCGGCCCGGGAGGCCGGCCCGTCACATCCGCTCCACGGTCCGGATGCCGAGCAGGTCCAGCCCCTGCCGCAGGGTCCGGGCGGTCAGCTCGGCCAGCAGCAGCCGGCTGTCCCGCAGCGCGTCCGGGGCCCGCAACACCGGGCAGTGCTCGTAGAACGCGTTGAACGCTGTCGCGAGCCGGTGCAGGTAACCGGCGAGCTGGTGAAACTCGAGACTCCGCTCCAACTCGCCGACCACCGCGGCGAAGCCGAGCAGCTCGACCGCGAGCGCCCGCTCCGCCGGCTGCACCACCAGGATGGGCGCGTCCGGCCGCACGGCGGTCCCGGCCCGCCGCAGCACCGACCGGATCCGGGCGTACGCGTACTGGAGGTAGGGCGCGGTGTTCCCGTCCAGCGCCAGCATCCGCTCCCAGTCCAGGACGTAGTCCTTCGTCCGATCGACTGACAGGTCGGCGTACTTGATCGCGCCGATGCCCACCGCGCGACCGATCTCCTCGGCGGTCCCGGCGTCCAGTTCCGGGTTCCTGCTCCGGGCCAGGTCGGTGGCGCGGGCGACGGCCTCCTCCAACAGCCCGACGAGCTTCACCGACTCACCGGCCCGGCTGCGCAGCATCCGCCCGTCGGTGCCGAGGATGGACCCGAAGCCCAGATGCTCGGCCCGGGCCGGCGGATGGAGCCAACCGGCTGCCCGGGCAACGGCGAACACCATCGCGAAGTGCTGCCGCTGCGGTAGGCCAACGACGTACAGCAGCCGGGTCGCACCCAGCTCGCCGACGCGCTGCCGCAGGGCAGCCAGGTCGGTGGCCGGGTAGCCGTATCCACCGTCGCTCTTGCGCACGATCAGCGGCAACGGCTCGCCGCCGCGGCCCGTGAAGCCGGGCGGAAAGACACAGTCGGCCCCTGCGCTCGGCAGCAGCAGCCCCCGCCGGTCCAGGTCGTCGACGACGCCCGCGAGCAGCTCGTTGTAGGCGCTCTCGCCCCGGAAGTCGTCTGCGGACAACGTCACGTCGAGCAGGTCGTACACGGTCAGGAAGTACCGCTCGGACTGCGTCACCAGCAGCCGCCACAACCGCCGGGTCCGCTCGTCGCCGCCCTGCAACGCGACCACCCGCAGCCGGGACCGTTCCTGGAACGCCTCGTCGGCGTCGAACTTCACTCGGGCCGCCCGGTAGAAGGTGTCCAGATCCCCCATCGACAGGTTCTGCGCGGCTTCGGCCTCGCCAAGGTCGATGAGGTGCTCGATCAGCATGCCGAACGGCGTTCCCCAGTCACCCAGGTGGTTGACCCGCACCACCCGGTGCCCGAGCCAGTCGAGCAGCCGCACCGCAGCGTCGCCGATCACCGTCGACCGGAGGTGCCCGACGTGCATCTCCTTCGCCACGTTGGGGGCCGAATAGTCGACCACCACGGTCTGCGGCGTCGCCGTCGACGGCACACCGAGCCGGTCGTCGACGGCCAGCCCGCCGACCAGGTCCGCCAGGGCCCGGTCGCTGACCACCAGGTTGAGGAAACCCGGCCCGGAGACCTCCGCCGACACGCCGAGGTCGTCGAGTGCCGCGTGGGTCAGCACCGCTGCGGCGATGTCCCGGGGCGGGCGGCCGAGCCGCCGGGCCAGCCCCAGAGCCGCGTCGGACTGGAAGTCCGCACGCGGAGACCGCCGCACGAGCGGGTCCACCGGGCCGCCGGCCACCGCGGCGAACGCCGGTGCCAGCCGGTCGGACAACACCTTTTCAAGATCCATGAGTACGCCGTTCTCGCTCGGACTCACGCTGTCACGCGAGCCGTCAACGGGGAGAAAGCGGCGGGACCGAGGACGGCCAGCGCAACGACCGGCGGCTCGATCCGCCGGTCGCAGGGAACAGGTCAGCGCGGGCGGGCGACGGATCGCCGGCGTCGCCCCGCAGCAACCTGGACGTCACACGACGGTCCGGTGCAGGCGGCGATCACGCTGGTCATGCCGGGCAGCATAGCGGCGCGGCCGAGGCGGAGCACATCAATTACCGCTGTCCGGTCCATGTCCGAGGCGCTGCCTGGTCGTTTCGGTCGGTGCAGGGTAGAGAACTGGACCGTGGGACGACGGAAGGTGATCATGAGCCGACACACGCCACCGCCGACCGCCCGTACGCGACGCGCGCTCGCACTGCTGGGCGCCATCGCACTGACCGCTGCCTGCAGCACACCGGAGGGCCCGGTCGACTCGGCCCCGGCGACCTCGGCACCGCCGACCGCGTCGGCGCCGGCGTCGGCGTCGGCGTCGGCGTCGGCGTCGACGCTTCCGAGCGACTCACCGTCGCCGAGCGCGAGCACCCGGGTGACCATTCCGACCTCGGCCTTCGCCGAGTTGCCCATCGAGCTGAGGAAGTCTCCGCGACGGACGACACCCGTCGAGCAGGCCCTGCCGAAGCTGTGTGCCAACGAGTTCGGCACCGGCGGCCGGCAGGTCACCGCGAGCGCCGCGATGACTGTCACCTACCAGAAGGCCGGCGAGCCCTCGAGCAACGTGCCGCAGGGGATGATCCACCAGACCATCTTCACCTTCGACAGCTCTGGCGCGTCGGCCTACCTGGACCGCCTCCGCGCCGCCGTGCGGGCCTGTCCCGCGTACGACCAGTCGAGCATCCGCGTGACCGTCACGAGCAGGACTCTGTCCGACGTCGGGAACGAGGCGCTGCTGCTGACCCGGACCTGGCCCGAGACGAACCTGAACGGCGAGCGCACCGGCCGGACCGCGTCCAGCCAGATCGCCGTGGCCCGCGTCGACACCACGGTCACCGTCTTGAACGACGAGGGGTGGGAGGGCGCCAGCGGCAACCCGGCGATCCTGGATCGGGTGGTCCGGGACGGCGTGCGCACCATCGAGGCATGGCCGCGCTAGCGCAGCCGGTCGCCGACGTGGGGCTTCCACCGATCGGTCCGAGCCTCGGTCGGATCATGGACAACAGGCCGCCAGCCGCGCCCGCGCCGCAAGACTGGGAACCTCGGTCCACAGTGGGGGTTACCGGTCGGACACGACAGCCCCACCGGGCCACCAGCAGGTGTCGGTGGAGGAGGTCGTCATGTCGGATGGTCAGGGCACGAAGGCACCGTGGCTTCCGCCGCGGTGGTTCATTCGGCTGGCCTGGTCGGTGCACCGGGGCCTGTACCGGGTCACCGGCAGCCGGGTCGGGCTGTGGCGACCGCGCGAGCACCGCTGGGGCACTCTGCGGCTGACCACTGTCGGTCGCCGCACCGGTCAACAGCGAAGCGTCATCCTCGCCTACTTCGAGGATGGCCCGAACCTGGTCGGCGTGGCGATGAACGGCTGGGGCGAGGGTGCCCCCGCCTGGTGGCTCAACCTCCAGACCCACCCGGACGCGTCCGTCGACCTGGTCGACGGGCCGCGACTGGTGCGCGGCCGCGTCGCCACCGAGGCCGAGCGGTCGCGGCTGTGGCCACGCTGGCGCGAGGCCGACAAGAACTTCGACGCCCACGCGGCGCGGCGATCGTCAGAAACCGCAGTGGTGGTGCTGGAGCCCAGGCCGGCTGACGACCTTCCGGGAACGGGCAGGAGACGAGTCTGACTGGATGGTTCAGGTGTGCTGGTGGCCCTCGGCCAGGTTCGCGTCGTAACCGGCTGCCTGGAGGGCGAACAGGTCGGCGTACCGACCGCCGGTGGCGACGAGGTCGGCGTGTGTGCCGGCTTCGACGAGCCGTCCGTGGTGCAGAACGAAGATCCGGTCGGCGTGCCGGACGTTGGCGAGCCGGTGCGTGATGAGGATGGTGGTGGCACGTCCCCTGCGGTCCCGGATGGTCTGGAACAGGGCGTCCTCGGCCCGGGGGTCGAGCGCGGAGGACGGCTCATCCATGATCAGCAGTTCGGCGTCGCGCAGGAACCCACGAGCTGCGGTGATGCGCTGCCACTGCCCACCGGAAAGGTCCTGGCCGCGCGCGAAGGTCCGGTCGAGCAGCGTCTCGTACCCGTGCGGAAGTTCGTTGATCATGTCGTGGGCGACCGCGCGGCCGGCGGCGGTCTCGATGCGATCCTGCCGGGCCTCGCTGTCGACGTCGCCGATGGCGATGTTCGTGGCCGCCGTGAACGGCCACTTGTGGTATTCCTGCGTCACCACCGCGATCCGGGCCCGCAGCCCGTCGACGTCCCAGTCCGACAACGGGAGGCCGTTCCACTCGATGCTGCCCTCGGTGGGGGCGCGGAGGCTGGCGATCATCGCGGCGAGCGTCGTCTTGCCCGAGCCGTTCTCGCCGACGAACGCGACCGTCTGCCCGGCGGTGATCGTCAACGTGACGCCGTCGACGGCGAGGTCGTCCCGGTCGGGGTAGCGCAGACTCACCGCGTTGACTGTCAACTCGCGCAGCCGATCGGGGTCGGCCGCGGCCGTCGGCCCAGCCCGGTCCGGGAGGTAGGCGTCGGCGCGGGTCATGAAGCCCGTGTAGTCGCCGAAGTGCTGACCCTGGGTGTAGACGTGGTCGACCTGGAAGGTGGCGATGGCCAGGGACCGCTGTGCGGACTGCACAGCGATGACGCAGGTCGCCGCTGCGGCGAGCGGGATCTGCCCGTCCAGGAGCAGCAACCCCAGCAGGGCGTAGACGGTGCCGGTGGCGAGACCCCCGATGACCGCCCCGACTGTGGTGGTCGTGGTGACCCGCCGGGCGAGGGTGAGCTGGATGTCGGTCTCCACCCGCATCACCCGGTCGTACTGGTCGAGCAGGAACCCGCGCAGCCCGTACGAGCGCAACTCCGGTGCCGAGGCCCGTTCGGCCATCAGTTTGTGCAGCAACCACAGTCGACGACGGCGCACCGAGCCGGCGTTGTACGTCTGGTAGCGCAGGTGCCCGGCCCGCAACGACGCCCACGCGTTGGGCACCGTGGCGACAAGCAACGCCAGCAGCAGCAGCGGATGGATGACGATGACGGCAGCCGCCACGGCGAGCAGCCCAGCGAGGCCGGCGAGCAGATTCATCGACGCCTGCACCAGCGCGATCGTCGACTCGGTGCCGCGCGAGGCGCGTTCCATGTCATCGGCGAACGCATCGGCGTCGAACGCCTCCAACCGGACCGCTGTGGACACCTCGAACAGGCCCCGCTCCACCTCACGGCTCACCCGGGGCGTCAAACCGTTCTGCGCGTACCCGGTGGCGATGCCCATCCCCGCGCGGAGCGCGACGGTCGCCGCCAGCACGGCCAGCGCGGGAAGGGCCGCCCGCACCTTGTCCGCGGTCGGCCCACCGGCGAACAGTTCCACCAACACCCGCTGGGTGGCCAGCAGGCCGAAGGCGGCCATCACCCCCGCGCCGACCGTCGCTGCGGCCACCACACCGGTGCGGAGGCGATCCGCGCGCCAACTGATGCCGAGAGCCGTCCGGACGAGCCTGGGCAGCTCGGCGAAGACGGCGAACAGACCGGCCTCCGCCCTCGCCCGCACCCCCGTCTCCCACCACATCTCCCGCAGCTCCGGCAGCACCGACTCCGTACGCCCAGAGCCCTGACGACCAGGTCGAACGCGGTGGGCCTCGGCGGTGGCGGAATCGGTCATGGTCGTACCTCCCGGGGCGGCAGCCGTCGCGTCTCAGCCGGAGCAGGCGGATTGGCGGGTTCCCGAAAGATTGGACCACCCGGGGGTAGCCGTTAGCAATTGATCGATCACTCGCTGTCAGGAATGGCCTGGCTACTGCCCAGGACGTCGAGGTGCGCCCGCAGCGCCGCGGCGATCTCGCCCGCCGCGACAACCTGATCCGGGGTGAGAGCGTCGACGAAGAGTTCCCTGATGGTGCGCAGGTGCGGAAAGGTGGCTCCCTTGAACGCCTCGGCTCCGGCCGTCGTCAGCAGCACCTCCGCCCCACGGGGGACCGTCGCGCACTCCCGGCGGCGGAGCAGGCCGCGCCGCTCCATCCGCCCGAGGTGGTGGGAGAGCCGGCTCCGTTCCCACCCGATGTGCGCGGCGAGCTCGGACGACCGCATCGCCTGCCCCTCCGCCTCGGAGAGGGCGAGGAGAACTGCGTAATCCCCGGTGGAGAGCGACGAGTCGCTCTGCAGGCGGGATTCGAGCCGGGAGCTGAGCGCTGCCGTCGTCTCGATGAAGTCGCGCCAGATCCGCAGCTCGTCGGCCGTGGGGAGTTGGCGTCCGCCCCGTCGACCGGGTGTGGCCTCCGTCATCTCACCCTCCCCGGGAATTGACGTGTCAATCGCAAAGTTAGCATCATTGACACGTCAACTGCTAGGAGGAGACGATGGTAGCTGCGGACTTCGAGCTGGGGCTCAACTCGTTCGGGGAGGTGGCCACCGACGGCGACCGGGTGCTGAGCGACGCCGAGACCGTCCGGCTACTCGTGGACGAGGCCCGGCTCGCCGACTCGGCGGGAATCGACGTGTTCAGCGTCGGTGAGCACTACCGCGAGGGTCACAACGATTCGGCGACACCGGTGCTGTTGGCGGCGGTCGCGACGGCGACCGAGCGAATTCGCCTCGGCACCTCGGTCACCGTGCTCAGCACCAACGACCCGGTCCGGCTCTACCACGAGTTCTCGACCCTGGACGCCGTCTCCGACGGCCGTGCCCAGATCGTCCTCGGACGCGCGTCGGCGACCGAGTCGTTTCCGCTGTTCGGCTACGACCTGACGGACTACGAGCGGTTGTTCGAGGAGAAGCTCGACCTGTTCCTGCGACTCCAACAGGACGAACCGGTCACCTGGTCCGGCACGGTACGAAGCCCGCTGACCAGCCAACTCCTGCACCCCCGGATGCGGCCGGGTGGCATCCCGACCTGGATCGGTGTCGGCGGAAGCCCCAACTCGGTGATCCGCGCCGCCCGGCACGGCCTCCCGCTGATGCTCGCGATCATCGGTGGGCGTCCGCAGCGCTTCGCCGGCCACGTCGACCTGTACACCAGGGCGCTCGAACAATTCGGGCATACCCTCCAGCCAATCGGGCAGCACTCACTCGGCCTTGTCGCCGACACCGACGAGGAGGCGGTGGAGACGTGGTGGCGGTACTGGCAGCCGGTCGTGGCGGCCCTGGCCGCCGAACGTGGCTTCTACAAACCGGACCGCGCACGCTACGAGGCCGAAATCGACCACGGGGCGCTCTTCGTCGGATCACCCGAGACGGTGGCGCAGAAGATCGCCACTGTCGCCCGCGACCTGCGGCTGAGCCGCTTCGACCTGAAGTACGACATCATGCACCTGCCTCGCGAGGCACGCGCGCGCACCATCCACCTGCTGGGCAGTGAGGTCGCGCCGCGGGTCCGGGAGCTGTTGGCGAAGGAGCCCACCCATGTCTGATCTGCTGTTCGGCCTGGACACGTTCGGCGACGTACCACAGGACGACGCCGGCAAGCTCGTCTCCCACGCGGCGGCGATCCGGCAGGTCGTCGACGAGGCAGTGCTCGCCGACCAGCTCGGGGTCGACGTCATCGCCCTCGGCGAGCACCACCGGCCGGAGTACTCGGTCTCCACGCCGGAGACGGTGCTGGCCGGAATCGCCACCCGCACCTCGCGGATCCGGCTGGCCTCCGGCGTGACAGTGCTCAGTTCGGACGACCCGGTCCGGGTCTTCCAGCGCTTCGCGACTGTGGACGCGTTGTCGAACGGCCGCGCCGAGGTCATCCTCGGTCGCGGCTCGTTCACCGAGTCGTTCCCCCTCTTCGGCTACGACCTGCGCGACTACGACACGCTGTTCGAGGAGAAGATCGAACTGTTCGTGAAGTTGCTCGACGAGAAGCCGGTGACCTGGAGCGGCACCCTGCGCGCCCCGTTGGAGAACGCCGACGTGTTCCCGAAGACCGAGTCCGGTCACCTGGACACCTGGGTCGGGGTGGGTGGCTCGCCGCAGTCGGTGGTCCGCACCGCCCGGTACGGGCTGCCCCTCATGCTCGCGATCATCGGCGGCGCGCCGGAGCGCTTCGCGCCGTACATCGATCTCTACCGCCGGGCGGCCGACCAGCTCGGTACGACCGCGCACCCGGTCGGGATGCACTCGCCGGGCTTCATCGCCGACACCGACGAGCAGGCCAAGGAAATCTACTGGCCGCACTACCGCGTCATGCGGGACCGGATCGGCAAGTTGCGGGGCTGGCCACCGATCCGCCGTCAGGAGTTCGACTCCGAGGTGGAGAACGGCTCGCTCTACATCGGTTCACCGGAGACGGTGGCCCGCCGGATGGCCCGCGCGATCCGCAGCCTCGGCGTCGGCCGGTTCGACCTCATCTACTCGGCCGGCGCGCAACCGGCGAGCGCCCGCATGCGCGCCGTGGAGCTCTACGGCGCGAAGGTGATCCCCATGGTCCGCGACCTGCTGGCCTGATCAGCACCCCCAGCGAGAGGACGACATGTTCGACAACGACCGGAGCCGGCCGCCGACCCTCGGCATCCTCGGGGCCGGCAAGGTGGGCACTGTGCTCGCCAGGCTCGCCGTCGCCGCCGGCTACCGGGTGCGGGTGGCCGGCTCCGGCGACCCGGCGAAGATCGCCCTCACCGTCGAGGTCCTCGCCCCGGGGGCCGAGGCCACCACGGCGGTCGACGCGGCGACCGACGCCGACATCGTCATCCTGGCCCTACCCCTCGGCAAGTACCGCGGCGTTCCCGCCGAGGCGTTGCGCGGCAAGCTCGTGGTCGACGCCATGAACTACTGGTGGGAGATCGACGGCATCCGCGACGACCTCACCAACCCGCGTACCTCGTCGAGCGAGACCGTCCAGGCGTTCCTGCCCGCTTCACGCGTCGTGAAGGCGTTCAATCACATGGGCTATCACGACCTGGAGGACGAGGCCCGGCCGGCGGGGGCGCCCGGCCGCAAGGCCATCGCGATCGCCGGCGACGACAGCGCCGCCCTCACCGAGGTCGGCGGGCTGGTGGACGCGCTCGGCTTCGACCCGGTCGTCGCCGGCCCGCTGGCCGAGGGGGTACGACTCGAACCGGGCAGCGAGTTGTTCGGCGCCAACGTGAGCGCCGACGAGATCCGCGCGATGCTCGACCACTTCCCGTCGTCGGAGCGGGGAATGACCATCGCCGCTGCCCGGGCCTCGGCCTCACCCGGGGCCGCTGCTTAGGGCGTGTCCACGTCGAACGCCGCTCGCGGTTCGAGGCGTCGGCCCGTGGCGTACTTCTCGTCGAAGTCGCTCGGGCCGAGCGCCTCGGTCGCGGCAGCGCGCATCCGGGCGAGGTCCGCGGCGTCGTCCGGGTCCGGCACCTGGCCGAGCGCCGCGAACGCGGCGTCCGCGACCCCAATCATCCGGGCCGCGCGGGAGTGGTCCCCCTCGGCAGTCGCGAGCGCGGCGCCGGCAACGCAGACGTACGGCACGAAGTCGGCCCAGCCGTTGCGGAAGACCCGCTCCCGGCTCTCGGTGAACAGTGTCCTCGCCTGGTCCAGGTTGCCCAGGCCCAACTCGCAGAACGCCAGGTTGTGCACCTCGGAGTTCACCGTCTCGGGCTGGCCGAGCGCCTCGTTGAGCGCGATGCTCTCCCGGTACAGGTCCCGGGCTCGGAGCAGGTCACCGGACATCCGCGCCACGGCGGCCAGCACGTGCCTCGGCCGTTCCTCCAGGAAGCGGTCCCCGGAGCGCAGCGCCACCGCGAGAGCTTCCCGGGCTCGTGCCGCACCGCCCGGCAGGTCGCCGCCGCGGATGGCGACCCGGGCGAGGCTGTACCGGGCTTCCACCTCGCCGGCCGGGTCGCCGACCGCCTGGGCCCGCTCGATCTCGGCCTCGCTCATCCGCACCACGGCGTCGGTCTCGCCGCGCCGGAAGGCCGAGCGGACGTCGTCGCTGAAGGTCATGGCTCTTCCCGTTCTTCCGGCCGTCAGTTCGTCTGGAACACGGTCCAGGTCTCCACGAGCGTGAAGCCCATCGCCTCGTAGAGCGGCCGACCCATCGCGCTGGTGTGCAGGTACGCGGCGTCCGCCCCGGCGGCGACACCGTCGCGAAGCGCCGCCTCGGTGAGCGCCCGGCCCAGGCCACGACCCCGGGCGGACGGTACGACCGCGATGTTGAACACCCCGACCACACCGGCTGTGCGAATGCCCAGCCCGGTGCCGACCGGGCTGCCGGACTCCTCAGCGATGTACCCGGTGATGGCGTCGGTGTCGAGCACCGCGCCTCCCATCAGCGGGCCGAAGGCACCCTCAGGCGCCTCGAAACTCCGGGTGAGGGTGTCGGTGTACCGCTCGTTCTCGGCGGCTCCGACCCGGCGGACCGGCGCCTGCTGGGCCGAGCCGGCCCGGAACACGATGGCGTCGGTGGCGCAGGCCATCAGCGGGAGGTCGCTGCGGGCGCGCAGCCCGTGCCGGGCCGCGAGTGCGGCGACCTCGTCGCTCGCCGCACCGCGAATGATGATCGACCAGTGCGGTGTCTGCCGGCTGACCTCGGTCGCCAGCTCGTCGATGGCGGCGAGGTCCGGCTCGGTGGTCGTCTCGAGGATCCCGTTGAGCGTCGGCACGTTGGCGTGGGTGAGCCCCGCCCGAGCGGTGCCCCGCTCGGCGTACCAGCCCTTCGGGGTCACCCGGCAGAGCCTTCCGATGGCGTCGAAGTACGCCGTCGCCATCTGGTCGGCGGTGGTGCTCATGTCTGGTCTCCCCCGGAAACGCTCGCTCGTCCTCGTCCGACAACCTAGCCAGCGGCCGGGGCCGTGAGCACCGTCGCGAGGCCCAGGTCACCCCGCTGCGGCACCTCACGGGCAGGAAGCATTCGTCACTGGCCCATCCCCAGGGTCCGGCCGCGCCGTCTCCGCCGAACGGGTCGGCGGGAGTCGCACACCGATCAGGAATCGAGAAGCCGGCACGGCGCCGCCCGGCCTAGCCTTTCCCCAGGCAGACGGCAGCGCGCCGGGCCTGACGACGAGAGGGAGCCCGACAATGTCCGCGAAGACCAGCACGACCGAGTCCGACGGCTTCAGCCCCGAGGAGCGGGCCGCCATGAAGGAGCGCGCGACCGAGCTGCGCGCCGAGGGCAGGAAGGGCGCCAAGAAGGCGGACGGGTTGCAGGCTGTCCTCGACCGGATCGCGCAGATGGAGCCGGAGGACCGCGCGCTCGCCGAGCGGGTGCACGTGACGGTGACCGCTGCCGCCCCGGACCTGACGCCGAAGACCTGGTACGGGATGCCCGCCTACGCGAACGAGGACGGCAAGATCGTCGTCTTCTTCCAGGACTCCGGCAAGTTCAACTACCGGTACTCGACAGTGGGCTTCCAGGACCCGGCCAACCTGGACGACGGGGATTTCTGGCCGGTGGCGTACGCGTTGCAGCGGTGGAGCGCGGCGGTGGAGAAGAAGATCACCGAGCTGGTGAGGACGGCGGTCTCCTGACCGACCTTCTATGGTTCGGGCATGTCGATCACAGACCAGGCGCTGGCCATCGAGGCGGCGGAAGCGGGAGCCGCAGTCGTCCGCTCCCGGTACGGCACGGCACTGACGCGCGTCATGAAGACCGCCGGCGACTTCGCCACCGCCGCCGACGTCGAGGCCGAGCAGGCGGTCATCGACGTCCTGGGCGCGGCGCGTCCGGACGACGCGGTGGTGGGCGAGGAGAGCGGGCGCACGGGTACTGGCGACAACGGGCGCACGTGGCTCGTCGATCCGCTGTGCGGCACGTTGAACTTCGCCGCGCGGACGATGCTGGCCTCGGTGAACGTCGCTCTGCGCGTCGGGTCGGACGTCACGGTGGCGGCCTCGGTGGACCCGTTCGCGGCCGAGGTGTTCTGGACCGACGGCACCGCCGCTTACGTCCGGGGCGCGGGGACGGACGTCCGACTCGTTCCGTCGGCCGAATCGTCGCTCGTCGACCTGAATCTCGACCCGCCGTTCCCCAACCGGGCCGTCTTCCTGGCCGCCCGCATGCTCACGGACGAGGGCTTCCTCGAACAGTTCCGGCCCCGGGTCGTCTCCACGAGCCTGGCCGTGGCCTGGGTGGCCGCCGGTCGCCGCGCCGCCTATGTGACGGACCGCCACGACCTGCGGAACAGCGTCCACTTCGCGGCCGGGATCGCGCTCTGCCAGGCGGCCGGTTGCGTGGTCACCGGGCTGGACGGCGAGCCGCTGCACGCCGGTGGGGACGGTCTCGTCGCGGCCGCCGACGAGCGGACGCATGCGGCCCTGCTGACGCTCATTCAGAAACAGCGTTCGTCATCGACCCGGGCTTGACATCAAGTGCGGTTGAGGTCCTAGCGTCCCAAGATGATCACGTCCGGACGGGCGTCAGCTGAGCACCACCGTCGAAGGGATTCCCATGCACCTGTCCCGCCTTCTCCGCCCGCGTACCGTCGCGAGCGCGCACTGTGATCTGCCCTGCGGCGTCTACGACCCGGCGCAGGCCCGCATCGAGGCCGAGTCGGTCAAGGCGATCGCCGTGAAGTACCAGGCCAGCGACGACAGCGAGTTTCGCACCCGCGCGCTGCTCATCAAGGAGCAGCGCGCCGATCTGGTCAAGCACCACCTCTGGGTCCTGTGGACCGACTACTTCAAGCAGCCGCACTTCGAGAAGTACCCCCAGCTGCACGGCCTGTTCAACGAGGCGACGAAGCTGGCAGGTGCCGGCGGCGCGAAGGGTGCCGCGGACCCGGCGGTCGCCGACCAGCTCCTCGGCAAGATCGAGGAGATCTCGAAGATCTTCTGGGAGACGAAGCAGGGTTGATCAGCCGGTGACCGGGTGGCACCGGCCACCCGGTTCGGCGTACCGCGTTCGGAGGGAACCGCATGGAGTCGCGCACCGACCTCGTCGAAGAGTTGATGAGCCGTTTCCCCCACGTGCCCCGGGAGGCGGTCCTCAAGGAGGACCTGCTGCGGGGCGGGCTCGCCTTCGACGACACGGCACTCACCGACAACGAGCACGGCGACGTCAAGCCGAAGTCGTACTTCATCTTCTCCTTCGACCACCGGACACTGCCGGAGTTGGGGACGGCGGCGCTACGCCGGCCGCCGGAGGAGATCGTGCTCACCGGAGGCCCGTACGAGCTGCGTCGTACCGTCGTCTCGGTCCGCACCAATCCCAGCTCGCCGTACCGCGTCGGCACCGACGGCGACGGTCGACTGCGACTGTTCCTGGACGGACGGCCGATCGCCGACGTCGGGCTGCCTCCCATGCCGGCGTACTACCGGCACACGCTGGCCAACGGCAAGTCGGTGATGGAGGTCGCCCCGACGATCCAGTGGGGCTATCTGATCTACCTCACCGCGTTCCGGGTCTGCCAGTACTTCGGCGCCAAGGAGGAGTGCCAGTACTGCGACATCAACCACAACTGGCGGCAGCACAAGCAGGCCGGCCGGCCCTACACGGGGGTCAAGCCCGTCGACGAGGTCCTCGAGGCTCTGGAGATCATCGACCGACACGACGTCGATCGCGCGTCGCAGGCGTACACGCTCACCGGTGGCAGCATCACCTCGCAGGTGGACGGGCTGGCCGAGGCCGACTTCTACGGCCGGTACGCGCAGGCGATCGAGGAGCGTTTTCCGGGGCGGTGGATCGGCAAGGTCGTGGCCCAGGCGCTGCCCCGAGCCGACGTGCAGCGGTTCCACGACTACGGGATCCGCATCTACCACCCCAACTACGAGGTGTGGGACAAGCGGTTGTTCGAGTTGTACTGCCCGGGCAAGGAGCGGTACGTCGGCCGGGAGGAGTGGCACCGCCGCATCCTCGACTCCGCCGAGGTGTTCGGCCCGCGCAACGTGATCCCGAACTTCGTGGCGGGCGTCGAGATGGCCGCCCCGCACGGCTTCACGAGCGTCGACGAGGCGATCGACTCCACCACCGAGGGGCTCGACTACTTCATGTCCCGGGGGATCACACCCCGGTTCACCACCTGGTGCCCGGAGCCCACCACACCGCTGGGCCGAACGAACCCGCAAGGCGCGCCGCTCGAATACCACGTCCGCCTGCTGGAGGCCTACCGGGCGACGATGGACGCCCACGGCCTGTCCAGCCCGCCCGGGTACGGCCCCGCCGGGCCCGGTCGAGCGGTCTTCTCCGTCAGCTCCTTCATGGACACCCTGCCGTCCACGGACTCGTGAGGGACGCGCCCGGCTGGCCGTCCGTGCCGATCCGCCGAAGAGCGGTACCCCTCAGTGGAACATTCCGCTGAGGGGTACCGCTCGACACCGCATCCGCCGGGAAACCGGACGATCGGCTAGCTGGCGTACGTCTCGAACTCACCGACTCGTGGCGTACCGCCGGAGCTGTTGATCGTGAAGTTGAGCTTGGTCGTCGCCGTCGACGAGAAGCTGATCGAACCGGCCCCGCTGCCGGCGGCCAGGACGGCACCGTTGTCGTTGTTGATCAGCTGCCAGGACCCGATGGACCCCTGGGTGCCGGACGGCTCGCGGATCACCACCCGAGACACCTGGGTCGCGGAGCCCCACTTGATCGAGATCGTGCCGGTCGACCCGGCCGGCGACCAGTAGGTGCTCAGGTTGCCGTCGCGCACGTTGCCGTAGCTGGTTCCGCTGGCCTTGCTGGAGCCGTCGGCGCCGGCGCCGAGGCTGAGGTTGGTTCCGCCGGTCGGCGGAGGGGTGGTCGGTGGGGGTGTCGTGGGCGGCGGTGTCGTCGGCGGCGGGGTGGTGGGCGGCGGGGTCTGCGGCGAGCAACTGCCGTTCGACACCCTGAGGCCCGTGTTGGCGCCGACCGTCTGCCGGACGATGTCCGGCACACAGCTCGCCCCGTCGAGGCTGTACGGGTACGGGATGCCGACGGTGGTGGTCGAGGTCGGGTTGGGGCCGGCGGGGTAGTTCTCGCTGCCGGCGTTGGACCAGGTCACGTTGTCGAAGATGTTGCCGGCGACCTGCCAGTAGCCGCGCTCGTTGGTGTAAAAGGTGCCCAGGACGTCCTTGGAGTCGCGGAAGTAGTTGTTCTCCACCTTGGCCCTGGCCCCGGCCCGGGAGTTGATCCCGGACTCGCGCAGGCTCACGTAGTGGTTGTTGTAGATGTGCGCGACCCCGCCGCGCAGGAGCGGGGTGCGGGAGTCGATGTTCTCGTAGAGGTTGTGGTGGTACGTGATGAAGCCGTTCGACACGTCGCTCTCACTGGACCCGACGAGACCGCCACGACCGGAGTTGCGCAGGATGCTGTAGGACAGCGTGACGTACTGGGTGTTGTCCTTCATGTCGAAGAGCCCGTCGTACCCCTCGGACTCGCCGCCGGAGGCCTCCAGGGTGACGTGATCCACCCAGACGTTGCGGACCGTGCTCTCCATCCCGATGGCGTCCCCGCCGTTCGAGGTGGGTGAGCCCGACTTCTTGACGTTCCGCACTGTGACGTTCTGGATGACGATGTTGCTGGAGTCGCGGATGTGGATGCCGACCTGGTCGAAGACGGCGCTGCCGACCCCGATGATGGTGACGTTGCTGATCTGCTTGAGCTCGATCACGCCCGCGGCGGTGTTGCAGCTCGACCCGGAGACCTTGCTGGTGTTGCCGTGGTTGATGGTCCCGGTGACCTCGATGGTGATCGGGGTGCTGCTGCTCGTCCGACCGCACAGCGCCGCGTGGATCGCCGTGCCCGTGCTGACTCGTACGGTCTGCCCGCCCGCGCCGCCGGTGGTTCCGCCGTTCTGGGTGGCGTAGCCGGTGGCGCTGCCCACCGCCGCCGCAGCCTCCGGGGTCGGTAGGGTCACCCCGACCGCGATCACCATGCCCGCCGCAGCCAGCACTGCCTGCCGTCGCAACGCGACTGGTCGTCTCATGTCGCCTCACCTTCGCATTCGTCTCGTGCCAGGCTTCGCCTCGACGGACATCGCGACCACGGCTGCCTACGGACGTCATTCAGGGATTGGCGACAGTCAATCGCGTGATTCTCATCGAGGTCTCTCGCGCCCTGGCAAGAGCAGGGATGTGCGGCACGGGTGAGGTGCTCCTGGTGACGCCGCTCGCCCGACCGTTAATTGCAACATCGATGTAACGCAATCGTAGGAAAGCGTTTTCCCTGAAGGCAATAGCTGAGGCTTGCAGGTTTGTTGCAGTGCTCACGGTCGGGCGTCGAGCCGGCGGCGCCTCAGGTGGTGAGGCAGGTGCGGACGGCGGCGGCCAGGAGATTGGCGCGCTCGTCGCCCATCCCGCGCATCTGGTTGACCACGTAACCGAACCCCACCTGATGTTCGGCGTCGGCGAAGGCCAGGTTCCCGCCCGCGCCGTCGTGGCCGAAGCTGCGCTCACCCAGCAGGGGTCGGGCCGGCGGCGAGTGCAGCAGGAAGCCGGTGCCCCAGCGCTGCCCGGTGTCCGGTGGGCCGTGCCGCTGCTGGCCACGGGAGCGAACCACCACCGCGTCGTCCACCGACGCCGCCGTGAGCAGCGGCCCACCCCGGAGATCCGACACACACGCCGCGTAGAGACGCGCGAGGCCCTCGGCGGTGCTCACCGCGCCCGCGCCGGGCACACCGGCGGCCCGGATGGCGTCGTCGTTGAAGCTCACCAGGCCGTCGTCGTCGGCGGGGAACGCGAAGGCGCCCCCCATGGTGATGCCCCGCTCGGCGACCGCGTCCACGAACGGGTCGGGGTCCGGGGCCGGAGCCAGGTTCCAGGCGACAGTGTCGCTCTCGGCGGCCGGGAGCCCCAGCCAGGTGTGCAGGCCGAGCGGGCCCGCGAGGGTGTCGGCGAAGAACGCCCCGGGCAGTTGGCCGGTGATGCGGTGGATCACCTCTCCGACGAGCCAGCCGTAGGTCATCGAGTGGTAGCCGTGCGCCGTGCCCGGCTCCCACAACGGCGCCTGCTCCTCGAGCGCCGTGATGACCGGATCCCACGCCAGAACCTCGTCGAGGGTCAGGGAGCGGTCCACAGCGGGCAGACCGGCCTGGTGCGTGAGCAGCCAGCGCACCGGGATGCCCGTCTTGCCGTGCTGTCCGAACTCCGGCCAGTAGCGCGTCACTGGCGCGTCGAGGTCCAGCCGGCCCTGTTGGACCAGCAGATAGGCGCAGATCGCCAGGATTCCCTTGGTGCAGGAGAAGACGACGGCCGGCGTCCGCGCGTCCCAGGGCCGCCCGGTACGGGTGTCGGCCACCCCGCCGTACAGGTCGACGACCTTGCGGCCGCGCACGTAGACGGTGACCGCGGCGCCGACCTCCGCGCGGGAGGTGAAGTTGTCGCGGAAGACGTCGGCGACGCGCCCGTAGCGATCGTCGACGTCGCCGTGGATCTGCGGCTGTGTGATCACTACCTACCCCTTCACTGACCCCTGGATCAGGGCCTTGATGAACTGTCGTTGGAAGATCAGGAACACGATGAGGGTCGGGGTGAGGATCAGCAGCGACCCGGCGCACAGCAGCACCAGATCGGTGCCCCACTGGCCCTGGAACGCGCCGAGGGCCCCGGCCATGGTGCGTTTGGTGGCGTCGTCGACCAGGACGATGGCGAGCAGGAACTGGTTCCAGGTCCAGAGGAACATCAGGATCGTCAGCGAGGCGATCGCCGGCCGGGCGAGCGGCACCTGGACCCGCCAGAACAACTGCCACGTGCTGCTGCCGTCCACCCGGGCCGCCTCGGACAACTCGACGGGCACGTTGGTGAAGTGCGCCCGCATCCAGAACACCGCGAACGGCATGTACAGCCCGATCAGCGGCAGGATGATGGCCCAGCGGGTGTTGAGCAGGCCGAGGTCCTGCATCTGGTAGTAGAGCGGCGTGACCACTGCCTCGAACGGCAGGGTCAGACCCAGCAGGAAGAGACCGAAGACGAGTCGACCACCGGGCACCCGCAACTGACCGAGCCCGAAGCCGGCCATTGTCGCGATGAGCACCGACACCGGCACGACACCGACCACGATGAGCAGGCTGGAACGCAGCAGGGCACCCATGTTCGCGGCGGTGAAGGCATCCGCGAAGTTGCCCCACTGCGGGTCGGACGGCCACTCGAGCCCGTTGGGGACTGTGCCCCGGGGCTGCAACGCCGCCGACAGCATGCTCACGAACGGCAGCAGTGTGACGACGATCAGGGCGATCAGGAAGACCCGGCCGGTCACCTGTTCGCGTCGGCTCAGGTTCATGACTTGTCCCCTCGGCTCAGGCGCTGGATCGGCAGCACACACACCAGCACCAGCACCATGAGTACGACAGCGAGCGCCGAGGCGAGCCCCACCTGTCGCTGCGAGAAGGCCAGCCGGTAGATCTCCAGGCCCGGCACCGTGGTCTGCAGGCCGGGGCCGCCGCTCGTGGAGATGTAGACGATGTCGAAGCTCGCCAGCGCCGCGATGATCGTCACGGTGAGGCAGACACCGATCTCCTGGCGCAGGCTGGGCAGGGTCACGGCGAGGAACTCGCGGACCGGCCCGGCACCGTCCAGTCGGGCGGCCTCGTACAGCGCCGGATCGATCTTGCTCATGCCGGTGACCAGCAGGATCGTGCAGAGGCCGAGCAGGACCCAGGCGCCGATGACGCCGACCGCGGGCAGCGCCGTGTCGAAGTCGCCGAGCCAGGCGCGCGCCACGCCACCCAGCCCGACCGCGCGCAGCGCCTGGTTGACCAGACCGTTCGACGAGAGCAGCCAGCTCCACGCGATGCCCGCCGCCACCAGAGGAATGACCTGCGGCAGGAACAGGATGGTGCGGACGATGGTGCCGAACGCGCCGGTGGTGATCCGGCGAACCATGCTCGCCACCAACAGCCCGAGCGCGACCGGGATGAAGCTGAAGAAGACGATCAGGATCATGGCGTTGCCGATGATCTTCAGCAGGTCGCTGTCGGTGAAGACGGTGAGGTAGTTGTCCAGGCCCACCCAGCGCGCCACCCCGATCCCGTTCCAGTCGTAGAGCGAGTACTGGAGCGTCAGGACGAGCGGGCGCAGGACGAACACCGCGTACATCACCAGGGCGGGCAGGACGTACAACCAGCCGGTCCCGGCCGCGCGGGCCCACCGGAATCGGTGGGCCCGCGTGGGGGTGGGGCGGGCGCGACTGTCGTCCTGCCCGGTTGGTGCGCTGCCGAGGGCAGACGTCATCGGGACAGTTCCTTCTGGTACTCGGCCTGGACCGCCTTCACGTACCCCTCGGGCGTCTGCTGGCCGGCGATCAGCTTCTGCATCTCCGGGGTGATCGCGGCAGCGAAGATGCCGCCTGTCGCGTTGGCGGTGAAGTCCACCGCGCCGTTCTCCGCGCCGAGCTGCTGCGACGCCTTCAGGGTTTCGGCCAGCACCGTGTTCGGGGCGGCGCTCGGCACCGGCAGGTCACTCGGGCCGCCAGGGCTGGAGCCGCCGACCGTCACCGAGATCTCGCGGGCCTTGGCGTTGGTGTGCACCCAGTTCAGGAAGTACGCGGCGGCGTCCGGGTTCTTGGCCTTGGCGGAGACGCCGAAGGTGTTGGGGGCGGACATCGCCACGTGCTTACCACCGGCGGACTCGGTGGGGAACAGGAAGAAGCCCACGTTGGCGGGCATCGACTTGTCGAGGTTGGCCGACTCCCAGTCACCGTTGAACATGAACAGGCCGTTGCCCTTCTGGAACTCCCCCACCATGCCCGCGTAGTCCAGGGCGTTGGCATCCTTGGTGAAGTAGCCGGCCTGCGCCCACTTCTGGATGGTCTGGGTGGCCTTCAGGGCGGCCGGGGTGTCGAAGGTGGCCCCCGACTTCTGGAAGATCCAGTCGGCGACCTGGGTCGGGTCGCCGAACTGGTTCTGCAGCGCCTGGTGCGGGAAGTTGATGCCCGCGGTGTTCTTGTTGAACTGCATGATCGGCTGGACCCCGCCGGTCTTCGCCTTGGCCAACAGCTCCTCGAACTCGGCGACAGTGGCCGGCGGTTGGGTCATGCCGATCTGGCTGGCCAGCTTCTTGTTGTAGAAGACGCCGGTGACGCTGTAGCCGAGCCCCATCCCGTACAGCGAGCCGGTGCCCCGGGTGTTCTCGCCGACGCGCAGTTGCATGAGCTGCGAGGCGGGGAACTTGTCCCAGCCGTACGCGGTGAAGTAAGGGTCGAGGTTCTTGAGCAGGTCGTCCTTGACCAGGTCGACCATCGTCGGGAGCCGGATGATGTCCGGCGAGTTGTCCGAGGCCATCACCCGGGGCGCGTTCTCCACGATCACCGTGAACTGGTCCTCGCGGATGTTGAACTTGACGTTCGAGTGCTGCTTGGAGAACTCGTCGGCCAGCGCCTTGGCCAGCGGGAAGCCGGTCTCCGCGTACATCTCCAGGGTGACCGGGTCGGTCCCCAACTCCGTCTTGACGGCGGCATCGGACTTCTGGCTCGACGACCTGTCCTCGCCCGGCGCACTGCAGGCCGTCGCGGCCATCCCGACCGCCAGCAGCGACGCGAGGAGCACCGTTCTCCGTCGCGGAAACTTTGTCAACAAATCCGTCATTTTATGACTCCTCGACATCTCCACACGTCCCGCGACCCACGGCCGCGCGACGGTTCCACCGGGACCACAGTGACCGGGCGGCGGCCACGACACGTACGCCGTGACCTGTCTCCCGGGTGCGGCATCCGTACCGGTCAGCAGAACCCGGCACGGCCACCGCAGGCGCCTCTGGACGCACCAGAAGTGGTCGCTAAACTGATTTAGCAGAGCATGCGCGTGGCACGGGGAGCTGTCAAGGACAACTTGGCAACGGTGCGGAAACGTCGGGTTCACACCACGCCGACGCGACCGGCGCTGGATTCCGGACGACGACGCATCATGATGGGCAGGAGCGGCGCCCGTGGCACCGCGCCTGATTCGGAGGACTGATGGGCCGCAACAGAGCAACACTCGCCGACGTCGCGCGAAAGGCCGGGCTGTCCAAGACCGCCGCGTCGATGGTGCTCAACGGCAGGGAGGGCACCCGGCTCTCGGCCGAGGCGCACCAGCGGGTGTTCGCCGCCGCCGAGGAACTCGGTTACCGGCCCAACCTCGCCGCGCGCAGCCTCCGCACCCGCAAGACGGCCACCATCGCCTTCGTCTCCGACATCGTGGCCACCACCCGCTTCGCCGGTGACCTCATCCGCGGAGCCCTCGACGCGGCCCGCGAACGGGACCACGTCCTGCTCATCACCGAGACGCAGGGGGACGCCACCTTCGAGCAGTACGCCATCGAGGCCGTCCTGGACCGGCAGGTCGACGGGGTGATCTACGCCGCGATGGCGACCCGACGGCTGGCGGTGCCCGCGGCCATCCTCGGTGGCCCGGTGGTCCTGCTCAATGCCACCAGCCCCGACGGTCTGCCGAGCGTGGTCCCGGACGACGAGGGTGCCGGCCGCTCGGTCGCCGCCGCGCTGTTGGAGCTCGGGCACCGCGACGCGATAGCGCTCATCGGCCGCAACCGACTCAAGGAGGACGACCCCGAGGTCTCGCTCGCCGCCCGCGCCCGCCTGCGCGGCATCCGGCAGACGCTGGACGAGGCGCAGGTCAGCCTGCTTGCCGAGTGTTTCTGCACCGAGTGGTTGCCCGAGCACGGTTACGCCGCCATGCGGGGCCTGCTGGGCAAGCCGAAGCGACCCAGCGCGATCATCTGCATGAACGACCGGCTTGCCTTCGGCGCCTACCAGGCGCTCGGCGAGGCCGGGCTCAGCGTCCCGGAGGACATCTCGGTCATCTCGTTCGACGACGATCCGATCGCCGCCTGGTTGCGTCCCAGTCTGGCCACCACGGCGCTGCCACACGAGCAGATGGGGCGGCGAGCTGTCGAACTGCTTCTGGACGAGAGCGCCGCCGAGTCGTCGCTCGTGGCGATGCCCCTGCGTCGACGCCGGTCCCTCGCACCCCCGGCCGGCTGACCACCACCCCTCCCAGCCGCCCCTCAGGGCTGGCCCTGAGGGGCGCTAAAACGGTTTAGTGCTAGGTTTCCGACCATGCTTCGTCTACCCGACCACTGGGTGTGGGACAGCTGGTACGCGCGGGACGACAACGGCCTCTGGCACGTGTTCTTCCTCCGCGCGTCCCGCGCCCTGCACGACCCGCACCGCCGTCACCGCCGGGCGACCATCGGCCACGCCGTCTCGACGGACCTGCGCTCGTGGCGCCTGGTCGCCGACGCCGTGGTGCCCGCCGACGCGCCTGCTTGGGACGACCTGGCGACCTGGACGGGCTGCACGGTCCGCGGTCCGGACGGACGGTGGTACCTGTTCTACACCGGCGTCGGTCGCGCCGAGGACGGGCTGGTCCAACGCATCGGACTGGCCGTCTCCGACGACCTCATGAACTGGCACCGGCACGGCACCGAACCGATCGTCCAGGCCGACCCCACCTGGTACGAACTGCTGGACAAGAACCTCTGGTACGAGCAGGCGTGGCGTGACCCCTGGGTGTTTCCCGACCCCGACGGCGAGGGTTGGCACATGCTTGTCACCGCGCGCGCCAACACCGGGCCGGCGAACACCCGTGGCGTCGTCGGCCACGCCACCTCCACCGACCTTCTCACCTGGACCGTCGCGCCGCCGCTGTCGGCACCGGCCGGCTTCGGTCACCTCGAGGTGCCCCAGGTCGCGGTCCTCGACGGGCAGCCGATGCTGCTCTTCTCCACCGAGGCCACCGGCAGTGCCCGGCGCGACGACCACCGGATCTGGGTGGCGACCGGCGAGAGCACTGTCGGCCCGTGGGACATCGCGTCCGCCCAGCCGTTCACGCACCCGCACCTGTACGCGCCCCGGCTGGTCCCCGGGCCCGCCGACGACTGGTCCCTCATCGGTTTCCTCGACCACGTCGACGAGACGTTCGTCGGGGAACTCACCGACCCCATCCCGGTCCGCTACGACGCCGCGACCGGGCTGACCGTCGTCGAAGAGCGGTAACCGGACAGGTCCGGGTCGAGGCGTCTCGCCCCGGCCCGGACCTGTCGGTGCCCAGCTCCTGGATCAGCTGCGCAACTGCCACTGCTGGTTGGTGCCGCCGGAGCAGGACCAGAGGATCAACTTCGTGCCGTTGGCCGTCGCGGCGGCGTTGGCGTCCAGGCAGAGACCCGACTGCACGCCGGTGATCGTGCCGTTGGCGTTGACGTTCCACTGCTGGTTGGTGCCGCCGTTGCAGTCCCAGATCACCACAGTGGTGCCGTTCGTGGTGCCCTGGCCGGAGGCGTCCAGGCACTTGGTGCCGTAGACCATGAGCTGCCGGCCGGTGGTGTGGGTCCACCGCTGGTTGGTGGCGTTACTGATGCAGTCCCAGATCTGGGCCTGCGTGCCGTTCGTGGTGCTGGAGTTGCCGATCTCGACGCAGCGGCCCGACTGGGCGCCCACGATCTGCACGTTCGTCGGGTTGGTGCTGCCGCCGCTCTGCACACCAGCCGTGTTGATCACCGTCTGCGCGCCCGACGGCCAATTGCCGTTGCTGACCGTGACGTTGCTGTTGACGACGTTGCCGCGGTCGCCGTTCGTCACGTTCGTGCCGCTGCTGGTCGACCAGTTGTTGGTGACGGTGAAGTTGCCCATGTTCTCCGCGTAGTAGTAGTTCGCGGTGGCCCAGGTGCCGGTGGAGGAGAACACGTTGTTGCGGGCGGTGTAGTAGCGGGAACCCTCGTCGAAGTAGAGCCCGAACCAGCCGTTGGTCCGCAGGCAGTAGTTCTGGGTGATGGACCCGCCGGGGTTCGCCGACAGCGTGTAGATGCACCCTCCGTCGGTCATCTGCTGCATGACGTCGTGCACGTAGTTGCCGACGACCTGGTTGTTGGCCGCGGTCGTCGCCGTGGTGTAGCGCGGCTGGTAGTTGTACAGGCCGCGGTTCGCGTAGTGCTGGCTGCCGCCGGCGTCGTTGGCGCCCCAGCCGTAGCCGACCGACAGACCGGTGTACGGCATGTTGTAGACCTCGTTGTGCGAGACCAGCGAGGTGTTCACGTAGGTGGTCAGGATCGAGACGACACCCCGGTACTCCAGACCGAGATCGTGCACCCGGTTGTCGCTGATGGTGATGTTGCGGTTGACCATCCGCTGGTCGCTCGGGTGGTGGGCGTCGGCGCGGACGCCACCGACCACGACGCCACCCGCGGAGTTGCGGGCGATCTCGGAACGGGTGACTGTGACGTTGCTGGCGCCCAGACCGACACCGCTGGCGTGGGCGTTGGCGTCGTTGCCGATGCCGATGGCCGTCTGCCCGAGGTTGACGAACTGGGAGTCACTGAAGCTGATCGTGTTGGCGGCGGACACCTGCACGGCGGCCGGCATCTGGGCCCAGCTCGGCCGGGTGGCCTCGAAGAGCGGGCAGCCCTCCTGGCAGGAGGTCAGCGCGTCGGACGGACGCGCCCAGGAACCGACGATGTGCGCCCCGGTCTGCTGGTCGGCGAAACCGTTGCTGCTGCTGGGGCCGAGCCAGCTGGTGCCGGTGAAGGTGACCCCGCTGAACGAGATGTGGTGCGCTGGCGCGTCGAGGGTGCCACCGACGTTGACCAGGGACTGCAACTGCGGCAGCTCCACGCTCACCGAACTCATGCTCTGCCCGGCGAGGGGAATGTAGTTGAGCTGACCGCTTCCCGGGTTGAGATACCACTCCCCCGCGGAGTCCAGGAACTCGTACGCGTTGGCCAGGTAGAACGGGCCGGCGCGGTGCGGGCGGGAGAGGGTGTCGAAGCCGAAGGTGTTGTTGTTCCAGGCCGGCTGCTGCATCGTCAGGAAGTTCCCGCTGATGCTCTGCACCGGCGAGTACCGGTCGGTGAACGAGCCGACGCTCTCCACCTCGACCCGGCTCTGGTTGCCGAGGTTGTTGAGGTAGGTGAGCGCGCTGTTGCTGAACCGCATGCCGGACGTGGTGAAGGTGAAGTCGGAACGGTTCACGGCGGTCCGCGCCCGCGTGGCGATGGCCCCGTTGACGTAGAGCTGGCGGGAGTCGAGCCCGGCGGGGACGCTGGCCCGCCAGATGTTCTTCCCCGAGTCGACGAGCGACCAGCCGGTGACCGCCCGGGCGCCGGTGATCGTCGGACGTGCGCCCGAGGCCGCGCGCCAGATCACCTGATAGCCGTTGTTGCCCGAGTCGGCGGCGGTCAGTCGCATCGGTGACGACAGTCGGTACGCGCCGTTTGCCAACTCCACGACGATGTCACCGGACATCGTGCTGTTGATCGCCCGCACCGCGGTCTGCGCGGCACTCAGTGAACACGGTTGGCTGGCGGAACACGTGGTGCCGGTGCCCGAGGGCGACGCGTAGAGGGTGGTGGTGGCCGCGATGGCCGGGGACGCCGAGGCGGTTACCGCGACCAGCGCGGTCACCGCTGCCGCGGCAGCGCCGGCCAGCAGTCGGCGCAGCGATGGGATGTACGAGGACACGGGACGGTGCTCCTGACGTGAGAACGAGCTGGGGGTGGTGGGACTGCCTCGACCAGCGCGGGGGATGGCTGGTCGGCACGGTCATCCGAGGATCTCCCGGAGATAGCGCAGGCCGTCCGTGGCGAGACGGTCCTGCGAGGGGGCCAACGGGCGCCAGATCGCCGCGGCGGTGGCGATGGCGTCGTTCTCCGCTGTGAACGACTCGATGCAGATCGCGCCCTGGTAGCCGGTGTCCCGCAGGACGGTGAAGAAGCGGGGCCAGTCGAAGTGGTCAGCACCGGGGGCGCCCCGGTTGGTGCCGCTGACCTGGACGTGCTTGATGTGTGGGCCGGCGACGGCGAGGGCCGCGTAGGGGTCGGCCTCCTCGATGTTCATGTGGTAGGTATCGATCATGATGCCGACGCTCGGCGGTAACCCGTCGATCAGCTCCAGCGTCTGCTCGATCGTGTTGACGACGCTCGTCTCGTAGCGGTTCAACGCCTCGACACCGATGCTCACGCCCATTTCGCCGGCCTGCTCCGCCACCGGGGCCACTGCCCGTCGGAAATCCGCGTAGCAGGCCGCACGAGCTGTCGGCGACATCCGCCAGGTACGGCCGACCGAGGCGTACGCGGGGCCGCCGACGCACGGAGCGCCGACGGCCGCCGCGCTCGCCACGCAGCCCTTGAGGTACGCCACCGTCGACTCGACGACCGCCGGAGCGGCGTCGACCAGGTCCCTCCCCGGCGGGGTGACCGCGCAGACACCCGCGGCGACGAGGCCGTGCGCCGCCAGCAGGTCCCGGGTACGGATCGGGTCCCAGTCGCCGGGTTGCTCGATCGGCAACTCGACAGCGTCGAAGCCGAACCCGGCGATCCGCGGGATCAGCTCGGCCAGGGCCCTGTCGTCGACAGGTGAGGCCCAGACCCAGGGGTTGACGCCGATGGCGTACATCAGGCCCTACTTCCAGCGCTGCGGGTAACCGGGCAGGTCGGTGCAGCCGCACATGGCGTAGTGCAGCGGCGGCATGTTCGCGTCGAGGTACGTGTCCAGGTTGTCCTGCGTGACCGTCGGCTGCGGCAGCTTCCACGGGCTGGACACCTGCTGGCCGTCGAGGATCCGCAGCGCCGCGATGATCGGCGTACGCCACTGGTAGGTCGGGTAGGTCGGCGCGATCGCGGTGAGCTGCTTGTCCTTCCAGATCTTCAGGAAGTCGAGCTGGTCCTCACCGTTCATCGGTGGAACGGGCTTGCCCGCGTCCTGGAACGCCTCGACCGCCGCGACGGCCACCGCTCCGGCGTCCATCCAGACCCCGTCGATAGTGCCGTACCGCTGGATGTAGTCGTCGACAATCTTCTTGGTCTTGGCCGGGTCACCATCGGTGAACTCGACGCCGACCACGTCGACCTTCGCCTTGTCGAACGCCACCTTCGCCGCCGACCAGCGGGTCTCCAGGACGTCGACGCCGGGCAGGATCCGCAGGGCGAGGACCTTGCCGCCGGGCTTCATCTTCTGGCTGACGAACTCGGCCCCGACGTGGCCGAACCCGTAACCGCCGATGGGGTTGATGAACGTCACCGGGCACTTCGTGTTGACACCACGGTCGAAGACGACGACCGGAAGCCCGGCCTTGCAGGCGGCCTCGACGGCCGGAGTGAGTGTGGCGGTGGTGTTCGGCGAGACGATGAGCGCGTCGCAGCCCTTGCCGAGCAGGTCGTTGATGTCAGCGATCTGCTTCTGGTCCTTGCCCTCGGCGTCGACGTGCACGAACTCCTTGATGCGGCTCTTTTGCGCCTCGACCTCTGCCTGCATGGTCTTGAACCCGACCTGCCGCCACGGGTTGTTGAGCGCCGCGTTCGAGAAGCAGATCTTGTGTGGGCCGTTCTTCTTGAACTTGGCGGTGTCGACCATCGTCGGGTTGAGCACCTGCTCCCACGGCTTGTCGGCCGGGCCCGTCGGCGCGGCGTCGAGCAGCGCGAGCTCGGCGTCGTAGTCGGCTTGCACGAAGAACTTGGACTGGTCCCCGGTGCCGGACCCGGCGGCGGAGGATGAACTCCCCGACGGGCCCGCGGCGGGTTCGTCGGTGGAACAGGCCGCGAGGGACAGCACTGTGACAGCGGCAAGTGCCGCCACGGAACGTCGCACTATGGTTTCCCCTTTATCTCGACGAAGAACGCGATGCCGAGACCGCCACGGCGAGCAGGATGATCCCGCCCTGGACGGCCGATCTGAGGGCGCCGGAGACGCCGTAGAAATTCATGAGGGCGAAGAGCAGTTCGAGGGTCAGCGCGCCGAGCATCGCCCCGACGACGGCGCCGCGACCCCCGCCGAGCGCCACCCCGCCGAGGACGACGGCGGTGATCGCGCCGAACTCCAGGCCGGCGCCGGCCTGGAACGACACGCCGCTGTAGCCGCCCAGGAGAATCGCCGCCACCGCCGCCGCGAGCCCGCTGAGGATGAAGGCGAAGGTCCGGGTACGCCACACGCGTACGCCGCTCAACTCGGCGGTGCGCGGGTTGTCGCCGACGGCGACGAGCGTCCGGCCGAAGTCGGACCGCATCAGCAGGACCGCCGCCACCGCCAGGACCACGAGGACCAGCAGCGCGTACGGCACGCGCCCCAGCACCGGCACGTCCTCGAAGGCCCGCCGGCCGAACCGCCGGAACTCCTCGGAGAGCCCACCCTTCGGGGCACCGTCGGACCACAGGTAGACCGCGCCGACGAGGATCAGGAACATGCCGAGGGTGGTGATGAACGACGGCACCCGCAGCCGCGTGGTGATCAGACCGTTGACCAGCCCGACCAGTGCGCCGAACACGAGCAGGAGCACCACCACCGGCCAGGTACGCGCCGGGTCGCTGTCGATCAGCCGGGCGGCGACCACCACCTGCGCGGTGACCAGCGACCCGACGGACAGGTCGAACTCGCCGGACACGATCACGAAGTACTGGCCGGCGGCGAGCAGGATGATCGGCGCCGAACGACCGAGGAAGGACATCAGCGACGACGGAGCCAGGAAGTCGGGCTGGCGGATGCCGACGAGCACCAGCAGCACCGCGAGGATCGCGAGGATCGGCAGGACACCACCGGGACGCACCCGCGGCAGACGCAGCGGCAGGGAACGAGGCTGGACGGTCTGCATGGCTACGCCGCCTTTCGCATGGCCCGGCGGGCGTAGACGGCGACCGCGGCGATGATGATGACGCCCCGGATCACCTGCTTGAAGAAGGCGTCGACCTCGAGCTGGTTGAAGATGGCGTCGATGCTGGCGAGCAGCAACACCCCGCCGACAGTGCCGATGACGCCGCCGCGCCCACCGGCGAGGGCGGTCCCACCGATCACCACCGCGGCGATCGACTCCAGGTCGTAGAGGCCCTCGGTGCCGACGCGCGGGGCACCCGAGCCGAGGCGACTGGCGAGGTAGATGCCGGCGAGCCCCGCGCACATCGAGCACAGGACGTGAGCGGTGACGAGGACCCGGTCGTTGCGGACACCGGACAGCCGGGCCACCTCCGGATCCCCGCCGACCGCGACCAGGTGGTGGCCGAAGCGGGTCCGCGAGAGCGCGAACCAGGCCGCTGCGGTGACAACGATCAGCAGCAGGAACGACACCGGCACCGGCCCGACCCGCTGGTAGCCGAGCGACTGCACGAGCGACGGCGCCGTGGTGCCGGCCGGACCGTCGTAGCCGTTGTCGAGGTAACCCTTGAGCAGCAGCCCGACGCCGAGGGTCGCGATGAACGCGTTGACCCGGAACCTGGTGACGAGGAGCCCGTTGAGCAGCCCGACGCCGGCGCTGACGACGAGCACCAGGCCGATCGCCGGCAGCACCGCGCCGTCACTGCCGTTCATCGTCTCGGCCGCGACCAGGGTGCTGAGGCTGATCACGAACGCCACCGAGAGGTCGAGCGAGCCGCCCAGGATGACCAGGGTCTGGCCCACCGCGACCAACCCGAGGCCGGCGGCGACGTGCAGCAGACTCACCGTGGTGGACTGGTTGAAGAGCTGGCCGCCGTCGAGAAGGACGACCAACCACCCGATGGTGAGGGTAAGGGTCAGGGCCACGAAGACGCCGGGTACGGAACGTCGGGCCGGCAGCAGCGACAGCGCGCTCACTGGACCGGCTCCCGCACGGCGCCGACCGCCAACGCGACGACCTCTTCCTCGGTCGCGCCGGCGGGCAGCTCGCCAGCGACGTGACCGTCCCGCATCACGACGATCCGGTCACTCATTCCCAGCAGCTCCGGTAGATCAGACGAGATCATCAGCACGGCCGCGCCCTCCCGGGCGAGGCGGCGGACGAGATCGTGGATGGCGGACTTCGCGCCCACGTCGATTCCCCGGGTCGGCTCGTCGAAGAGCAGGATCCGCGGGGTGAGCGCGAGCCACCGGGCCAGCACGACCTTCTGCTGGTTGCCCCCGGACAGGAAGCGGATCTCCTGGTCGTCGCCGGCGCCGCGAACCTCCACGGCGGCCAGCAGCTCGCGGACCCGGGCGGTCCTCGCGGCCCGGCCGGACCGGGCGGCGAACACGGCCCGGCTGGCGAGCAGCGCGTTGTCGAGCACCGACTGCCGGGGGACGATCCCCTCGCCCTTGCGGTCCTCGGTCACGTAGGCGACGCCGGCCCGCATCGCGGTGCGGGGTGAGCGCAGTCGGATCGGCCGGTCGTCGAGAGTGACGTCGCCGGTGGTGAACGGTGACACCCCGAAGATCGCACGGGCCAGCGCCGAACGCCCGGAGCCCTGTAGGCCGCCGATGCCGAGCACCTCGCCGGCGCGCAACTGGAGGTTGACGTCTCGCAGCTTCCGGTTCCCCGCGTCGCGAAGGTTGAGCCGCACCGGGCCCCGGTCCTCGGGGGCGGCCCGGTCCGGGTAGTAGCTGGACAGTTCCCGGCCAACCATGTGCCGCACCAACTCGTCGGCGGTGGTGGCGGCAGTGTCCACAGTGGTGACACGGCGGCCGTCCTTGAGCACCGTGATACGACCGGACAGGTCGAAAACCTCGGCGAGGCGGTGCGAGACGTACAGCAGCCCGATGCCCCGCTCCTGGAGTCGGCGCACCAGCCCGTAGAGCAGCTCGACCTCGTGGTCGGCGAGCGCTGCGGTCGGCTCGTCCATGATGAGCAACCGCGCGTCCAGGGCGAGCGCCTTGGCGATCTCGACGACCTGCTGCTGCGCGACGCCCAACTGCCCCACCCGCGCGTCGGCCGGCAACGCGGTCTCACCGATCGAGGCGAGCAGCCGCGTGGTGCGCTCGAGCATGTCCCTACGGTCGACGAGCCCGCGACGCACCGGCTCGTGCCCCAGGTAGACGTTCTCCGCGACGGTGCGTTCCGGGAGCAGGTTGAACTCCTGGTGGATGATCCCGATGCCGGCCCGCTGCGCGTCGCGCGGACCACGGAACGTGCGTGACGCACCGGCGAACTCGACAGTGCCCCCGTCGGGGGCGTGACCGCCCGAGACGATCTTCATGAGGGTCGACTTCCCGGCACCGTTCTCGCCGACCACGGCGTGCACCTCTCCGGGCACGACGTCGAGGTCGACATCGTCGAGCACGCGGACTCCGAGGAAGGACTTGCCGATGCCCCGAAGGGTGAGAAGCGGCGTCGGCGGTGGATCTGACATTCCGATGGCCCTCACAGACAGTAATGATCGATGAGTTTAAATGCCACACTACGGCGGCTTCGAGGCGCTGAACATCAAACTTTCGTGGCAACAGCAGAGACTTACGTTCTTGCGGCGCAAACATTTCCTTGACACCGACGAAACATCACACGTATGAAGATAGATGTTTGGATGCGGGTCCGCAATCCTCGATCAAGCCCGACCGGCAGGTCGGGCCGGGGTCGACAGGCGGGACCGCAGCGAGGGAGCCAGGGCACGGACGCCGTCCACCGGGCAGGACGTCGGACGTTACCCACTAGATTGACAGTCGTCGATTGCTAGCTCATCCTGGCCTCGTGGACCACGGGACGAGCACCACAGCCACCATCACACTGTGTGACGTCTCGCAGGTCTGACTGCCGTTGCGGCGAACGGCATGAGGACAGACCAGCGCGCCCGTGTCCCCTCACGTGTCCAGGGTCAACCTGCCGCGTCGTCGGGCCCGTGGTCGCAATCCCTACGCCCGCCCAACCCTAGGAGACGGCATGCGTCGCAACACATTGCTCATCTCAGTGATCGCCGGCCTGTTGCTGGCGCTCGGACTCGCTCCACCCGCATCGGCGGCACCGGCCTTCCGTGCCCTGGTGTTCAGCAAGACCACCGGCTACCGGCACGACTCGATCGCCGCCGGGATCAGCATGATCCAACAGCAGGCGGCAGCTAACAACTTCGAGGTGGTGGCGACCGAGGACTCGAGCGTCTTCACCGCCAGCAACCTGGCCACCTTCGATGTGATCGTCATGCTCCAGACCTCCGGCATGGTCTGGACCTCGACCGCGCAGCGGCAGGCGGTGGAGGGCTACCTGGCCAGCGGCAAGGGCATCGTCGGCATCCACAACGCCCTCGACATGGGCATCGAGTCCGAGTACCCGTGGTGGGACCAGACCATCAACGGCGGCGCCCACATGCCCGAGCACTCCCCCGGCGTGCTCCAGGGCACCGCCATCGTCGCCGACAAGAAGCACCCGTCGACGGCCAGCCTGCCGGACCGGTGGACCCGCAGCGAGGAGTGGTACAACTTCGACGCCAACCCGCGGGGCAAGGTGCACGTGCTGGTGACCGCCGACGAGCGCACCTACAACCCGGGATCGCGGGCGATGGGCGCGGACCACCCGATCTCCTGGTGCCGCGACACCGGCGGCGGGCGGGTGTGGGCCACCGCGATGGGCCACGCGATCGGCTCCTACAGCGAGACGAACTTCCAGAACCACGTGCTCGGTGGCATCAAGTGGGCCGCCGGTAACGCCGCCGGAGACTGTGGCGGCACCGTGTGGGGCAACTTCGAGAAGCGCACCCTCGACGACAACACCGTCGACCCGATGGCGCTGGGCGTGGCCCCGGACGGCCGCGTGTTCTACGTCCAGCGCGGCGGCCAGGTGAAGATCTTCAAGCCCTCCACCAACAGCACCGTCACCGCCGGCACCCTCAGCGTCTACACCGGCGGTGAGGACGGTCTCACCGGCATGGCGCTGGACCCCAACTTCGCCACGAACGGGTACATCTACCTGTACCACTCGCCGTCCAGCAGCAGCACCGACGTCAACCGGGTCTCCCGCTACACGGTCAGCGGTGACACGCTGAACACGTCGAGCGGCGTGACGATCATCGACATCCCGGCGTACCGGGACCGCACCTTCCCCGAGCCCGGGCACACCGGCGGCTACATCAAGTTCGGCCCGGACGGCAACCTCTACATCGGCACCGGCGACGACACGCCGCCCAACCTCGACCCCAACTGGCAGGGCTACGCCCCGCTGGACTGGCGGTCGGGCAAGTCCAACCTGGATGCCGCGCGCAGCGCGGGTAACACCAACGACCTGCGCGGCAAGCTGCTACGTATCCGGCCCGGAGCCAGCGGCAGCTACACCATCCCGAGCGGCAACCTCTACCCGCAGGGCACCGCGCAGACCAAGCCGGAAATCTACGCGATGGGCTTCCGCAACCCGTTCCGCTTCTCGATCGACCCGGCCAACGGTTGGGTCTACCTGGCCGACTACGGGCCGGACCGCAACCCGCCCACCACCAACCGGGGCCCCGAGGGCCTGGTCGAACTCAACGTGATCAAAACGCCCGGCAACTACGGCTGGCCGTTCTGCCACGGCAACAACCAGCCCTACGCGCCGTTCAACCCGGACACCGGCGTCGTCGGCTCGAAGTTCAACTGCTCGGCACCGGTCAACAACTCGCCGAACAACACCGGCCTGACCAGCCTGAAGCCGGTCGTCATGCCCAACATCTGGTATGGCTACCCCGCCTCGACAACCTTCCCGGAGCTTGGCTCCGGCGGCTCCGCGCCGATGGGTGGCCCGGTCTACCGGTACGACGCGTCGAACCCGTCCGCGACGAAGTTCCCGCCCTACTACGACGGGGTGCACTTCTTCTACGAGTGGGCGCGCAACTACATCAAGGAGGTGCACTTCGACTCCTCCACGGCGGTCACCCGCACCAACCCGTTCCTGCCCGGCACCGGGTTCAACAAGCCGATGGACATGGAGTTCGGCAAGGACGGCTCGCTCTACCTGCTGGAGTGGGGCACCAACTTCGGCGGCGGCAACAGCGACTCCGGGCTCTACCGGATCGACTACATCCAGGGCGGCCGGTCCCCGATCGTCAAGGCCACCGGCACGCCCACCAGCGGCAGCTCACCGCTGACCGTCCAGTTCAGCAGCGCGGGCACGTCCGACCCGGACGGCAACACGCTGAGCTACCTGTGGACGTTCGGCGACGGCACCACCTCCACGGCGGCCAACCCGTCGAAGGTGTACACCTCCAACGGCAACTACACCGCCCAGTTGAAGGTCACCGACAGCACCGGTAAGACCGGCTTCGCCAACGTCCCGATCACCGTCGGCAACAGCGCCCCGGTGGTCACCATCACCACACCGGGCAACGGCGGCATGCTGACGTTCGGTGACAAGGTGTCGTACCAGATCACCGTGACCGACCCGGACGGCGGAACTGTCGACTGCTCGAAGGTGTTCCTCAACCCGGCGCTGGGTCACGACGACCACGCGCACGAGACCACCGAATACCCAGGTTGCTCGGGCACCATCTCCACCGACCTGCTCGGCGGGCACCCGGATGGCGCCAACCTGTTCTACGTGTTGAACGCGCGGTACACCGACAACGGCGGCTCGGGTGGCGGGTCCCCGCTCACCGGCACCGCCCAGGCGATCCTGCAACCGAAGCACAAGCAGTCCGAGTACTTCAGCAGCCAGTCCGGCATCCGGGTCGTCGACCAGTCCGCGGCGGAGAGCACCAAGCGCGTCGGTGACATCTCCAGCAACGACTGGATCGCGTTCAGCCCGATGAACCTGTCGGGGATCTCGACTGTCAGTTACCGGCTGTCGTCGCCCTCCGGCGGCGGCTCGATCGAGCTGCGGGCCGACTCGCCGACCGGCACCCTGCTGGCCACCACCACGGTGCCGAGTACTGGTGGCTGGGACAACTACCAGTCCACGACACCGGTGAGCGTCGCCGCCCTCGGCGGGACGCACACGCTCTACATGGTGTTCAAGAACAGCAGCAACTCGTTCGATCTGGACTCGCACACCTTCGGTGGCAACGGTGTCGGGACGCCCGGCAGCGGCACCGGCGGTGGTCTGGCGGGCAAGACCTACACGGTCACGGCACAGCACAGCAGCAAGCTGATGGACGTCAGCGGGGTCTCCACCGCCGACGGCGCCCAGATCACCCAGTGGGCCTCCACCGGTGGCAACAACCAGAAGTGGCAGGCCGTCGACGCCGGCAACGGCGCGCTCTACCTGAAGGCACTGCACAGCGGCAAGTGCGTGGAGGTGATCGGTAGCTCCACCGCGGCGGGTGCCTTCCTGCAGCAGGCCACCTGCAACAACGGCAACCAGCAGAAGTTCACCGCCACCGCGACCGGAACCTCCGGCGTGTACACGGTGAAGAGTGCGCTGAGCGGGCTCTGCCTGGACGTCAACGGCGCTTCCACCGCCGACGGCGCCCGGGTGTTGCAGTGGACCTGCAGCAGCGCGACCAACCAGCAGTGGCGCTTCACCGCAGTCTGACCTGCGGCTGTCGCGGTAACAGCTGACGTCCCGGTCGGGGCCGGTTTCCGAGAGATCGGAGCCGGTCCCGGCCGGGACGTCATCGTTGGTCAGACAGGACCGGAGGGAGGCCGGCCGGGCGGCGCGGCGAGCAGGCCGGCCGCCGCCAGCGCACCCCACAGCTCGTCCGGCACGGCGACATCAGAGCGCCGCACCGTCTCGGTCATCTGCGTCTCGGTGCGAACGCCGACCACCGTCGACACCACGGCCGGGTGTCGGCGGACGAAGGCGAGCGCCGCCTGCGGCAGGGTCACCCCGTACGTCTCGCAGACCGCGGCGATCCGCCGCGCCCGCTCGATCAACTCCGCCGGGGCCTGCTCGTAGTTGTAGACGGCGTCGGCGGGCGGCCGGTCGCGGGAGAGCAGCCCCGAATTGTAGACGCCGGCGATGACCACACCCACTCCCCGGTTCTCCGCCGCCGGCAACAGGTCGACGACGGCGCCCTGTTCGAGCAGGGTGTACCGCCCGGCGCACATCATCACGTCGACGTCGGTCTCCCGCACGAACCGGGCCAGCATCGCGGACTGGTTCATGCCGGCGCCGATGGCACCGACGACGCCCTGGTCCCGCAGGTCGATCAGGGCGGGGACGGCCTCGTTCGCGGCCTGCTCCCAGTGGTCGTCCGGGTCGTGCAGGTAGACGATGTCGAGCCGGTCCAGCCCGGTCCGTTCCAGGCTGGCCTCGATCGAGCGGAGCACTCCGTCGCGGCTGAAGTCCCACACCCGCCGGTGGGTCGCTGGCACGTCGAACCCGTCGGAGTCCCGCAGGTGCGCGTCCTGAGGCGACGGCACCAGAAGTCGTCCGACCTTCGTCGACACCACGTACTCGTCGCGCGGCCGTTGGCGCAGCGCGGCGCCGAGGCGGCGCTCGGACAGACCGAGACCGTAGTGCGGCGCGGTGTCGAAGTACCTGACGCCCGCGTCCCACGCGGCGTCGACAGCCGAGGCGAACTCCTCGTCCGTCGTGGTCCGGTAGAGGTTGCCACCCTGAGCCGCGCCGAACCCCAGCTCGGTGAGCCGTACCGTCGGGCGGCGCGGCAGTTCGCGCGTCATCAGGACCCCGCCAGCCCGTAGACGCGGCGAGCGGTCCCGCCCCAGACCGACTCCGTGCCGTCCTGGCCGTCCAGCAGCTCGGCCAGGGTGTCGACCCAGCGCTGGTACGAACTCGCCAGCAGGCAGACCGGCCAGTCCGAGCCGAACATCAGCCGGTCCGGCCCGAACACGTCGAGGGCGTCCTCGACGGCGGGTCGAAGGTCCTCGGGAGTCCAGTGCGCGAGCGGCACCTCCGTCACCAGCCCGGAGATCTTCGCCGTGGTGTTGGGTGAGGCGGCCAACGACCGCAGGTCCCGGCTCCACTCGGCCATCTCCGGTTGACCGATGGCGGGCTTCGCCAGGTGGTCGAGGACGAAGCTCACCTCGGGCAGGTCGCGCGTGAGACGCGCGGCCATGGGGAGTTGGTGCTGGCGTACCAGCAGGTCGAAGACGAGGCCGGCGGCGCCCACCGCCGCGATGCCCCGACGGACGTCGGGGCGGTCCAGGTACGCCGGGTCGGGCTCGGACTGCACGAGGTGGCGGATGCCGACGAGGTGTTCCCCGCCCCGGGCGGCCTGGAGTTCGTCCAGGCGCTCGGTGACGTCCTCGGCGGTCAGGTCCACCCAGCCGACGACCCCACTGATCACGGTGGCCTCGGCTGCCACGCCCAGCAGGTCCACCGTCTCGGTCTCGGACGCGATGGACTGCACCACCACTGTCGCGGTGACCCCGGCCGACCGGGCCAGCGGCGCGAGATCGGCGGGTTCGAAGTCGGCGTCGATGGCCGCCATGGTCACCGGGTCGATCCACGGCTGCGGGTGCCGGGCGCGGGTCCAGAGGTGGTGGTGCGCGTCGACGATTCCGGTGCGTCCGGGCTCCGGTGCGGCGGTCATCGGCCCAGCCATCCGCCGTCGACGGGCAGTACGACCCCGTTGACGTAGTCCGACGCGGTCGACGCCAGGAACACCGTGGCACCGCCGAGGTCGTCGGCCCGGCCCCACCGCCCGGCCGGGATCCGGCCGAGGATCGCCTGGTTGCGGTCGGGGTCGTCGCGCAGCGCCTGGGTGTTGTCGGTGGCGATGTAGCCGGGCGCGATGGCGTTCACGTTCACCCCGTGGGCCGCCCACTCGTTGGCCAACGCCTTGGTCAGGCCGGCCACCCCCGACTTCGACGCGGCGTACCCGGGGACGGTGATGCCGCCCTGGAAGCTCAGCAGCGACGCGGTGAAGATGATCTTCCCTCGGCCGCGCTCGACCATGGTCCGGCCGATCTCCCGGCTGAGGATGAACTGGCTGCTGAGGTTCACCTCGATGACGTGGTCCCACATCTCGTCCGGGTGCTCCACGGCCGGGGTGCGTGCGATGGTGCCGCCGTTGTTCACCAGGATGTCGACCGGCCCGAGTGCGGTGATGTCGCGAGCCAACCCGTGCACGGCCGCCCGGTCGCCGAGGTCCGCCCGCAGGGCGGTGAACCGGCGGCCGGTCGCCCGGACCCGACGTTCGACCTCGCTGCCCTCGGCCTCCAGGTGAGCGGAGACGCCCACGATGTCGGCACCGGCCAGGGCCAGGGCCTCGGCCATGGCGAGGCCGATACCGCGTCGCGCTCCGGTCACGACGGCGGTCCGTCCGGACAGGTCGAACAGGGCCGTCATCGGTTGACCTCCCGCACATCGAGCAGCACCTTCATCACGCCGCCACCCTCCAGTGCCGCGAAGGCCGCACCGGCCGCCTCGACCGGCTCGACCCGGGAGATCAACTGCTGGGCCGGGATCGCACCCGAGGCGACCAACCGGATCGCCTCCACCATGTCGTCACGCTGATACAACCGGGCACCGAGGAGTTCCAGTTCACGCCAGAAGAACCGGTGCAGGTTGACCTCCCGGGGCTGAGGGTGGATCGCCACCATGACCAGCCGCCCGCGAGTGGTGAGGACGTCGACAGCCGTGGTCACGCCGGCCGGGGCGCCGGACACCTCGAAGGCGATGTCCGCGCCCGCGCCATCGGTGCGGTCGTTGACCAGCGCCACGACGTCGGTCGCCCGGGGGTCGACGGTCTCGATCCCAATGCCCTCCGCCACCTCGCGCCGGAACGGGTCCGGCTCGACCAGGAGCACCCGGGCACCACGGCCCCGCGCGACGGTGGCGATGAGGACGCCGACCGGGCCACCGCCGACCACCACCACCTGGTCGTCGGCTGTCACGTTGCCCCGGCGTACGTCGTGCACCGCCACCGCGACCGGCTCGACGAGCGCCGCGTGGTCGAGCGGCAGGTCCTCCGGAAGCGGCAGGACCAGTTCCACCGGCACGGTCCAGGAGGACTGCATGGCACCCGGCGAGTCGATGCCGAGGAAGTTCATCGCGTGGCAGACGTGGGAGTTGCCCCGCTGGCAGGCCGCGCACCGTCCACAGGGTCGGGTCGGCATCACGGTCACGGGTTGACCGACGTTCCAGCCGGTCACGCCCTCACCGACGGCCGCGATCCGCCCGGACATCTCGTGCCCGATGATGGCGGAGTCACCGACCCGGGCGTCCATGTCCCCGTGGTAGATGTGCAGATCCGTACCGCAGATCCCGGTGTACGCGACCTCGATCCGTACCTGTCCGCGGCCCGGTGGCTCCGGATCACGGTTCTCGATTCCGAGGTTTCGCGCTCCCCGGTAGACGACTGCCTTCATCGTTCCTCCGTCTCGACGGTCGGTACGTCGGTCGTGCCGACCGGGCATGGTCGTGGGTGCACCGCGGCCGCGATGCACCCACGCCATCCTGTTCTGTGGTCAGCTCAGTGCGACACTGTCGGGGACACCTCGTTGCGGGAGTTCAACGGCACGACCGGCACCTGGCGGGTGGGGATCACCCCGTCGACCCCGGCCAGCAGGCGCCGTCCGGCCCGCTCCGGCCGGACGTTGGGGCTGTCGGCCGTCGGGGCCTGCGGGCGACTGTTGATCGCCCGGATCCGCTCCTCGTCCACCCGGACCCCCAGCCCGGGTGAGTCGCCGAGGATGAAGGCACCGTCCTCGACGTGCAGGTCGATGGAGACACCGACCGGTGCGTGCAGATCCTGCAACTCGCTGGTCAGGTGGTTCGGCACCGAGGTCGCGGCGTGCAGCAACCCGACCGGGCTGTTGCCGATCGGGCTGACCGGCAGGTCGTGGGCGTGCGCCAGGGCGGACGCCCGCAGGAAGTGGGTGACCCCCCAGACGGCCGCCATCTGGACGATGTCGACGGCGCCCGCGGCGATCAGCGGACGGAACTGTTCGAGCCCGGTGAGGTTCTCACCGGTGGCGACCGACGCGGACACGCCCCGGCTGACCAGAGCGAGACCCTCGGCGTCCCAGCGCCGGACCGGCTCCTCGATCCAGATCAGGTCCAGGGTGCGTTCCAGCTCGCAGACATGCCGCACGGCCTGCTTGCGGGTCCACGCCTCGTTGACGTCGAGCATGAGCCCTGGCCGCCGGCCGTGTCCGGCCTCGGTAAGGACGTCCTTGACCAGGCTGAGACGGTGCCGGTCGCGCTCGATGTCGAGGCCGCCCTTGAGCTTGGCCGCCCGTAGGCCGCGGCTCGCGTAGACCTCGTACTCGGCGACGAGTTCGTCGTCGGTGAGCCCGATGTCCAGCCCGGACGCGTAGGCGGTGACCCGCCGGTCCCGTCCGCCGAGCAGCCGCCACAGTGGCTCGCCGGCGACCTGCGCCTTGATGTCCCAGAGGGCGGTGTCCAGAGCCCCGATGGTGCCGAACACCGGCCCGGCGTGGCCCGCCTTGAAGGTGTGCCGCAACATGCGGTCGTACAGGGACGTCACGGCCCGTGGATCCTCGCCCTCGATGGCGGGGAAGATCCGCTCGATCTCGACGTGCGGCCCGAGGCCGACGCCCGAGATGCCCTCGTCGGTGTCGACGATGACGATCGAGACCGGGACGACCCCATCGGCGAACACACCGTTGGCGTCGCCGACCGGTCGGCCCCATTCCTGGACCGTGGAGAGCGTCCGATATCCCGTGATCCGCATGTCAACCCTTCGTGGAACCGGCGGCTACACCGTCGGCAATTTGGCGCTGGAGGAACAGGTAGACCAGGAGGACGGGTATCGCGGCGATCAGCACCCCGGAGGCGAAGGTGGGGATGTTGTCGGAGTACTGCCCCCGCAACGAGGTCACCCCGATCATGAGCGTGCGGTGGTCGGCCGACGGCATCATCACCAACGCCATGAGAACGTCGTTCCAGCAGAACAGGGCGTTGAGGATGCCGACCGACAGCAGCGCCGGGGTGCCCAGTGGCAGCATGATCCGGCGGTAAACGCCGTACACGGTGCTGCCGTCGATCCGCGCGGCGTCGACGATCTCCGGTGGGATGCCCTTGTAGTAGCTCGTCATGAGGAACACCGTGAAGGGCAGGAACTGGGCCACGTAGACCAGGATGAGACCCGGGTACGTGTCGATGAGCGCGGTGTCGGCCATGATCCGGGCGAGCGGCACCATGATCACCTGGAACGGGATGAACAGCCCCGCGAGGCAGCCCAGAAACAGCGCCGACGAGCCGCGGAACCGGAGCTGGCTCAGGGCGAAGCCGGCCATCGACCCGAACAGCAGCAGCAGGAGCACCGACGCCGTCACCACGAACAGCGAGTTGACGAAGTAGCGGCCCATGCCGACGCTGGTCCACGCCGTGCTGATGTTCTCCCACCGCAGGGCGTCGGTCAGGCCGAACCGGTCGAGGATGTAGTCACGCCGGGTCTTCATCGCCACGTTGGCGGTGAACAGTAGGGGGTAGATCGTCGCCAGGGCGAGCAGCGACATGGGGATGGCTACCAACCACCGTCCCAGGTGGAGGCGAGACATCAGTCCTCCTTTCCGGATCGATCGAGCAGCTTGATCTGCAACAGCCCCACGACGAGCATGATCATGAAGAGGATCGTCGAGGCGGCCGACGCGAGAGCCGGACGGTTCATCTGACCCTGCTGCTTCCAGATGTAGAACTCCGGCAGGTACGTCGACCCTTCCGGCCCACCGCTCGTCATCACGAAGAGCAGCCCGAACATCGAGGTCAGCATCCCGATCATCGTGGTCACGAAGACGAACTGGATGGTGCGCGAGAGGGCTGGGATGATCACGTGCCAGACGACCTGGCGCAGCGACGCCCCGTCCACCCGGGCGGCGTCCAGGAGCGCGGCGTCCAGCGTGGCGAAGCCGGCGAGGAAAACCACCAGCGCCATCCCGAAGGTGGCCCAGATGTGCACACCCGCCACCATGAACATCGCGATGTCCGGGTCCCCGAGCCAGTCCACCGGACCGACACCGACCGACCCGAGCACGGCGTTGAGCGGGCCGTCGAAGGCGAGCAGCAGGTTGAAGATCGCACCGACGATGACCGGTGAGAGCACCGCCGGGAAGAAGTAGACGCTGCGGTAGAAGCGGTGGCCCGGCACCCGGAGGTAGATGAACGTCGCGAGCAGACCGGGGATCGCCACTGCCACCGGCAGCAGCAGCACCAGCAGCCCGACGTTGCTCAGCGCGGTCCGGAACAGCGGGTCGCCGAACAGCTCGCGGTAGTTGCCGAAGCCGACAGCCGTCCCGTTCTGCGCGCCGTCACCGGTGAAGGAGAAGTTGACGCCGAGGAGCAACGGGTAGAGCCGCAGCAGCACGATGATCAGGACGGCCGGGGCCACCAGGATGTAGGGGGCGTAGCGTTCGGCCCGCAGACCGCCGCGGGTGCGACGGGGGTGGGCGCCACCGCGGTGCGCGGCGGGGATTGTCGCCGCCCCGCCGGTCCGTCCGGCCGAAGCCGAACGGACCGACGGTTGCGTGTTTCCCATTGGCACGAGGTCAGCCCGCCTGGTCGGAAGCGGCCAACTGCTTCACCACCTCGTCGACGGTGATCGAGCCGCTGAGCAGTTGCTGGGACAGCCGGCCCATCAGGTCGAGCGTCTTCGAGGAGAGCGCCACGTGCAGAGCCGGCTTGCCGCTCTTCAGCTCGCTGACGATCGTGGAGACGGCCGGACCGTTCTGCGACACGTCGATGGTGGTGTCGGCGGCGATCGCGCCGGCGTCGGCGTAGAACGCCTTCAACGCGTCGGCCGAACTCAGCGAGCGCGCCAGGTCGGCGGCCACCTTCGGGTCCTTCGTCCACTTGGCGACCGCGTAGCCGATGCCACCGTCGTACGGGAGGCTCGGGGTGGTGCCGGCGGTGACGACCGGGGCCTTCATGACGCCGAGCTTCTCCGCGGTCAGGAACTCGTTGAAGTCCTGCCAGTGCCCGACGTCCGACATCAGACCCATGACGTGCGCGGCCTTGCCGGACTGGAAGAGCGCGAAGGAGTCGTTGAACATCGCGGTCGAGTTGGCCCCGTCGCTGTTCATCTTCTTGTCGCCGGCCTCCTTCCAGGTCTGGAAGATCCGCTTGACGTTTGGCGAGTTCCAGTCGCGCTTGCCGGCGATCCAGGCGTCGTACTCCGCGGCGGTGAGGGTGGTCGAGCCCAGGCTGGACATCCAGAACTGGATGCCGACGCCCTCTTTGTTGCCGAGTGCGAAGCACTTGGAGCCGGCCTTGGCGATGGCGGCGCAGTCGGCGACGAACTTGTCCCACGTGGTGGCCGGGCTCGCCGGGTCGAGGTTCGCCTTCCGGTAGATTTCCCTGTTGTAGTAGATGGGGTAGCCCTGGAGCGTCACCGGGGAGGCGTAGGTCTTGCCGTCCTTGGCGAATGCCTCCCAGCCGGCCAGCCGCTGCTTGTCCTCGGCGACGTAGTCGTCGAGGGGCACCAGCGCGTCCACCCGGTCGCGGATCTGGCCACCACCGTTGAACAGCATGACGTCCGGGCCCTTGCCGGACTGGATCGCCGCACCGAGCAGTGTGTAGTACTGGTCGAAGGGCTGCGCGACGAACTCGACCTCGACGTCCGCGTGCTTCTTCTTGAAGTCGGCCTTGGCCTTGTCCAGATAGGATTTGGCGAACGGCTCGCCGGACTTCCAGTCCCAGACGACCAATTTGCCGTCCGAGCTGGTTGACTTACCCGAATCGCTAGCACTTCCGCAACCAGCCAGGGCCAGGCCCACAACGAGGACGGCCGACCATAACGCGCGCTGTCTCATCGATTGTCACCTCTATATAGGGGTGGCCGGCGGGTGCCCCGCGAGCCAAATGTTGACCGGAAGGTAACTCGTATGACGTGTGACGTCAACAGTCGGCCGTACACTGGCCCAGACGTCGTGCCACGGCGAGCCATTCGGAGGGGACATGACGCCACCGCAGGAGACAGCCCTGAACAGCCCGGCGACCCCGGCTTGGGTGCGTCGGCCGGCAAACCTCGCCAGGGCGGTCACCGCCGAACTGGTGGAGCGCATCGTCCGGGGCACACACCCGTCCGGGTCGTCCCTTCCCCCCGAGCCGATCCTCTGCGAGACCTTCGGCGTGAGCCGGACCGTCGTCCGGGAAGCAGTGAAGATCCTTCAGGAGAAGGGGCTGGTGCAGGTTCGCCAGGGCGCCGGCACTCTGGTCACCCCGCCGTCACAGTGGGACATGCTCGACGAGCTGGTCCTCGCGGCCACCATCGCGGTGGACGACAGTCTCGCCATCCTCGACGACCTGGTGGTCACCCGACGGGTGCTGGAGTCCGACATGGCGAATGTCGCCGCACGCCTCGCCGACGCCGCGACAATCGATCAACTGCGGGCGATGGTGGACCGGATGGACGAGCTCGTCGACGACCACGTCACCTACCACGATTACGACCGCGCCTTCCACGACACGATCATGCAGGCGTCCGGGAACCGCATCGCCCGTGGTGTCGTCCGCGCCCTGGAGAGTCAGGTCATCAACACCGCCCGGTACATGGGGCGGACCGAACGGGCATTGTGCGTGGCCTCCAACCAGGGGCACCGACGCATCTACGAACGCATCGCCGCCCACGACCCCAACGGCGCCGCCGAGGCGATGTTCACCCACATCACCGAGGCCTGGCTGGTCCGCCGCAGTGGCTCGGGGAGCCCCGTCCGCCTGGAACGCTGACCGCCCCCGGCGGCCAACGGCGCCCACCCCCGGGGTACGGGAGCGGGCGCCGCCGATCACTGCCGACAGGTGTCACGAGAACTGGGCGAAGAACCTCCAGATCTCACCCTTGGTCCAGGTCGTGATGCCGCTCTCGGCGTAGGTGCCGTCGACCGGGCCGGGCATGTGGCCGTTGTCGTACGCGGCCCACTGCACCGGGTAACCAGACCGGCAACCCGAGTAGGTGGTCGTGATGTGCGTACGGCTGCCGCCGGCCGGCTCACGCGGGCTCTGCGCGGTGCAACCGTTGTTCCGGACGAACGTGTCGCGCAGCGCCCTGCCCTGGGAGATGTTCAGGACGTTGTCGGTGATGCCGTGCAGCCCGAAGTAGGCGATCGGCTGCGTACCGCCGCTGCACCCGCTGATCTGCGCGCCGGAGATGACCGCGACGGCCCGGAAGACGGTGGCCCGTGCGCAGGCCACGGCGTAGCTCATGCCGCCACCCCAGCTGAAGCCGAGCGCGAACCGCTGCCTCGGGTTGACGCAGAGGCTGCTCTCGATCCGGCTGATCATGTCGTCGACGAAGGTGATGTCCTCACCGCCGGAGTTGCCCCAGCCGTTGCCGAATCCCTGGGGCGCGACCAGGATCGCGCTGTTGTTCGACTGCTCCTGCTGCCCGTAGTAGGACCACGCGGTCCCGCTGGTGCCACCGGAGGAGATCTCCTGCATGGTGCCGCCCCGCCAGTGGAACGCGAAGATCAACCGGTAGGGGTTGCTGTTGTTGTAGTTGGCGGGCACCCGCAGGATGAAGGTTCGACTCTTGCCGTTGCTCTGGATCGTGTGCGTGCCGCTGGCAAGCGTCGGCGCCTTGCCGCACCCACTACCACCCGACGGCGGCGGGTTGGTGCCGCCGTCGATGGCGACGAGTTGCCACTGCTGGTTGGTGCCGCCCCAGTCGGCGTACTGGACGACGTTCCCACCGTCGGCGGTGGACGAGCCCTGCACCTCGACGGCCTTACTGCTGTTGCGGTTGATCAGCCGCACGTACCCGCCGTCCGAGTCGGCGAGCCGGAACTGCTGGTTCGTCCCGTTGAGGTCGGCCCACTGCACGATCGCACCGCCGTCGGCGGTCGAGAAGCCGCTGACGTCGAGCACCTTGCCCGAGAGCCGCGACTTGATCCGGTAGTAGCCACCCCCGGAGTCGACGAACTGCCACTGCTGGTTGAGGCCGTTGTTGCGCGTCCACTGGCTGATCCGCGCCCCGTCGTTGGTGGCCGACGCGTACAGGTCGAGCGCCTTGCCGCTGTTGCGGTTGACCAGCACGTAGGAGGCGTTGGTGTCCACTGTCGCCGCCGCCGCTGGCGCCGCGTTCACCGCGACGAGCGTGCTGGCTGCCATGACCGCGGCCGCCGCTGCGGCCAACCCTGACCGTAAGCGAGGTCTCGGTCGAGAGGCGGGACGAGCCTCATCGAGGGCTTTCATGGTGAACTCCTTCGATCGGGGTCGCCACGAGCGGAACGCCCGCGCGTGCCCTGGCGTGCGTGCCGGCGTCGTGGTGGTGGCGTCAGCACGTCTGGGTCGTGCGCGGGCGAACCGCTGCCAGCGGCGTACGTCGGATGGCGCTGGCACGATCCGGGCTCGTGGCAGGCCCGCGCAGAACCGCGCGGTGCGACGTCGTGGCTCCCGTTGGCCGGGTGGCCCGCGGGGTGAAAATTAGCGGGTGATACGTCATACGTCAAATGATTGTTGTCGATGCGCGCGCTCACCGTGAGCGGCAACTCGACGGCCACGGCGGCCCACCCCGGGAAGGGGGCGGGCCGCCGTCGTCACACCTCGCCGGGGTGGGCACCGGCCGGATGCCGATCGGCCGGCAGCTCCCTGTCCCTCGGTTCGATCGCGGCGGTCCCTAGCCGATCCGGACCAGTTGCCACTGCTGGTTGGTGCCGCCCCAGTCGGCGTACTGGACGACGTTCCCGCCGTCGGCGGTGGACGAGCCCTGCACCTCGACGGCCTTGCTGCTGTTGCGGTTGATCAGCCGCACGTAGCCGCCGTCGGACTCGGCGAGCCGGAACTGCTGGTTCGTTCCGTTGAGGTCGGCCCACTGCACAATCGCACCGCCGTCGGCGGTCGAGAAGCCGCTGACGTCGAGCACCTTGCTGGAGTTGCGCGCCCTCACGCGGTAGAAGCCACTCCCCGAGTCGACGAACTGCCACTGCTGGTTGACGCCGTTGTTGCGCGTCCACTGGCTGATCCGCGCCCCGTCGTTGGTGGCCGACGCGTACACGTCGAGTGCCTTGCCACTGTTCCGGTTCAACAACACGTACCAGGCACTGGTGTCCACCCCGGAGCCCGGGGGTGGCGTGGTGGGCGGGGTCGAGCCACCATTGAGGGCGTCCAGGACGGCGGTGTACGCGGCCTTCTTGTTGCCGTTGCAGTCGAACAACAGCGCGTTGTCCGAGCCACGCCACGAGTCACAGTCGCGGACGCCCCAGGTGGTGAT
>NZ_JBEXYP010000032.1:0-50895 GCF_040630995.1 Micromonospora sp. NPDC005710 | reverse complement strand
GCACGCATCCGCAGCGAACGCCAACACCGCTGGGGACAGCCGACCACGAAAGCCGCCTAACCAACCCCGCGAACGTTTGTGGTCACGGCACTAGCTGTCTACGAGTCAGTTCGACCGGTCGATGAGAGCAGCCAATCCTCGGGTTACTTCGACACAAGCAGGCACCGGCTTGGCCTGTGGTCATTCCTGCGTCGGCTGCTCAATCAGGCGTTCCCAGCGATCGGTGCCCTGCTCGTGCATCTCAGCGGCGACGAGCAGGCGAGGGCCGTCGAGACCAAGCGGGCCACGTCCGGCTGCCAGGGGAGATCCGTGCCCAAGTGCTACTACGAACGGTATGGATGCTCTCGGACGCTCGCCTTCGAGACGGACCGCTTGATCAGAACGGATACACCACGCATTAGAGGGGTGGGCCTGGGCGTAGCGACCAGGCCTACCCGTTGTCGTCCCCCATCAGGCCAGAGGATGGGGCTCCTTCGTCAGGGCTGCCAGAGCGGCGGCGACCTCCTGAAGACTCGCCCGGACGTACGTACTGGTGGTGCCAACATCGCTACCGCTGTCGGTGTGCCCGGCGTAGGCGCGAGCCACGGCGTAGCCGAAGTTCCGCTCGACCCATGTCAACGTCGTGTGCCGCAACCAATGCGTACTGATCTGCTGCACGTAGACCCACGGCAAGTGCTCGCCGATGCGCACCCACAGGTGGTCGTAGCGCCGGTAGGTGATCGGCTGCCCATTCCGGTAACGCAGCAGCTGTCCCGTCCCCGTCGCCTGACGTTCCTCGGCATGCTGCTGCAGATGCCTCATCAGCGTCGGTGACACCGGCTGCCACCGCACCGTGTCACCCTTCTCCCGCAGCAAGATGAGGCACTGGTCCGGGTCCAGGTCGACGGGCCGCAGCGCCAGCGCACCGCCCCGGCGGCACGCCGTCTCGGTGTGCAGCCGCAGCAGCAGGCTGTCCAGCGCCGGGTCATCGCCCGTGCTGGCAGCAACGGCGTTGATCTCCGCCAACCGCTTGTCGGCCACCGCTCGTCTGGTGCTGGGCAGGCGCCGCGGCTTGGCCACCTTGAGGGCGGGGTTGTCCGCCGCGGTGACGTACCCGTCGGCAACGGCCCGCTTGTATAGACACCGCAGCGCGGAAATCAAATGCTCCGCCGCGCTACGCCCGCCTCGCGCGTTGCGTCGGGCCACCACATGCGTCTTGGTGTACTCAGCGAGATGCTCAATCTCCGACGGAGTCGGCTCATCGAGCCGCCGCTGCCCCCACTGCTCCAGGACCCGCTTCCAGTACGAGCCGTACGCCCGCCGGGTACCGTCGCTAACCGCCGCCGCTACCACCGGCACGTACTCCGCGAACGTTGGTGCGGGCGGACGATCGGGGGCCGCTTCGACAAGGTCGGCCGGCGAGATCCCCATCCGCGCCAGCAACAGCCGCGCGGCATCCAGCTCAGCCCTGCCCACGGTCGTGTCACTCATGCCTGACCACCGCCCAGCAGAGCTGCATGAACCGCCACGACCATCGCGTCCAAGGCGGCAGGAGGGTGCACCACGAGCAGACCGTCAGCAGGGTTTGCCGCGAGCAGCACCCGGTCGCCGGCGGCGAGCCCGCACCAGTGTCGGACAGCCGCCGGCAAGTGGAGGTGGCCTTGGCCGGTGACGGTGAAGACGCCCTGCCGGTCCAGCCGGACGACAATGACACCGGAGGCCTCGCGGATGTGCAGCCGCGTGCCCGGCCCCCATCCGAGGGCCCGGATGACCGCACGGTCGGCGATCCGGCCACTGCTGTCGATGGCAGCCAGGCCGTACAACATCGTGCCGGTACGTGACGTGGGTAGCACCGGCAGGGGGAATGGCGGACGACGAGTGGCTCCACCACGCGGCCGGTGCGGGCTCTGCTCACGGTCCGACAGCCTCACGGGAGGGATGACGGGAGCCACGGAACGATCAGCCACGACAACCGCCCCCGATCGAGACAGGCTCGGTCGAGGGTGTCGCTGAGGTCAGATTTGCGTGGTCAAGCGCGCTTGACCACCAGTACGCGATACACAGCATGGATGCTGCAATTTGGTGTCCGAGGGGGGACTTGAACCCCCACACCCTATACGGGTACTAGCACCTCAAGCTAGCGCGTCTGCCATTCCGCCACCCGGACCTACACGTTGAGCCTACCTCGCCGGCCAGATGATCTTCCATCTGGTAATCGGCGCGGCGGGCCGCACGGGGAGTTACTGTACACGCCGCTCGTGGATCATGCACATCGCCTTCCGGCGCCTCTCCGCCGACGCTTCCGCCGCTGCTCAGGCCGCCTCGAACGGCCTCCCCGACACACTCGGGGTGTGTACGGGTAGCGTCCGGCGGCCCTCTCCCGGCAGCATTACCACGTGGTCCATCCCTCCCCCTTGGCAGCCGCCCAGCACCGAGCCCTCGCCCTGCGCGCCGCGGGCGACCTCAGCGCCGCCCGGCAACTGCTCGCGGAGGCCGTCGAATCCACTCCCCCGCCGTACGGTGACGACCATCCCGAGGTGCTGCACACCGCGCATCTGCTGGCGCGCCTGCACCGGGAGGGGGACGACCCGCTGGCTGCCCGCCGGGTGTTGGAGGAGGCGTTCGCGGCGGGCGAGCGGCGCTGGGAGCACTCCGACCCGCTGATGCTCGCGCTCGCCTTCGAATTGGCCGAGGTGGCGGAGGAGTTGGGCAACCGGCACGAGGCCCGCCGCAACTACACCCGCGTCGCCACCGCCGGGCCCGCCGCACTCGGGGAGAACCACCCGGCGGTACGCGCCGCCCGCGACTACCTGGGCCCACCCGCGTCGACGCCGGGCGGGCAGCACCCCGCGCCGGTCCCCGGTCCGGCCCCGGTGACCGAGCCGGGTGCCCGGTCGGCGCTCACCGGCCCGACCCTGTCGCTGGCCACCCTCGCCGCGATGCGGCCGTCCGCCGGTGGCCCGCCGCCGACCGTCTCACCCTGGGCACCGCCGCAACCGCCGGCCACACCCCCACCAAACCCCTCGGCGGTACGCACACCAGCCGCACCCACACCCTTCGGCACCGCCACCACGGCACCTGTTCCCGCCCCTCGGGCGGCGCCCGTTGGGCCGGCAGCTTCCTCGATTGCGCAGGCACCGGCCGGCCCGCCGACGGCAGCGCCTACGCCCGCAACGTTGCCGCGAGCCGACGCGACACGACCGGCGAATGCCATGTCACTCGGCTCACGCGCCAGCGGACAACCCCTCACGAAGGCGCAACCGCCGCTTCGGCGCCCCCACCAGCAACCGCCCGAGCCTGCGATGCCACCCCGCCAACGCACCGCCGAGCAACTACCCGGACCAACTCGGCCGAGCCTCGGCCCGCAACCGCCCGGGTCCTTGACGCCGCCCCGGCAACGCCTCGACGAGCAGCCGTCCCGGCCACCTGTCGGCCCGATGCCCCAGCCGAGCGCTGAGCACCCACCGACGACACCGGCCGGGCAGCCATCACCGCACCCTGAGCCGTCCGGCCCACCCGTGGCACCCCGCCAGCGGGTAGGCGACCAGATCCCACCGCCGGTGGTCGACGCGCCCCCCTCGGCGTCGGGCGTCCCGTCGGCGGCACCTCGCTGGGACAACCCCACGATCCAGGTACGGCAGATCGAGCCGCTACTCGCCGCGGAGGCCGCCCGAGCCGCTGCGCCACGAACAGCGCCGAGTGAATCGCACAACGTGTCCGGCGTCGAGGCGGCATCATCAGGAACGCCCTCCCCGATCGTCGACCACCACGCACCGGGGTACCCGATGAGCGGGCCGCCGGCCCAACCCGTCAGCGCACCGCTGGTGACGCCGCACCCGATCTCCGCGCCCCCCAGCGAGCCGTACCCGGTCTCCGGCCCGCCGGCCCAGCCGTACCCGATCTCCGCACCACCCGGCTACAGCCCACCCGTCTCCGGACCGCCCGCCCACGGCCAGCCCGTCTCGGCCCCGCCCGGCTACGGCCACCCTGTCTCCGCACTACCCGAGCACACCTACCCGGTGTCCGCACCGCCCGGTTTCGGGCCCCCCGTCTCCGGGCCGCCTGTCTCCGGGCCGCCTGTCTCCGGGCCGCCCTACGGACCACCTGTTTCCGCGCCTCCGGTGAGCGCGCCACCCGTGCCGCCGTGGGGGTTGACCACACCGCCCTGGAGCAGCAGCGAACCGTCACAGCCCCTGTCAACTCCCGGCGCCGACTCCCTCACCCACGTCACGACACCTCCGCCCAACCCGGCGGCCGTGACCGTCGGGCAGGCCACGCCCATCGGCCAGGCCACGCCCGTCGCGCAAACCACGACGGGCACCGGTGCGGGCGGTGATTCCGGGTTGGGCATCCTCGACACCCCGGTGGTGCCCACTCACCAGGCGCCGCCGGTCCCGCATTACCACCACCAGCCATCCCAGACGCCGTACTCCCAGGACCAGCATCAGACGCCGTACCCGGGTCAGCAGTACCAGCCGGTACCTGACGCGTACCGGCCGGCGTACGCCGATGGTGGTGGGTCGACGGGCCGCAACCGGGCGGCGGTGATCGGTGCGGTCGTGGCGGCCGGGGTGGCCGTCGTGGCGGTGGCGGGTCTGGGCGCGGTGGTGCTGACCCGCGACTCTCCGCCGCCGGCTGGGACCGCGCCGACGGCTGCGGTGCCGGCACCGTCGGCGACCGGGGCGGCGCCGGGCGACCTGACGTTGCGGGACGATTCGACGACGATCACGTTGACCTGGACGGACCCGACCGGTGGTGCGGTGCCGTTCATGGTCGCGGCCGGCCGGGCCGGGCAGGCGTTGGGTGTGATGGCCACCGTGGACCCGGGCCGGACCAGCTACACGGTCAACGGGCTGAACTCCAGAGTGGATCACTGTTTCACCGTGTTGGCTGTCTACTCCACTGACAGCTTTGCGACTTCCGGGCAGGTTTGCACCGCGCGGGAGCGCAGGGCCACGTCGAGCGGGGAGCCCTCGGGTCGGCAGTCGCCGCGCTGAATCGAGCGGGATCCGGGCGGCGCCGAGCCGACAGAGGGCTGAGCTGGACGTCCACAACGCACACGCTCGGTATCCACAGGGGTGACGGTGCGGGTTCCCCCGTCACCAGCAGCGCCATATGATGGCACCCGGCTCAGGGGAGTGGTCGCCGCGAGGCGCGCCACCTGCCACGACTCAGGGGAGGCGGCCGGCTGTGGCCAGCATCGACGACGCCGTACCGACCGAGGCCCCCGGCTCCCGGTCCCGGCTGCGCGGCGGGCTGGTGACCGTCGGCACGGTGGCCGCGCTGCTGGCCGCCATGGGGCTGACGGTCCTCGGGTTGGGCGCGGCGGACAACGCGGTGGCCAACTACGACGCGAGTTCCTGGCTGTGGAGCACGGCGCGCAGTGAGCTGGCCCGGGTCAACGGGGTCACCGCCCGGGTGGACACCCGCACCGAGATCCCCGGTGCCCGGCAGCACCCGATGCAGATCACCCAGACCGACCGGTTGCTGATCCTGCGGGACCTGCAGACCGGGCAGGTCAGCTCCCTGGATCTGGCCACCCTGCAGCTCAGCGCGACCACCCGGACCACCCCCGGCCTGGGCGTCAGTGTGGCCCTGCACGAGGACGCGGCGTTCGTCGTCGACGCCGTGCAGGGCATCGTCCGGCAGCTCGACCCGCGATCGTTGACCCCGGTGGGCGAGCCGGTGCGGTACCCGCCGGGCATCACCGGCGGCACCTTCGACGGTAAGGGTCGACTCTGGATCGCGGTGCCCAGTCAGGGCACCGTCTCGGCGATCACCGCGGCCAAGCTGCCGTCCGTGCCGGCGTCGGCCGCGCCTGCGGGTGCCGGGCTCAGCCCGCAGCGGGTCGAGTCGTACGACGTCGCCGAGGCCAGCCACGAGCTGGTGGTCTCAACCCTGGATGACGGGGTGGCGGTGCTCGACCGGACGGCCGGGAAGCTGGTGCGGGTGCAGCGCGGTGAGGTGCACCCGACGCCGTTGACGCTGTCCGGTCCGGCGGCGCTGCCGGCGCGCACCAGCGGCGCTCGGGTGCCGGTCACGGTGACCGCCGACCGGCGGGTGCTGCTGGTGGGTGACGGTGGGCAGGAGAGCGGGTTCACAGTGCCGGGTGAGGGGGATCGGCTCAGTCCGGCGGTGGCCTGGGCGGACCGGTTCTACTGCGCCGACGAGGCCACCGGCACCATCTACTCCTTCGACGCGGCGGGTCAGCTCGTGGAGACCATCAGTGGGCGGGCCAACGGGCCGCTGGAGCTGGAGGTCCGGGAGAATCACCTGTTCATCAACTCCCCGGACTCGGCGACCGCCCGCGTGGTGGACGACAAGCACCAGGTGCGCGAGGTCGACAAGTACGCCAACGACGTGCTCGGCGGTGACCCGCCGCCGGTGCCCCCGCCGCCGCCTCCGCCGAAGAAGCCCCGGGTGGGTAAGCCGAGCGCGCCGCGCAGCGTCACCGCCGCCGCCGGCAACGCCCAGGCGCGGGTGACCTGGCGGCCGGCCGCCGCCAACGGCGCCGAGATCATCAAGTACGTGGTGGAGGGCGCCGGCCAGCGTGTGCAGGTGGGCGCCAACCAGCGGGCGGTGGAGATCAAGGGTCTGACCAACGGCGAGACGTACCGGTTCGCGGTGCACGCCGTCAACGCCAAGGGGGACGGTCCGCCGCGCAACAGCAACCCGGTGACCCCGACGGCGGCGGTGCCCGACCCGCCGGCGAGCGTCACCGCGCGGGAACGGCCCGACGGCACGGTCCTCGTGAAGTGGCCGGCGGCGAACGGGCAGGGCAACACCATCGCCAGGTACGCGGTGACGGCCAGTTCGGCGGGGACGAACGCGCCGGCCGGCGAGTCGACCAGGACGGAGCTGGTGGTGCCCGCCGGTGAGCTGGAGTTCGGCACCCAGTACGCGTTCACGGTGGTGGCGGTCAACAGCAAGGGCGCCGGGTCGGCGGCGTCCCCGGTCAGCAACACCGTGGTGCCCTTCGCGGCGCCCGGTCGACCGTTCGACCTGCGCGCCGGCACCGTCGCCAACCAGCCAGGCGCGGTGACGGTGCAGTGGGCGCCGGCCGGGGCCAACGGTCGGCCGGTGACGAAGTACCTGGTGGACGTTGGTGGGCGGGTCAGCGAGGTGACCGACACCCGTACGACAGTCACCGGGCTGGGCAACGGTCAGAACGTCGCGGTGAAGGTGAAGGCGGTCAACGAGGCGGGGCCGGGCCCGGAGGCCACCGCCACCGCCCGGACGGTGGCCGAGCCACGGGTCACGGTGACCGGTTCGTCGTCGACGGCCACCGGGGCGACTGTCGCCTTCACTGTGGACGCCGGTAACGGCAAGGCCACCTGCACGCTGAGCACTGCCGGTGAGGCGGCGAAGGCTGGGGCGTGTTCCAGCATCACGATGACGGGCCTGACGCCGGGCACCGCGTACACGTTCACTGTGACGGCGAGCAACGCCGCCGGTAAGGGCACCGCGACGCGGGCTCAGAAGACGCTGCCGCTGTACGGGGTCGCGACCTGCCGCAACGGCGCGTCCGGGCCCGAGTCGACCTACTGTGACCGGGACCGCGAGGGCCGCAACGGCAACGAGATCTTCTCGGTCACCCGGCAGGACAACGACAAGCAGGTGGGTTGGGCGAAGCCCGGCACCCGACTGCAGGCGTACTGCAAGAAGTCGGGCGAGGAGGTCTACGCCTACATCTACAACAACGAGAAGCGCAGCACCTGGTGGGTGCAGGTCAACTACAAGGGTGGGAAGAACTACATCCCGTGGGCCTGGCTCAACCTGGAGGGCGGCGATGACATCAAGGTCCTGCCCACCTGCTGAACCACCAGGCGAGGAGCACCACCGACAGTGAACACGCACGAGCCGCTCACCCAGCCGGAGGTGCAGGGTTTCGCCGCCCTGGCCGCCCGGCTGGCCGAGAACGTCAACGCGGTGGTGCTCGGTAAGCCGCAGGTGGTACGGCTGGCGCTGACCGCGCTCTTCGCCCAGGGTCACGTGCTACTGGAGGACGTGCCCGGGGTCGGTAAGACGACCCTGGCGCGGGCCATCGCCGCCACCGTGAAGGGCGAGTGGCGGCGTATCCAGTTCACTCCCGACCTGCTCCCCTCGGACGTGTCCGGGGTGACGATCTTCAACCAGGCGACCCGGGACTTCGAGTTCCATCCGGGGCCGGTCTTCGCCAACATCGTCATCGCCGACGAGATCAACCGGGCGTCGCCGAAGACCCAGTCGGCGCTGCTGGAGGTGATGGAGGAACGCACCGTCACAGTGGACGGGGTCCGGCACCCGGTGCCGTCGCCGTTCCTGGTGGTGGCCACCCAGAACCCGGTGGAGATGGACGGCACCTACCGGCTGCCCGAGGCGCAGTTGGACCGTTTCCTGGTGAAGCTCTCCGTCGGGTACCCGGACGAGGCGGTCGAGGTCGAGGTGCTGCGCGGCGCGACAGTGCGCTCCCCCGAGGCGCTCGCCCCGGTGACCGACACCGCCACCGTCGGCGAGATGGTCCGGATGGCCCGCCGGGTGCACATCGCCGAGCCGCTCTACTCGTACGCGGTGCGGCTCGCCGCGGCCACCCGCACGCACCCGCAGGTGCGTGTCGGGGTCAGCCCTCGGGGTGTGATCGCGTTGACCAGGGCGGCGTGCGCGTACGCGCTCATCGACGGGCGGGGTTGGATCATGCCGGAGGATCTGAAGGCGCTCGCCGAGGCGGTCTTCGCCCACCGGCTGCTGCTCACCCCGGAGGCCCAGGTGCGCGGGATGACCGCCCCGGAGGTGCTGCGCCAGGCCGTCGCCTCGGTGCCGGTGCCGCTGCCGTCGGGGCAACCCGCTCCGGTGCAGGGCTGACCGGCAGCAGCGCGATGGGAATCACCGCCCGTGGGTTCGGGCTGCTCGTCGCCGCCGTGGTGCTGCTGGGGGCGGGTTTCCGGTTCGCGTACCCCGAGTTGACGCTGCTCGGCGCGGCGGCTGGCGCGGCCGTCGGCTACGCCGCGCTGGTCGCGGCGTGGCGACCCCGGCTGACGGTGACCCGCGTCGCCGACCCGGACCGGGTGGCACGCGGCGAGCCGGCGCGGATGACGGTGACGGTGCGCAACACCGGGCGGCTGCGCTCGGCGAACCTGCTGGCCGAGGACCGCTGCGGGGAACGGACCGTGCCGGTGCCGGTGCTGCGGCTGCGACCCGGCCGGGACACCGAGGTCCGCTACGACGTGCCGACCGACCGTCGTGGGGTGGTGCCGGTCGGTCCGCTGCGGGTGACCCGACGTGACCCGCTGGGGTTGGTGGCGCTGGCCCGCCCGTACGGTGCGGCGGTTCCGGTGTGGGTGCACCCCCGGGTCCACCCGCTGACGGCGGTGCCCCGGGGTTCGGGGCGCAGCCTCGACGGCCGGGTGGACGGGGTCCCGCACGGGTCGATCACGTTCGACTCGCTGCGGGAGTACGTGGTCGGCGACGAGTTGCGCCGGGTGCACTGGCGCACCAGCGCCCGGGTGGGTGAGCTGATGGTGCGGGAGAGCGTGGACACCAGCCTGCCGCGCCTGGTCGTCCTGCTGGACAACCGCGTCGCCGCGCACCCGCTGCGGGTCGGCGGGGTGGCCGAGTCGTTCGAGTCGGCCTGTGAGGCGGCGGCGTCGATAGTCACCGCCGCGCACCGCGCCGACCTGCCGGTGCTGTTGCTGGAGGTTGCCGCGAAGCCGACGGAGGCCACGACGCCCGACGGCGGCGCGGACGGCGCGCTCGGGCCGCTGGACCGGCTCGCCGCCGCCGACCTTTCCACCGATGGTGACGCGGTGCGGGCGGCCACGACCCGGCTGCGGCAGGACCGGCTGGGCGACACGCTGATCTTCCTGACCGGGCCAGGTGGCCGCGACGAGCTGGGGCACGTCGGGGCGCTGCGCGGGGCGTACCCGTCGGTGGTGGTCGGGGTGTTCGGCGCGGCCGAGCCGACGCCGCCGGGCACCGCCGGGCTCGTGGTCGTCGACGCGGCGGACGGCGCGCAGTTCGCCGCCGAGTGGGACGGGGTACGCCGGTGGTGACGGTCGCCGTGCGGGTGCTGCGGGCGGCGGTCCTGCCACTGGTGCTGATCGGGCTGACGGCGCTCGCCGGGGTGGTGCTCGGCCGGGTGTACGCCGGTGGTCTGCTGCTCTGGCTCGTCGTCGGCGCGGCGACGGGCTCGGTGCTGGTCAGCGTGGCCGCCCGACGGCTGCCGTCGTGGCTGGTGGCGCCGGTGTCGGTGGCCGCGATGGCCGGCTGGACACTGTGGTCACTGCGGCTGGCGGCGACCCGCGCGGAGGTGCCGGGCGGCCTGCTGGAGGTCACCGCCGACGCCGCCCGTAACGGCATCCCCCGGCTGCTCACCGCGATGATCCCGGTGGAACCCACCCCGGACACCGTGCTGGTGCCGGTCGTCGCCGCCTGGCTGGCCGGGCTCACCGGCGCGGAGGTGGCGCTGCGCACCGGCCGGGTGTTGCTGGGTTACCTGCCGGCGGCGGGGCTCTACGCCGCCGGCCTCTACGTGGTCGGTCCGAACGCCGAACCGGCGGTGGGGTCGACGCTCGTGTTCGTCGCGGTCGCGGCCCTCGGTCTGGCCACCCCCACCGGGCCGGCGGCGGGCGGCGGTGATCCGACCGCCGACCTGACCCCCCGGGTTCGCGCGGCGGTGCGGCTGCGGCTGGCCACCAGCGCGGCGCTCGGGGTGGTTCTGGTGGTCGGGTTCGTCGCGGCGCTCGGCCCGGTCGTCGCCGATCAGGTGCGCGGCCGACCGGTGGACCCACGCCGGTACGTGGAGCCACCGCAGGTGCAGACGCTCGACGAGAACCCGTTGATCCGGATCTCCGGGTGGGCGCTGCACCCGGAGCAGAAGCTCCTCGACGTGAGCACGGAACGCCCCACCGGGACCGACCCGGCCGCGGACACCGCGCGCAGTGTCCGGATCCGGTTGGCGGTGCTCAGCGACTACGACGGGGTGACGTGGCGGGTCGGCGCGACGTACCGCAACGCCGGGCGGATCCTCCCGACCGCGAATCCGTCCCGGGACAGCACGGTGCGGACGGTCCGCCAGCAGATCAGCGTGGCCGAGTTGAGCGGCCGGCTGCTGCCCGCCGTGGCGACGCCCCGGGAGGTCAGTGGGGCGCGGGTGGCGTACGACCCGGCGAGCGGGACGCTGATCCGGCCGGAGGGACTGACGCCGGGGCTGCGGTACGCGGTGACCTCCGCCGAGGAACGACCCGACTCCAACCTGTTGGCCACCGCGAACGTGCCCGCCGGCGACGAGGTGGCCCGGGTGCTGCGGGTCGCGGACGGGGTGCCCGACCCGATGCGCCGGCTGGCCACCCAACTCGCCGAGGAGAACGGCGCCCCGTACGCGCGGGCGTCGGCGATCGAGCAGTTCCTGGCCGAGCACTACCGGGTGGCGGCGGACGCGCCGAGCGGGCACGCGTACCCGAATCTGGGTTTCTTCCTGTTCGGGCCCCGCAACGGCGGCGGGCAGGAGGGCACCTCGGAGCAGTTCGCGGCGGCCTTCGCGGTCCTCGGCCGACTCTCCGGGTTGCCCACCCGGGTGGTGGTGGGCTTCCGGACCGGCGGGCAGGGGCCGGTGCTGGCCGGTGACGCGTACGCGTGGCCGGAGGTGCTCTTCGACGGGCTGGGCTGGGTGGCGTTCGACCCGCTGCCCCGCCCGGACGACGAGCCGCGACCGGTGGAGGAGGATTTCCGCCCGACACCGGAGGACCCGCCGCCGTCGGAGGCACCGGCACCGACCGCGGAGCCGAGCGCCTCACCGGAGCCGGCAGCCGCCGCCGACGCTCCGCCCGGCAACGACGGAATCTCCACGCCGGTGCTGGTCGCCGGCGGCAGCGGCGGCCTGCTGCTGGTGGTGGGGGCACTCCTGCTCACCCTGCTGGCGATGCGCCGCTCCCTCACCCGCGCCCGGCTGGTCCGGGGCGACCCCGGCCAGCGCATCGCCGGCGCCTGGCGGGAGGTCACCGACGCGCTCCGGCTGGCCGGCAGACCGGTCGGGGACGACCTGGCCGCCACCGAGGTCGCCGGGCACGCCCGCCAGACCCTTGCCGACGCCCGGGCGGGCACGACCGGCGACGACACGACCGCCGACGGGCCGGCGGTCGACGAGCTGGCGGCCCTGCTGAACCAGGTGGGCTTCGCCCCCGGCGCCGCGACCACCGAGCAGGCCGCTCACGCCGCCGAACTGGCGACCACCTATGTGGCCACCCTGCGATCCGCCCGCCCCTGGTGGCGCCGCGTCATCTGGTCCGTGCACCCCACTCCCCTGCGCCGCGCCCGCCGCTCCTCCCGATGACAGGGGCGACGGAGCCGGTCGGTCGACGGGGGAACCCATTGGCGCCCGCACCGGACAGCGGTGATCATCAGAGCGTGGACCAGCATTGGCCACCGGACGCGTGCCGCTGCGGTGACGGGTCAGGCGGTCAGCCGGCGGATGAGTTTGCGCATGCCGGCCTGCCAACCGTCCGGGTCCTCGGCGCGGCGGCGCGCGTAGTCGGCGACCTCGGGATGCGGCAGGATCAGGAAACGTTCCTCGGCCAGCCCGGCGACGGCCGCGTCGGCGACCTGGTCCGGGGTGAGCACCGCACCGGACGCGGCGACCACCCGGGCGCCGAGGTGACCATCGGCGAGCCCGTCGGCGAGCATCGGGGTGTCCACCCCCTGCGGGCAGAGCGCGCTGACCCGGATGCCCCGGTCCCGGTAGGTGATGGCCAGCCACTCGGCGAACCCCACCGAGGCGTGCTTCGTCGCCGTGTACGCGGCGTCGCCCACCGCGGTCAGCACACCCGCCGCCGAGCAGGTGTGCAGCAGGTGCCCGCCGCCCCGGGTGAGCATCCCGGGCAGCACCGCCCGGGCCGAGTAGACGTGGGCGAGCACGTTGACCCGCCACGCCCGGTCCCAACCGGCGTCGTCGACCTCGACTCCCCCGCCGGTTGTCACCCCGGCGTTGGCGCAGAACAGGTCGATCCGGCCGTAGCGCTGCTCGGTGTCGGCGACCAGCTCGCGTACCTGCTCCTCGTCGGTGACGTCGAGGGCGATGGCGTGCGCGACCGGGCCGATGCCCTCGGCCACCGCGTCGGCCGCCTCGGCGTCCAGGTCGGCGACCACCACGGCGGCGGCACCTTCGGCGGCGAACCGGCGCGCGAGCGCCGCGCCGATGCCGCCGGCCCCGCCGGTGACCACCACGATCCGGTCGGTGAGGTTCACGCGGACACCTCCGCGGCGGTGGTGCCCAACCGGGCGATGAGGTCGAGCAGCGTGCCCGTGCCGCCGGCGGTGACCTCGGGGGTGGGCAGCAGCGCCAGGATCGGCACGTCCACCCCGTTGTCGGCGTAGCGGCGCACCTCGGCGCGGCACCGCTCCGGTGAGCCGTGCAGCACCAGCGCGTCGACCACCTCGTCGGGCACCGCCGCGCTGGCGCCGCGCCGGTCACCGGCGGCCCAGGCAGCCCACATCGGCGCGAGCGTCTCGTCGCGGCCGAGCCAACGGTGGAAATCGGCGTACGCTCCGACGGTCAGGTAGCTGGTGATGAGCCGGCGGCCCAGCGCCCGCGCGTACGTGGCGTCCTCGGTGGGGCAGACGAAGATCCGGGCGGCGACGTCGAAGTCGGCGCGCCGCTCGCCCAGCTCGGCGAGGGCACGGGGCACGTCGTCGGCGCTGAGCCAGTTGAGGATGACCCCGTCGGCTTCCGCGCCGGCCAGCCGGAGCATTCCCGGGCGCAGCGCGGCGAGCATGATCGGCGGTGGCACCGCCGGCGGTCGCTCCAGCGTGAACCGGCGGATGGTGAACGTGTCGTAGGCCTCGTCGACGGTTTCCCCGTTCAGCGCGGCGCGCAGGAAACGCAGCACGTCGCGGGTGCGGCGGAACGGCTCGTCGAACGACACCGCGTTCCAGTCCCGGACGAGGACGGGAGAGGACGCGCCGATGCCGAGCGAGAACCGGCCCGGCGCGGCCTCGGCCAGTGCCGCCGCGCTCATCGCCAGCAACCCGGGGCCCCTGGTGAAGACCGGCGTGATCGCGGTGCCCAGTCGCAGCCCGGGCTGCCAGGCCGCAGCGAGCGCCAGCGGGGTGAACGCGTCGGTCCCGGCGACCTCGGACGACCAGACGTCGGTGAACCCGGCCCGGTCGAGGGCCGCGTAGGCCGCGTCGTGGTGCGCCAGCGCGATCCCGCCCAACGGCACCGTCATGCCCCATCGATTCGTCACTGACCGATCGTGCCCGTTGACGCGGGTCCGAGCAAGATCCCCGGACTGGGCAGAATCGCCGGTTTCGGGCCGTACGCCGCAGCGGGAGGTGTTACGACTTCGTGGTGGACCGGACCGACGGCGCAGGCCGCTGACCATGGGTTCCAGGGCGGCGGGACACCTGGAGCCGGTTCCCGCGGCGTCCCCGCCGGGCCGGGCCACCTTCCTGGAACTCTTCTTCGACCTGGTTTTCGTCTTCGCGCTCACCCGGATCTCGGCGCGCGCGTTCGAGGACCTGACCCAGGACCCAGGTCCGGAGCACGCCTGGGGGAATGTCACCGGCAGCGGCAAGACGCTGCTGTTGCTCCTCGCCCTCTGGGCGGTGTGGCAGGGCACCGCGTGGACGACCAGCCGGTACGACCCGTACCGGGTGCCGTTGCAGACCGTGGTGATCACCGCGTTGGTGTGCAGCATGCTGATGGGGGTCGCGATCCCCCGGGCGTTCAGCGAGACCGCGCTGCTGTTCGCGGTGCCGTACGTGATCGCGCAGGTGACCCGGCCGGTGATCCTCTCGATCGCGCTGGGGGCACACCGGTACCGCCGGTTGAAGGTGCGGATGGCGGTGATCTTCGCCGCCAGCGGGGTTCTCTGGATCAGCGGTGCGCTGCTGGGAGGGAACGCGCAGGTGCTGCTCTGGGCGGCGGCGCTGCTCGTCGAGTACCTGGCCGCCCGCTGCGGCTGGCCGGTGCCCGGCCTGGGCCGTTCGAGGATCTCCAAGTGGGAGATCGCCGGCGAGCACCTGGCCGAGCGGTACCAGCAGTTCTTCCTCGTCGCGTTGGGCGAGACGATCCTGGTGGCGGGTTTCGCGTACAGCACGGTGCCGTACGAGATGTCGCACGCGTGGGCGTTCGCGTTCGCGCTGGCCACCTCGATCATGCTGTGGCGCATCTATGTGCAGCGGGCCGGGCGGATCCTGGGCGAGGCGGTGATGAAGGCCAGACACCCCGCCAGCATCGGCCGTTCGGCGGCCGACACCCACCTGCTGATGGTGATCGGTCTCGCCGCCACCGCCATCGGATACGAGCTGATCATCGAGCACCCGCTGGAGCGGATCCCGGGCCCGTGGCTGGCCATGGTGCTCGGAGGTCCGGCCCTGTTCCTGGCCGGCCGCGCCCGCCTGGAGTACGAGGTGTTCGCGCGGGTCTCCCCGTCCCGGTGGATCGCACTCGCGGTGCTCGTGGCGTCGTCGGTGCCGCTGCTGCACCTGCCCGGTCTGGTCGCGACGGCGGTCGGGGTGGTGGTGTTGGCGGCGGTCGCGGTGGCCGACGGCCGCCGGGCCCACGGCGCCCCACCGGAGCCCGCCGCGCCACCGTTCTGAGCCTCGCAGCGCGCCGGCGCGGGCGGCTACTCTCGCCCGGTGACCTTCTCGCTCGTCGCCCGCTCCGCCGACGGCCGCCTGCACGGCGTGGCCGTCGCCAGCAAGTTCCTCGCCGCCGGGGCGCTGGTGCCGGCCGCCGCCGCCGAGGTGGGTGCGGTGGCCACCCAGGCCCACGTCAACCTCGCCTACCGCCCGCAGGGCCTCACCCTGCTGCGCACCGGGGTGGCCGCCGCCGACGTGGTGGCCGGGCTGGTCGCCGCCGACCCCGAGCGGGAGCACCGCCAGGTCGGCGTCGTGGGCCGGACCGGCGCGGGTGCCACCTGGACGGGGTCGGCCTGCCATCAGTGGGCCGGCGGGCGGACCGGCGACGGGTGGGCCGCCCAGGGCAACGTGCTCACCGGCCCGGAGGTCGTCGACGCCCTCGGCGCGGCCTGGCAGGCCGGCACGGCGCTGCCGTTCGCCGAGCGGCTGGTCGCCGCGCTGCGCGCCGGCGACGAGGCCGGGGGCGACCGGCGTGGGCGGCAGAGCGCCGGCCTGCTGGTGGTCGAGCGCGGCGGCGGGTACGGCGGCACCAGCGACGTGGTGGTGGACCTTCGCGTGGACGACCACCCGGACCCGGTCAGCGAGCTGGGTCGCCTGCTCGCGGTGCACACCATGCTGTTCGGCCGGCCCGACCCGGCCACCCTGCTCGATCTGAGCGGCGCGGTCGCCGCCGAGGTGGCAGCGCTGCTCGTCGCGCTGGGCCATCCGGTGCACGAGAACGGCACGGAAGCGGCGTTGGTGTCCTGGGCCGGGTTGGAGAACCTGGAGGAGCGGCTGGTGCCGGGGCGGATCGACCCGGTGGTGCTGACGCACCTGCGCGGGGTCGCCCCGCACGTCCCCGCGCCCCGCTCCGCGAGCTGACCTCGACCGTCCACCCTGCGCGGGGCGGCGGTCGGCTCAGCCCTTGACCCGGGGCACCAGCCGGTGCACGACGGTGAGCGTCAACGCCATCACCACCGCCATCGTGCCGGCGATCCCGGCGGCGCTGCCCGCGTACCCGACGAACAGGGGACGCCGGGCCAGCTCCTCCGGCCCGGTGTCGCGCAGGTCGAGCAACCAGGACAGGGAGAGCCCGCAGGCAACCAGGGCGAGCACACCGCCGAGCCCGAGCACCAGCACCGCGATCCGGTGCGCGTCGCCCGGGGCGATCTCGGCCTGCTCCCGCTGGGTGACCAGCAGCAGCAGCCCGGCCAACGCCGACCACACCCCCACCACGAGGTACGCGGCGACGGCGTCACTGGGCCGGTGCCAGCCGGCGGAGAGGGTGGCGACCCCGGCGGCGGCGGCGTAACCGGCACCGATGAAGGCGCCGGCGGCCCGCACCTTGCGCGGCAGCACGAGCATCAGCGCGACAGCCACCGAGGCGGCCACCGTGGCGTGCCCGCTGGGCAGGCTGTTGCCCACCGCGGCGCGTTCCGGGTCGAGACCGTAGTCGGGCCGGTTCAGCCCGTACTTCAGGAGTTGGGTGGTGACGTTCGCTCCGGCGATCAGCAGGGTCGCGGTGATCGCCAGGGCGATCCGCCCCCGGATCAGCGCGATGAACCCGATCGTCGCGGTGGCGGCCAGCAGCGACACCACCGACATCGCGTTGAGGATCCGGTCGACCGGACCGTCGATGGTGTCCTGGCCGATCCGGTTGCCGGTGAGGGCGACAGTGTCCACCCACTGACCGACCTCGGAGTGCACGGCCACCCGCCACACGGCGAGGAAGGCAGCCGCCTGAACGAGGGCCAGTACGACCAACCAGACCGCGGTCCAACCCCGTGCCGTCGCGCGCATCCGCACACCGTAGCGGCAGGTGTCGGCGCTCCGATCGGTGGCCCGCCGTCAATCGCCGGTTAGGTTGTGCCGGAGGCGAGGAGGCGGTGATGGGCGGAACACCGGAGCGTGACAGTGGCCCGGCCGAGCCCGGTCCGGAGCAGCGCGGGGGCGACGACCCGGGTGCGCGGGCACCGGCGCCGGCCGGCACCGACACCGGGCCGGGAGAGCCGGCGCGGGCCGAGTCGCTCACCGATCTGCTCGGCGGGCGACGCGGCGCCATCGACGCCACCCTGCCGCCGCTGGCGTTCGCGGTGGGCTGGCTGGTGGGCGGCGAGTCGTTGTGGGGTGGGGTCGGCGCGGCGCTGGCGGTGGGTGCGGTGGTGGCCGGCGTACGACTGCGTCGGGGTGACCGGCCGCGGTCGGTGCTGATCGGACTGTTGGCCGTCTGCGTCGCGGCGTTGATCGCGGTACGCACCGGCCGGGCGGAGAACTTCTTTCTGATCCAGGTGCTGTCCAACGCCGCGAGCGCTCTGGCGTGGACGGTCAGCATCGTGGTGCGCTGGCCACTGCTCGGCGTGCTGGTCGGCGCGGTGCTGGGCCAACGCTCGCGGTGGCGGCGCGACAGGGCGCTGCTGCGTGGGTACAGCCGGGCCAGTTGGGTGTGGACGGCGACCTACCTGCTGCGGCTCGCCGTGTTCGTGCCGTTCTACCTGGGCGGGCAGGTGCTCGCGCTGGTGGTGGCCCGGGTGGCGCTGACCTGGCCACTGGTCGCCGCGGCACTGGCCCTGAGCTGGGTGGTGCTGCGGCGCTCGCTGCCACCCGGACACCCGGGGTTGCGTCACCCGGTCGCGCCGCCCCGCTGACCAGGCCCGACCGAGGGGCGGACGGAACGCCGGTCTCGGGGCAAATAAGTGGAGAGGCCGCCACGGGGGGAGCGGCCTCTCCGGTGACGTACGTTACTCCGTCACAGACCTCGTTGTGATCCCGCGACGGCCCGAATTTCTGGGCTTTTTCGCGGCTGGCTCCAGTCCGGGCGGTGGGGTGGGCCGGCCGATCCGCTGCGTCGGCCAGATGGCCGGCCCACCCCGGCCTGACCGTGGGTGTCAGGCCGTCCGCCAGCCCCGGTCCGTCGTTTCTCGGACCCGGGCCGGACCCCGGGGTGGGCGGTCCACGCCACCCACCCCGGGTCGTCTCAGCCGTTCGGGAACAGGCTGCCGTAGTCGGCGTACGCCATGGCGATGTCAGCCTGCGCCCAGAACCGGTGGTAGTTGAAGGCCGGCTCCGGGCCACCGTCCAGGTACGCCTGCACCTTGGGCCAGTCCGGGTCGTTCTTGTAGAAGGACCGGATGTCGAGGAAGCTCTTGCCGGCGGCGATGGTGTCGCCGTTCGGCATCTTCCCGGTCCAGCCCGGCGGGACGTAGAGGCCCTGCCCGGTGGAGGCGTTGTAGACGTCGTCGAAGCGCCGGTAGTCGCCACGCTTCTCGGTGGTGGAGACACCCTTGGCGTCGCTGGCGGCCGACAGCGCGTCGAGCAGCCCCTTGGCGGTGGTCTTCGCCGACACGTTGCCCGACTTGGCCGCGTACGCGATCAGGGTCCGGGCGTAGGCGGCGGCGACGCCGACGTCCTGGCCCTTCACGGTGACCTCGACGTGCAGGTTGGTGTTGGGCTGCGGGTTGGACGGGTTCCACGTGGTCGGCTGACCGGTCCACGCCATGTCCGACGGGATCGACCAGTTGGTGCCGACAGTGGTGTTGGCGATCGCCCACGGCACCCACTTGTCCAGCAGCGCCTTGGCCTTCGCGTTGCCGGTCTGCAGGTACAGCTCGGCGATGCGCTGCATCGACCAGGCCTGCATGCCGAACCACTGGTTCGACGGCGGGTCGTTGTAGACCGGGTCGACGTCGTAGAACATGCCGTAGAAGGTGCTGGTGCCCGACGGCGGTTGGGCGTAGCTGCCGTCCCAGCTGTTGGTGGCGCCACCGGCGATGCCGCCCTCGGCGGACTGCAGCCAGGTGTAGAACTCCAGCTGGCGCTCGAAGCTCTTGGTCCAGTCGGCGACCGCCGTCGACGACTGCGGCTTGAGCTCCGGGGTGTTGGTCAGCGCCCAGGCCGCGAACGGGTTCTGGTAGCCGAAGTGGTTGTGGCTGGAGCCGATCCGCCAGGACCAGTTCTGGCTGGTGTCGTACGCGCCGCCCCAGGCGTAGTACCAGGACAGCAGGTAGTGCGCCGAGTCCTTGCCGCTGCCGGCGGGGCAGGTGCTCGCCCCGACGCAGTTGCCGATCTTCTTGAAGTACTTGTCGAACATCGCGTACCGCAGGTAGTCGCCCATCTTGGCGGCCTTGGTGATGGTGGCGGCGACGTCGGCCTGCTTGTTCTGGGCCTTGGCCCAGGTCAGCGCCCAGTACGCGGCCTGCACGGCGCGGGCGTCGGCGTCCGGGGCGTTGGTGTACTTCCACTGCTTGGCGGGGGCGCCGGTGTCCTTGACGAACAGGTCGAGGTATCCGTACTGACCGCCGTGCTTGAAGGTGTCGCAGGACGGCTGCGGAACGGTCTCCCAGACCGACTCCTGGGTGCCGCGCTGGAAGGTGTTGATGTACGCCGGCTTGGTGGTGCCGTCACCGCAGCGGCCGAAGCCGTAGGTGTTGTCGACATCCATCAGCCAGTGCATGCCGTAGATGTCGCCGGTGCCGTAGGTGGACTGGAGCTCCGCGCGGAGCGGGTCCTGACCGACGGAGATGTTCGGGTTCAGCGCCGACGGGTACTGGCTGGGCAGGTTGTACTCCGCGGCGTACTGCGGCGTCCCCGCGGACCCGGCCGTGGGCTGGTCTGAATGATTCGGAATTATATATTTTTCCATCACGGTCCAGGCGTTGTTGAACGGGGCCCAGTTCTGGGTGACCCGCCCGTAGTTCGCCTCCAGCCAGAGCCAGAAGCTGAACGCCTCCGAGGTGGTCTCGTGACCGTGGTCGGGCGCCTCGACGATGAGGGTCTCGACCGAGTGGTACGGCACGCCCTCGGGGCTGAAGTAGCCCGAGTTCTTGATCTTGCCGTACTGCTCGAGGAACTTCGCGATGTAGGTGTTGTCGCCGCCGGGGGTGTCGTTGTCGATCTCGGTGGCGGTGACCGCCAGCGAGGCGAGACCCGTGGCGGAGGCGGTGATGGTGGCGGCACCACCGGCGGTGTCGGTGTCCTCTGCCGCGGCGACGGTGACGGTGACCCCGGTGTTCCAGTTGCTCGAGGTCAGCGTGGCGGTGGTCGGCGAGACCGTGATGTCGGAGTCGCCGGTGCGGGTCAGGGTGACCGGCACACTGGCCGTCGGCGCGGCGCTGAGCTTCAGGGTGAAGGTGGCGGTGCCACCCTCGGCGACGCTCACCGCGGACGGGGTGGCCACCAGCGTCGGGCCGGTGGCGGCGCCGACGGTGAACGCCTTCTCGTCGACCCCGATGCCGTTGGCGTTGTCGTACGCCTTGGCCTGCACCGTGTAGCTGCCGGCCGGCAGGTCCTCCTGGGTGTACGCGTACGGGGCGGAGGTGTCGGTGTTGATCAGCAGGCCGTTGCGGTAGAACTCGACCTTGCTGATCGTTCCGTCCGGGTCGCTGGCGGTGGCGGTCAGCGGCACGTCGGCGGGCGCGGTGAACGGCCCGCTGGGCAGGCCGAGCGAGACCGTCGGCGGCTGGTTGGCCGGGGTGCCGTTGCAGGGGGTGCCGTTCAGGGTGAACGAGGTGGGCTTCGGGTTGCTGCCCGTGTGGGCGCCGTTGAAGCCGATGGTGGTGGAGGCCCCGGTGCCGAGGTTGCCGTTGTACGACTCGTTCGTCGCGGTGACCTCGCTGCCGGTCTGGCTGAACCGGGCCGACCAGCCCTGGGTGACCCGTTGACCGCTGTTCGGGAAGGTCCACTTGAGCGTCCAGTTGCTCACCGGGTCGCCCAGGTTCTTGATGGTGACGTTCGCGGTGAAGCCGGTGTTCCAGTCGTTGGTCGCGTAGACCACGTCGCAGGCGGGTGCGGCCTGGGCGGCGCCGGCAGGCAGTGTCACCCCGCCGATGGCGAGCAGCGCGGCGGCGGCGAGCGCCACGCGGCGGCGTATTGCCAGTTGTCTCATGTGCGCGGTGTCTCCTCGGACCAGGCCGGGACGGTCCCCGGCGAGGCGCCTGCCCGCGTGGGTGGTGGTCCGCGGGGATGTCGAGGCGCCGGGAAGGTGGCTTCCCCGGGCCCGGCCGGGGTGGGGCGGTGCGGCCTGCGCGGGAGGGGGTCCCGCCGGCTGATCGGGTGACCGTGACCGGAGCTGGCGCTGCCGGTCTGCCCTCGGTGGACCCGCACTCACGCGATGTGGCTCGTGTCGCGTCGAATCGACAGTCTGCCATGGAAGCGCTCCCACAACAAGCGCACGGAGCGCTGGATCAGATCCTTGTTTCGATCTCGTTTTGGGGCTTTCACAAAGGCGTGACGGGCGTTACAGTCGCAACATCGGTCGATGGGAGCGCTTCCATCGACAAGGTTCCAACAAGAAGATCGCTGGGAACGTCTCTGACGAGCCCAGGGAACCAGACCGAGGGCCGACGACGGGCCAGCCCGGACGCCGTCGTCAGCCATCGTCCCGCCACAGGGAGGGAGGTGGAACCAGAGCCACTCGCGTGGCCCGGCTCCCGCGCGACACGCACGGCAGGACCCAAATTCCGCCCGTGTGTGTGCAGTTACGGTGGGGACGGGGGTTGCCCTCCCCCGTCCCCACACTAAACCCCCGTACACGATAGGAAAAGAGGCCGACGGGACAGGCGCGCCGCGCCGCCCGGACGGCCTCGTTCGCTGCCCGGGGCCACATCCGCCACCACCCGCCAGCGCCGGCCGTTCTGACGGCCGGCTGACCGGGCGGCAGCGTCTGCCCTATCATGGGAGCGCTCCCGAATCCTTCGGCGGTGGCCCCGTATCCATGAGGAGAATCCATGTCGATACCTGTTGGGCCCGCCGGCCCGCTGCGCTTCCCGGACAACTTCGGCTGGGGCGCGGCCACCTCCGCCTACCAGATCGAAGGCGCCGCCAAGGAGGACGGGCGCGGCGAGTCGGTCTGGGACACCTTCAGCCGCGTCCCGGGGCGCACCCGCAACGGCGACACCGGCGACGTGGCCATCGACCACTACCACCGCTACACCGAGGACCTCGACCTCATGCGCGACCTCGGGTTGCGCAGCTACCGCTTCTCCATCTCCTGGCCCCGCATCCAACCCGACGGCACCGGCGCACCCAACCAACGCGGCCTCGACTTCTACCGCCGCCTGCTCGACGGCCTGCACGAGCGCGGAATCAGCCCGATGGCCACCCTGTTCCACTGGGACCTCCCGCAGGCACTGCAGGACGCCGGCGGCTGGGAGTCACGCGACACCGCGCACCGCTTCGCCGACTACGCCGACGTGGTCTTCCGCGCCCTCGGCGACCGGGTGCCGGCCTGGCTCACCATCAACGAGCCCAAGACCGTGGTGCAGAACGGCTACCTCACCGGCCACCACGCCCCCGGCCGGCAGGACCCGGACGCCGCCTACCTCGTCGCCCACCACCTGCAACTCGCCCACGGCTTGGCCGTCGGCGCGCTGCGGGCCACCGGCAGCGACAGTCGGATCGGCCCCGCGCTCAACCTGCACCCCTGCTACCCCGCCGACGACTCCCCGCAGGCCGCCGCCGCCGCCCACCTCTACGACGGCTACGAGAACCGCCTCTACCTCGACTCCCTGTTCAAGGGCAGCTACCCGGAGGACCTGCTGGCCGACCTCGGCCCGCAGAGCCGGATGGTCACCGGCATCCGCGACGGCGACCTGAAGATCATCTCCGCGCCTGTCGACCTGCTCGCCGTGCAGTACTACACCCCGATCTACGTCACCGCCGACGGCGGCACCACGCACCGCTGGGCGACCTCCGAGGCCGAGTGGCAGCAGATCTACCCCGAGGGGATGTACGACCTGCTGACCCGGGTCACCCGCGAATACGGCCCGATCCCGCTCACCATCACCGAGAACGGGCTGCCCACACCCGACACCCTGGGCGCGGACGACACCGTCCAGGACGACGGTCGGATCACCTTCCTGCGGGACCACCTCACCGCCGCGCACCGGGCCATCGCCGACGGGGTGCCGCTGGAGAGCTTCCACGTCTGGTCACTGCTCGACAACTTCGAGTGGGACCAGGGGTACGAACAGCGCTGGGGCCTCGTCTACGTGGACTACGCCACCCAGCGACGGGTGCTCAAGAACTCCGCCGCCTGGTACCGCTCCGTCATCGCCGACGGCGGCTTCTGAAGGCGCCGCCACCCGGACGGCCGGGCCCGGACGGCTCGGCTCGGGTGAGCCGGTGACCGTCCGGGCCTCGGCCGGCTCACTCAGCGGGGCAGCGCCTGCTGCAACTCCGCCCGCAGGGCCGGGGTGAGCATCTCCCCCGCCTGCTTGGCCAGCCGGGCCATCTCGTAGCCCACCACACCGATGTCCGCGTCACCCGCGGCCAACGTGGCCAGGATCGACCCGTCGCGGATCTGCATCACCAGGAAGTAGCCGCGGCCCATCTCGACCACCGTCTGCTTGACGACATCGCCGTCGAACATCGACGCCGCGCCAGCGGTGATGCTCATCAGCCCGGACGTCACCGCGGCGAGCTTGTCCGCGTTGTCACGCGGCAGGTGATCGGAGATCGCCACCAGCAGCCCGTCGGAGGAGACCACCACCGCGTGCGCCACACCCGGCACCCGCTCCGCGAACGCGCTCACCAGCCAGCTCAGGTCACGCGCCTCCTGGCTCAACGTCGTCACTGTCGTCGTCCCCCTTCGTCGTGCCCCCCGGACGGTGGCACGGGTATCTCGGTGGTGTCCTCAGCCTCGGCGCGCCGCACCCCGCTGTAAAGCCGCGAGAGCATGCCGCCGACCGCCTCCGGGTCCGGGTCGGTGCGGGTCGGTGCCGTCATTGGTTGCGCGGAACGGGTGACAGCGCTCAACTGCGCCATCGGCACCCGTACCGGCAGTCCCCTCTCGTTGGTGCCGCCGGTCACCGGGATGCTCGGCGGCGCCGCCGCAGCGGGCACCGCCGGCACCGGCGGGCCCTGCCGCGAATACCAACCCCCGCCCGCCCCGCGAGCAGCGGCCGGGGTCAACACGTCCTCGGCGCGCACCGGCCCCGGGCGGCCCTGACGCGGCACACCGACGCCCGGCGGGCGGCCGGCCACCGGCAGGTCCCGCACCACGCCGAGCGGCACCGCGGCACCGGCCTGCCGGACACCGCCGGACGGCGCCGCCACCCCCCGCGCCGCGCTCGCCGCCAGCATCCGCGCCGACGGCGGCGCGTCCAGCTCCACGTTGCCCGCCGGCGCCAACAACTCCGTGGGCAGCGCCAGCCGGGCAACCAGACCGTCCTCGCCGCCCTCCAACCGCACCCGCACGCGCAACCGGGCCGCCAGGTGGCTGACCACGAAGAGCCCCATCCGCTCCACCGCGGCGACGTCCGCGGCCGGAGGGCTGGCCAGCACCTCGTTCGCCTGCACCAGGGCGGCCGGGCTCATGCCCAGACCACTGTCGACGATCTCGATCAGCGGTGCCCCCGCCTCGACCCGGGCGGTGACCACCACGACCGTGTCCGGACGGGAGAACGCCGTGGCGTTCTCCAGCAACTCGGCCAGCAGGTGCACCAACTCGCCGACGGCGTGCCCGACGACGTACACGTCGGCCACCGCCTCGATCCGCACCCGCTGGTACTGCTCGATCTCGGCGGCGGCGGCCAGCAGTACCGCCCCGAGGCCGACCGGCCGGTTCCACCGGCGGGTCGAGTCGGTGCCGGCCAGCACCAGCAGACTCTCGTCGTTACGGCGCATACGGGCGGCCAGGTGATCCAGCTTGAACAGGTTCTCCAGCTGGTCCGGGTCGCTCTCCTCGCGCTCCAGGTCGTCCAGCAGCTCCAGCTGACGCTCCACCAGCACCTGGCTGCGGCGGGCCAGGTTGACGAACATCGCGTTGACGTTGCGCCGCATCGACGCCTGCTCGACGGCGACAGTGACCGCGCTGCGGTGCACCGCCACGAACGCCTCGGCCAGCTCGCCGATCTCGTCGAGCGACCGGACCACCGCCGGTGCGACGTCGATGCGGGGTACCCCACCGGTGACGGTCTTCAGGCGGTCCAGGGCGTCCGGCAGCTCGACCTGGGCGATCCGCAGCGCCTGGCTGCGCAGCATCCGCATCGACCGGGCCACCGACCGACCGATGAGCAGCGAGATCAGCAGGGCGACCAGCAGGACCGTGACGACCCCGCCGACGACCAGCAGCGTCGTCCGCAGCTGATCGTCACTGGCCTCCTCGGCCTGCCGTATCGCGTCGTCGAGCACACCCGCCTCGAGCTGACGCAGCAGCTCCTGGCGCTGCTGACTGGCCGACCACCACTGCTCCGACGGCAGCACCTGCGGTGACGCCCCACCGGAGGACAGGCTGCGCTCCTCCAACCCGGTGGCGACCAGGAACATCGGCGACACCGACGTCTCGTCGTAGCGTTGGATCTGCGCACTCGTCGCGGCCACCCGGAACGCCCCGAGCGCGGTGAGTTGCTGACCGCGCAGGTCGGCAAGGACCACCCGGTCCTCGGTGCCGTACGCACCGGCGCGGGAGGCGGCGTAGAGCTGGGCCCGCACCCGGGAGGACAGTTCCTTGACCCGGGCCAACTGGACATAACGCAACACCGCGTCGTTCAACGCCGGCTGGTTCTGACCAGGGGTCGGCTCGGCGAGCAGGTCGAGCAAGGCCCCGACGGCCCGGTGGTAGTTGCCCAGGATGGTCTCACTGCTGAGCACCGCCGGCGGAATCGCCGAACGGATGTCGACCACCTGGTCGTACGCCTCCAACGCCTCGGAGAAGGCGACCCGCCAGGACGCGTCCGCGTCCGCCAGCGGCTCGGCGGCCCGGCTCAGTTCCACGATGGCCCTGTCGGTGGCCGCCTGCAACGGCTTGAGGTCGTTCGCCGTGGCCTGCCGGTCGCCACCCTTGCGCAGCTCACCCAGCTCCCCCGCAGAACGGTCGCGCTCCTGCTGAAGCTGGTGCACCGCCGCGGTGATCTGCCGGCCGATGCCGACCTGACTGGAGAAGTCGTTCAACGCGGTCGTCCGCCCCACGAGCGTGCTGGTCTGCACGCCGGCGAGCAGGAGGAACGCCATCGACGGCACCAGCAGCACCGTGGCGAGCTTCGTGCTCATCCGCCAGTCGCGCAGCCGGAACGGCGACCGCCGTCGATGCGGAACGACCCGGACGTCGAAGCGGCGTCGGCGATGGTTCGACACCGCGCCGTTCGCCGGGTCGGGACCTGCCGCCACCCTGCCTCCTCCGTCCTACCGCGTCCAACCCGGTCGGGGGAGCGCAGTCCATCCAACCAGGCTCGGTACCGCTGTCAACGGCCCGGGCGAGGCGGAGGTTCAGGAAGGATACTGCGGGTGGGAACCTCCTGCCGTGGTCGGTAAAACCAGCTCATCCGTCCGGCCGATGTCGGCGAGCTCCATCGCGTCACCGAAGCGCCCCAGCGCCACCAACGCGGCACCCGTCGCGCCGATCTCCGGGTTGCGCTGATGCGACACCGGCCGCGGGGCGAGCGCGGTGGCGAACGCCTGCCGCCACCACACCGAGGCGGCCACCGCACCACCGCCCAACACCACGCCGACCGGCTTGTCGATTGTGGACTCCAACACCCCGAGATCCTCGGCGACCAGCTCACACAGCCCCTGCATCAGCCCGGCCAGGATGTCCACCGATGTGGTGCTGAAGCTGAGGCCACGCACCTCACCGCTGCCCGCCGGCGCCAACCCGGGCGCCCGGTCCCCACCGAAGCGCGGGTTCGCCGGCCGGCCGCCGCCCGCCGGCACCAACGCCAACGCCGCGTCCAGCTCAGCACCCCGGGGCAACCGCAGCTCCCGGTCCGCCCAGGCGAAGAGGTTGCCACCGTTGGCGTACGCGGCCCCGGTCACCACGTGGTCGTGGTCGACCCGGTAACGCCACAACCGTTCGGGCAGGCGGGGCATCGGCTCGCCGGCCGGGATCCGCTGCATCAGCCGTACGGCAGCGGAGGTGCCCACCGTGACGGCGGCCCGGCTCGGGTCGACGCAGCCCGAGCCGACGTTCGACGCCCCGCCGTCGCCCACCGGCGGTGTCCAGCGGGCCTGCGCCAACTGCGGCCACCGACGAGCCAGGTCGACCCGGAGCCGGCCGTGCCAGTCCAACCCGCCCAGGTGTGGAAGATCCGTCTGCCGCGCCTCGGCGAGCGTCAGCGCCTCCTCGTCCCAGCGCAGGGTGCGCAGGTCCAGCAGCCCCGTCCCGGAGGCCTGGGACACCGACATCGGCGCGTCGTCGAGCAACTCGCCCAGCACGTACTCGGGCAGGCCCACGAACCTGGCGATCGGGGTGCCGGACTGCTCCCGCAACCAGGGCAACCGCATCGACCAGTACGAACGGTGCCACCAGCAGCCGGTGCGCTGGTGGAAGCCGTCCGGGTCCGCCGGTCCGGCGGTACGCCCCACCGGCGCGGGCCGGGTGTCCAGCCAGGTGACCACCGGGCCCAACGGGGCCCCGTCGCGGTCCAGCGGAAGCACCGAGTGCCACTGCGCGGAGACCGCCACCAGGCCGACGTCCTGGAGGTGCCCCGAGCCGGCCAGCTCGTCCAGGCACTCGACGAGGCTCGCCAGATAGTCCCGACCGGACAGCGTGCCGGTGCCGTCGTCGCCGATGGCGAGGTCGACCTTGCGACGGGCCAGGGCGCCGGGCAGCGGCTGGGTGTCCGCGTCCAGCACCAGCCCGCGTACCGAGGAGGTGCCCAGATCGAGCGCGAGAATGTTCATCGACGGTCAAGTTACCCCGTGCCAGCCGGCCGACGGGCGCGTAGGGTGGATCACGTGCTCGCGCATCTGACCAGTTGGTGGCCCGCCGATCCGGCGGCCATCCCCCGCGCGTAGCTCCCACCACGCGGCCGCCATCGAGGCGGTCGCCGGATCTCCCGGCCGGAGGGCCGCCTCGCTGGCGGCACCGAGCCCTACGGAGACTCCGATGACACACCTGACCGACCTGCTCGCCGCCGTCACCCGCGGCGTCGACCCCGGCCCGTTCGCGCTGCTGCGCCGCGAGGGCGCGGAGCACCTGGACCTGTTCACCGGCCCGGTCGACACCGTCGAGGCGCTCGGCGACCTTCCGCTGCCGCCCGGTCCGCCCGGAGCGCGGACGCTGGCAGTGGTGCCGTACCGGCAGATCACCGAACGTGGCTTCGCGTGTGTCGACGACGGTGCCCCGCTGGAGTTCCTCCAGATCCGCGAGCACCAGCGGATCGCGCTCGCCGACGCCCTCGCCGCGCTGCCCGACGCGCCGATCCACACCAGCGACGCCGGTTTCGACGTCAGCGACGAGGAGTACGCGCGGACCGTCGAGCGGGTGCTGGCCGAGGAGATCGGCCGGGGTGAGGGCGCGAACTTCGTCATCCACCGTGCCCTGCACGCCACGGTGCAGGGCCCGCCGCTGGGTGCCGCGCTGGCCGCGCTGCGCCGGCTGCTGATCGCCGAGCGCGGCGCGTACTGGACGTTCGTGGTGCACACCGGCACCCGGACGCTCGTCGGCGCCAGCCCGGAGCGGCACGTCAGCGTCGACGACGGGCTGGTGATGATGAACCCGATCAGCGGCACCTTCCGCTACCCCGGTGGCGTCGCGGACCGGGCGGCACTGCTGCGTTTCCTCGCCGACCCGAAGGAGATCGAAGAGCTGTACATGGTGCTCGACGAGGAGCTGAAGATGATGGCCACCGTCGCCGAGCACGGTGGGCAGGTGATCGGACCGCACCTGAAGGAGATGTCGCACCTGGCGCACACCGAGTACCTGCTCGCCGGGCGGGGCACCCGCGACGTACGGGAGGTGCTGCGCGAGACGATGTTCGCCCCCACCGTGACGGGCAGCCCGATCGAGAACGCCTGCCGGGTGATCGCCCGGCACGAGCGCCGGGGCCGGGGCTACTACGGGGGCGTGCTGGCGCTGCTCGGCCACGACGTGTCCGGCCGGCAGACCCTCGACGCGCCGATCCTGATCCGGACCGCCGAGATCTCCCCCGCCGGGCGACTGCGGGTGCCGGTCGGCGCGACCCTGGTGCGGCACTCGACGACGGCCGGCGAGGTGGCCGAGACGCACGCCAAGGCCGCCGGGGTGCTGGCCGCGCTCGGCCTGGGGCCGGCGGCGACCGTCGGCGACCGCGGGCCGGTCGCGCGGCTGGCCGACGACCCGGCGGTACGCGACGCGCTGGCCGCGCGCAACGCCCCGCTGGCGCGGTTCTGGTTGGATCAGCGGTCACCTGACGCACCCGGACTTCCCGGGCTGGTCGGCCGCCGGGTGTTGATCGTGGACGCCGAGGACACCTTCACCGGGATGCTGGCCCACCAGTTGGGCGCGTTGGGTCTCGCGGTGACCACCCGACCGTGGCACGCGAGCAGCCCGGTCGACGACTACGACCTGGTGGTGGCCGGTCCCGGGCCCGGCGACCCGGGGAGCGCGGACGAGCCGAAGATGGTGGCGCTGCGCACGCTGCTGACCGGGCTGCTGACCACCGGACGTCCCACCCTCGCGGTCTGCCTCGGCCACCAGGTGCTGGCCGGGCTGCTCGGGCTGACCCTGGACCGCCGGGACGCGCCCTATCAGGGGTTGCAGCGGGAGGTGCCGGTGTTCGGCAGCACCCGCCGGGTCGGGTTCTACTCGACGTTCACCGCCCGCGCCGATGCCGACCGGCTGACCACCGCGTACGGGCCGGTGGAACTGGCCCGGGACCCGGGTGACGGCGCCGTGCACGCCCTGCGGGGGCGCGGCTTCGCCGGAGTGCAGTTCCACGCGGAGTCGGTGCTCAGCCCGGACGGGCTCGCCGTGCTCAGCGAGTTGCTCACCGAGTTACTGCCCGCGCCGCGCCCGGACGAGCTGTCCGTGACCCGCACCGGCGCATAGTCGCCCCGGGCCGCGGGTAGGGCTGGGGCGACCGGTGGCGCGGACGGGCCGAGAGCCCCCGCCCGCGCCACCGGTCGCCCGCACCGGTCAGCCGGCCAGGCCCGCCTTCAGCGCGGTGCCCAGCAGCACGGCCCGTCGGGCGGTGAGGGCGCAGGCCCCGAGCGCCACGGCGTCCGGGGCGATCTCCCCGTTGTTGCTGGTGTGCGAGGCGCCGTACGGGTTGCCGGCGATGAACTGGCTGGTGTCGGTGTAACCGGGGGTGACCACCACACCGCCCCAGTGGTAGAAGACGTTGAACAGCGAGGTAAGCGTGGTCTCCTGCCCCCCGTGCGAGGTGCCCGTCGAGGTGAAGGCGGAGTAGACCTTGTTCACGAGCGCGCCCTGGGACCAGAGCGGGCCAGTGGTGTCGATGAACTGCTTCAGCTGGGCGGCGATCATGCCGTACCGGGTCGGCGCACCGAAGATCGCCACGTCGGCCCAGGCCAGGTCGTCGATCATCGCCTCGGGCACGTCCTGGGTCTCCAACTGGTGCGCCTGCCAACCGGAGTTCGAGCGGATCGCCTCATCCGGAGCCAGCTCGTGCACCTTGCGCAGGCGCACGTCGGCGCCGGCGTCCCCGGCGGCCTCACACACGGCCTGCGCCATCTGGTACGTGGTGCCAGTGGCGCTGTAGTAGATCACCGCTACCTTGGTCTGGGCAGCCATCAGAGTGTCCCCTTCTCGTCTCGGATCAGCTCCCGCGACTACCCGCTGCGGGCACGCTCTAACGACAGCCCAGGCGCTCTCGGATACCGGTCCGCCGGCTCAAGTTTTCCGCAACTTCCCGGTCGTTCCGGCCCGACGCCGTGCGCGGACGACGATCCTGATGCCATCGGTGCCGGCGGGACCAGGCCGCCGCCCCGCACCGGGCACCTGAACGGGGGATCGCGCTCCGCCGGCAACGGCGCTGGCGTAGCGCGATCAGGGGACGACCGCCCCGCCTGGGCTCAGCGGACCAGGGTCGCCATCAGCCGGTCCAGCTCGGCCGCCGGGTCGACGGTGAGACCGGTGTGCACCGGCCCCGTCTGGATCATCGTGCTGCGTGGTGCGGCCAGCCAGTGGAAGCGCTCACCGAGCCGCATCCGGGTCGCCGGCCCGTCACCGGAGCAGGTCCGGTCCCAGGAGTCGAGCACCGCGGCCACCGCCGGCAGGTCGACGTCGGGTGCCAACGCGCGGACCCGATCGGCGTCCAGGTGCGTCCGCGCGGCCAGGAAGTCGCGCTGCTGGCAGTAGAGCAACACCCCGACGTTGATCTGCTCGCCGCGCTCGATGCGGGGCACGAGCCGGATCAGCGCGTACTCGAAGGGTTGCCTCATGCCCCGCTCCCCGATGGCAGCCAGTCGGCCGTGCGGGCGACCCGGCGGGACAGGTGATCCAGGTACGCGCCGCGCGCCGCGTCGGCCGTCTCGAAGTCGGCGGCGGTCAACCACTCCCCCGGCACCAGGGCCAGCACCTCGGTGAGCAGCTCCGGGGTGACCTGGAGGGCCAGCTCGGCGTCGGCCTCGGCCAGCCGCGTCGCGTACGGCGCCAGCACGTGGTCCTCCGCGCGGTAGGCCCGGTGCACGGCGGCCTCGGCACGCGGCCAGTTGTGGTGGAAGTACAGCGAGGCGCCGTGGTCGATCAGCCACAGCTCCCGGTGCCAGACGAGCAGGTTCGGGTTACGCCAACTCCGGTCGACGTTCTCCACGAACGCGTCGAACCAGAGCACCCGGGAGGCCAGTGCCGCGTCGACGGGGTGCGCCACCGGGTCGAAGCCCAACGCCCCGGGCAGGAAGTCCATCCCGAGGTTGGCGCCGCCGCTGCTGCGCAGCAGCTCCTGCACCTCCTGGTCGGGTTCGGCCCGCCCGATCACCGGGTCGACGTCGAGGACGACCAGCGGTGGCACCCGCAACCCCAACCGGCGGGCCAACTCGCCGCAGATCACCTCGGCGATCAACGCCTTGGGCCCCTGCCCGGCGCCGCGGAACTTCGCCACGTAGGTGCCCAGGTCGTCGGCCTCCACCACGCCGGGCAGCGACCCACCCTCGCGCAGCGGGGTGACGTAACGGATCGCGGTGACCTGGCGGAGCACGCCGCCCACCCTACTGGGACTTCCGCCAGTGCCCGCCGCCGGTCAGTCGAGCTTGTCGCGCAGCTTGTCGACCTGGGTCTGCAGGCGGTCCACCGCGTTGTCGTTGTTGACGAACGTGGTGATCCCCGCGGCCAGACCGAGCCCGATCAGCACCGCCAGGATGCTGAGCACCAGGCCGCCGATCGACACGCCCCGGCCGGTGACCCCGGGTCGGCGGGCCATCTTGAGGCCGACGATGCCGAGGATGATCCCGATGATGCCGAGGATCAGCCCCAACCAGGCGAGGATCGCCGTCAACACGCTGAACAGACCGGCCACTCCGAACACCAGGGCGAACGTCGCCGCGGCGCTCGTCTTCGCGCGGGTGTCCCCCCGATGGCTGCGGGATCCGGCCGGTACGCCGGCGCCCCGCGCCGGCTCGCTTGCGGCAGTCATGAGTTTCCCCTCCGTACGCGCGGCGCGCGCACTTCCGACGGCCGCTTTCCCCCGACGACCGCCATTACGCCCTCCCACCAGCAGGAATGTCGGTGGTAGGCCCTAGGCTGGCCGCCCGGCATGAAAGGAGCGCCCGATGCCTGTCGACCTCAGCGCCGCCGACGCGCTGGCGCTGCGGATGACCAGCCTGCTGCTGCGTCCGCATCCGAGCATCAGACCCGGCACCGTCGCCGACGTGGTCGAGTGGTTCGGTGCGATGCAGGCACAGGACCTGGCCAGTGGGCTGTGGTCGCTGGGTGCCCGGCTGCCCGGGTGGACGCTCGCCGACGTGCAGGCGGCGATGGAGCGGCGCGAGGCGCTGCGCACCTGGCCGATGCGGGGCACCGTGCACCTCGTCCGGCCCGCCGACGCCCACTGGATGCTGGAGCTGACCGGCGTACGGTCGCTTGCCGGCGTGGCGAGCCGGCGGGCGCAGCTCGGCCTCACCGAGGCCGACGCGGACCGGGCGGTGGACGTCCTCGGCGGCGCGCTGGCCGGCGGCGGGCGGCTCACCCGCGCGCAGTGCCTGGCCACGCTCCGCGCGGCGGGCCTGGGCACCGACGGGCAGCGTGGTTACCACCTGTTGTGGTATGCGAGCGTGCGCGGCGTGATCTGCGTGGCGCCGAACGTCGGCACCGACCAGACCTTCGTCCTGCTCGACGAGTGGGCACCCGAGTCCCACCGGTGGGAGCGCGACGAGGCGCTCGCCCTGCTGGCCCTCCGCTACGTTCGCGGGCACGGCCCGGTCACCGACCGCGAGTTCGCCGGCTGGAGCGGTCTCACCCTCACCGACGCCCGACGTGGCCTGACCGCCACCGGCGACGCGCTGAGCACGGTACGAGTCGACGGCACCCCGATGTACGTCGACGCGGCAGTGGCCGACGCGCCCCGCACTGCGCCGGACGACGTGCTGGCACTGCCCGGCTTCGACGAGTACCTGCTCGGTTTCCGGGACCGCACGTTGATGCTCGACCCCGCCCACCTGGCGGCCGTGGTGCCGGGCAACAACGGCATCTTCCAGTCCACAGTGGTCCGCGCCGGTCGGGTGGTGGGCGTGTGGAAACGCAAGATCGGCCGCACCGCCGTGACCGTGACGATCCGGCCGCTCACGACGCTCGACGTCGCGGCCCGGGCCCGGGCGGAGCAGGCACTCGGGCGCTACGCCGACTTCCTCGGGCTGCCGGCCCGCTTCGACTGGCTGACCTGACCCCCGGGCGGCGTCACTCCTCGTCGGCGGCCGGGGTCCGGCCGGCCGGTCGTGGGCGGGCGGCGCTGAGCAGGTCGACGATGCGGGCCACCCGCGGGTCCGCGCGAATCTGCGCCACGCTCGCCGGCAGCGGCAGCCGCCAGTTCGGATACTCGTCGACAGTGCCCGGCATGTTGGGTTGGCGCACCTCGCCGAGCACGTCGTAGAGGGAGACGCCGAGCAGCCGGGTCGGGCTGGCCGCGAGGGCGGCGTGCATCGCCACCACCACCTCACCGTCGTCAGGTGCCGCTGCCGCATCGGGCACCACCTGATCGGTATCCGTCCTTTGCTCTGCACCCGCGGATGCGACAGTCACGGCCGGTAGCTGCGGCGTCGGCGCGGGCAGCAGCTTCTCGGTGCGCAACATGCCGAGCAGCCGTTCCCGATCGGCGGCGGCGCGGGCCCGCTCCACCGCCACGTCGGTGTCGAGCAGTTTCAACTCGTCGCGCACCCGCACGTGCTCGCCGGTCAGGAAGCCCGGAGCGGTGGGCAGGTCATGAGTGGAGATCGTGGCGAGAGCGTTGCGCGGCCACCGGGCCGGTGGAACAAAGTCACCGGCGTCGTCACGCGCGAACCACAGCACTGTCGAACCGAGCATGTTGCGCCCCCGCAACCCTCGGGTCACCGCCGGTTGGACCGTACCAAGATCCTCACCGACCACCACCGCACCTGCCCGGTGCGCTTCCAGGGCGAGGATGCCGAGCATGGCCTCCGCGTCGTACCGCACGTAGGTGCCCTCGGCCGCCCCGCCGCCCGGCGGCACCCACCACAGCCGCCACAGACCGGCGACGTGGTCGACCCGCAGGCCACCCGCGTGCCGCAGCCCGCGGCGCAGCATGTCCCGGTAGGCGGCGTACCCGGTGGCGGCGAGCCGGTCCGGGCGCCACGCGGCGAGCCCCCAGTCCTGGCCGAGCTGGTTGAAGTCGTCCGGCGGCGCACCGACGCGCACCCCCTGGGCCAGCACGTCGGCGAGCTGCCACCCGTCCGCACCGCCCGGGTCGATGCCGACGGCCAGGTCGTGCACGACGCCCACCGGCATCCCCGCCGAACGGGCCGCCGCCGTGACGGCGTCGAGCTGCTCGTCGCAGAGGTGTTGCAGCCAGGCGTGGAAGGCCACCCGGTCGGCGAGCTGCCGACGCTGCTTCGCGACCGCCGGGGCGTCCGGGTGGTGCAGCTCCGCCGGCCAGGCACGCCAGTCGTTGCCGTACCGCTCGGCCAACGCGCACCAGGTGGCGAAACTGGTGAGCGCCGGGTCCGCGGCAAAATCCACCGGCTGGGCGTACGGGTGCAGCAACTCCAGCGCGCGCCGCTTGGCGGCCCACACCTCGTCGTAGTTGATCAGGAAACCCAGGTCGGGACGCAGCGCGTCGACCACCGCACGGGTCGCCGGGTCCGCCGCCCGGTACGCGGCGGTGTCGCTCACCCGCAGGTACAGCGGGTTGACGAAGCGTCGACTGGCGGGCGAATACGGTGAGGTGGCCACCGGATGCGCCGGCCCGACCGCGTGCAGCGGGTTGAGCAGCACCAGACCGGCCCCGGTGTCCCCGGCCCACCCGGTGAACTCGGCAAGGTCACCGAGGTCGCCCATCCCCCAGGAACGTTCCGAGCTGAGCGCGTAGAGCTGGAGCATCCACCCCCACGTCCGCGGCGGCACGGGCAGCCGGCGCGGCACCACCACCAGCGTCACGTCCCGCTCGGCGCAGGCCAGCCGGTGCCAACCCAGCGGCAGGTCCGCTGGCAGCTCACCGTCCACGGCGCGACGACCACCGTCCTCCAGGGTCACCACCCCCGGGCCGGGCAGCGCCCGGCTGCGCCCCTGCACCAGCACGACGGTCTCCGGCAGGGCGCTCCGGTCGACAGCACGGGCGGCGGCGAGCGCGTCGGCGATGGCCGTCGGGCTGGTGGCGTCCACCCCGAGCAGCCCCAGCACACCGACCACGGTTTCCGGTGCGACCTCGACGCGGCGCTGCCGCCAGTCCTCGTACCAGGTGGAAACACCGTGTGCGTTGGCCAGCGCGGCCAATCGTCGGTTCATCCGTCCCCCGCTTCCCACGCGACCTTCGACCACCCTGCCACGCCCAACCCCACCCCGCAGCGCCCAACCCCAACCCGCACCCCGCACCCCGTGCCCTCGCCCCGCGCCCCTCGCCCCTCGCCCCTCGCCCCTCGCCCCGCCGATCTTGCAGTTTGTGTGCCGACATAAGGGGCAATCCACCTGTTTCGACAACCGAAACTGCAAGATCGACGCGAGCTAAGCGCGAGGCCGGGCCGGGCTTTAGTCGGCTAGTGCTCCGGCGGCTCGGCCTTCGTGCAGGGTCAGGTTGCGGCCGGTGGCTGGGTCGAACAGGTGGATCTTCTCCAGGTTGAACCAGACCCGGCGGGACTGGCCCTCGGCGACCGGGGACTCCGCGGACAGGCGGGTGACCAGGTTGCCGCCCGCGCCGGCGAAGTCGGCGGCACCGGCGTCGGCGGCCAGCTCCTCCAATTCGGCGGCGCTTGCCTTCTCCCCCTCGACGGTGAAGTAGACGTACTTGTCCGAGCCCATCGACTCGACGATGTCCACCGGTGCCTCGAATTCCATGCCCCGCCGACGGGTGTCGTCGTCGATCAGTTCGGCGTCCTCGAAGTGCTCGGGGCGGATGCCGAGGATCAGCTCGCGGGGCGCGTCGGCCGACTCCAGTTCGCGGCGTACCCGGTCACCGATCGGCACCTTTCCCAGGGCGGTGTGCAACTCGCCGTCCTGCACGGCGGCGTGCAGGAAATTCATCGACGGTGAGCCGATGAAGCCGGCCACGAAGAGGTTCTTCGGGTGGTCGTACAGCTCCTGGGGTGGCCCGATCTGCTGCACCGCGCCCCCGCGCATGATCACCACACGGTCGCCGAGGGTCATCGCCTCGGTCTGGTCGTGGGTGACGTAAACGGTGGTGGTGCCGAGCTGCTTCTGGAGGCGGGACACGACGGTGCGCATCTGCACCCGCAGCTTGGCGTCGAGGTTGGACAACGGCTCGTCCATCAGGAACGCCTTCGGCTGGCGGACGATCGCCCGTCCCATCGCCACCCGCTGACGCTGGCCACCGGAGAGGTTGGCCGGCTTGCGGTCCAGCAGTGAGGTCAGCTCCAGCACCTTCGCCGCCTCGTCGACCTTGCGGTCGATGGTCTCCTTGTCGAGCTTCGCCAGCCGCAACGGGAACGCCATGTTCTCCCGCACCGTCATGTTCGGGTACAGCGCGTACGACTGGAACACCATCGCGATGTCCCGGTCCCGGGGGGCCTTGTCGTTGACCCGCTGCCCGGCGATGCGTAGCTCACCGGAGCTGATGTCCTCCAGCCCGGCGATCATGTTGAGGGTGGTGGACTTTCCGCAGCCGGAGGGCCCGACCAGGATCACGAACTCGCCGTCGGCGATTTCCAGGTCGACGTCCTGCACGGCGACGGTCCCGTCCGGGAAGCTCTTGCTCACCTTGTCCAGCACGATGTCAGCCATGACTACCACCTATCCCTTGACTGCGCCGGAGGTCAGACCGGACACGATGCGACGCTGGAAGAAGAGGACGAACAGAATGATCGGCACGGTGATCACCACGGCGGCGGCGCAGATCGCCCCGGTGGGGTCCTCGAACTGCGACGCGCCGGTGAAGAACGACAACGCGGCCGGCACCGTGCGGGACCGCTCGGTCGAGGTCAGCGAGATGGCGAACAGGAAGTCGTTCCAGCAGAAGATGAAGACCAGGATCGCCGTGGTGAACAGTCCGGGCGCGGCCAGTGGCGCGATGACCCGCCGGAACGCCTGCCCCTGGGTGGCGCCGTCCATCTTGGCGGCCTTCTCCAGATCCCAGGGGATCTGCTTGAAGAACGCCGACAGCGTGTAGATCGCCAGCGGCAGCGCGAAGGTGATGTACGGCAGGATCAGCCCGAGCCAGGTGTCGAAGATCCTGAGCTGTCGTTCGATCTCGAACAGCGGCGACACCAGTGACACCTGGGGGAACATCGCGATCAGCAGTGAGACGCCGACCAGCAGCTTCTTGCCGGGGAAGTCCAGCCGGCTGATGGCGTACGCGGCCATCGCCCCGAGCACCACCGCGACGAGGGTGGCGATCAGCGCGATGCCGATCGAGTTGACCAGCGCCCGGACGAACTGGTCGGTGTCGAAGATGGTCCGGTAGTTGTCGAGCGTCCACTCCCGGGGGATGAAGTTCCCGTCGGTGAGGGTGGCCGGCGTCTTGAACGACAGCGACGCGATCCACAGCACCGGGACCAGCGCGAAGACGACCACGAGGACGTCGAGCAGACCCCAGCGCAGTTTTGCCCTGGTGGTGGTTTCGACAGCCATGTCAGCGCCTCTCGGAGTCGTCGCTGCCGGGGGCAGCGGTGCCGAACAGCTTCACGAAGACGAAGGCGATGATCGCCACGGTGATGAAGATCAGCACCGACATCGTCGAGCCGATGCCGAGGTTGAGACCCCGGATCAGGTTGTTGTAGGCGAGCATCGACACGGATGAGGTCTCGTTGCCGCCGGCGGTCAACACGAAGATGTTGTCGAAGACCCGGAACGCGTCGAGGGTGCGGAACAGCAACGCGACGAGGATCGCCGGCTTCATCACCGGCAGCATCACCTTCGTGAACTTCTGCCAGGCGGTGGCGCCGTCGGTGGAGGCCGCCTTGAGCAGGTCCTCCGGCACGAGTGCCAGCCCGGCCATCAGCAGCAACGCCATGAACGGGGTGGTCTTCCAGATCTCCGCCAGCATGATGATCGCCAGGGAGCTGGCCCGTTCGGTGAGCGGCGCGCCGTCGCTGAACAGGTCGGCCAGGTAGCCGGTGCCGGGCGTCCAGGCGTACCGCCACGAGAACGCGGCGACCACCGTGACGATGCCGTAGGGGATCAGTGCGGAGGTCCGGACCAGGCCGCGGCCGATGATGGTGCGGTGCATGATGATCGCCAGGCCCATGCCGAGCACCAGCTCGATCGCCACGGTGACCACCGTGATCAGCGCGGTCACCCCGAACGCGGTCCACCAGAACTCGTTGGTGAGCACTGTGACGTAGTTCTCCAGGCCGATGAACTCACGCTGGTCGGGAAAGCGCAGGTCGAAGCGCTGCAACGACAACCACACCGAATAGATGATCGGGTACGCGGTCACCGCGATCATGACCAGCGCGGCCGGCGCGCAGAGCAGCAGCCCGAGCCGGCGTTCGGCCTTCTTGTTCGCGCTCAACGGGGGCTTGCGACGGCCGCCGCGCTGGGTGGGCACCGCCGGGCGCTGGACGTCGGTCTGCTCGGGCGTCTCGGTGGTGGCGGGCCGGGTCACGGTCGGCTCACTCCTCGCGCTCATGGAAGGACCCCCTTGGACTGGAGGGCGTCGGCGATGGCGCCACGCAGCTCGTCGGCGGTCTGCTGTGGACGGATGTCCGACGGCGGCGACAAGATCGCCGACATCACAGTGGAGATGCTCTGGTAGGCGGGGGTCAGCGGACGCGTCGCCGGCTCCTTCAGCTCCTCCAGGATGGTGTCCTTCATCGGGTACGCCTCGGTCATCTCGGGGTCGTCGAAGACCGCCTCGATGGTGGGCGGCACCCCGTCGTTGATGGCGGAGAACTTCTGGTGCTCGGCGCTGCGGATGCACCGGGCGGCCTCGAAGGTCTGCTCCGGGTGCTTGGAGTAGGAGCTGACCGCCAGGTTGACCCCACCGATGGTGACCTTGCTGGGGGTGCCCTCGTCGAGGCCCGGGATCCGCGCCCAGCCGACCTGCTTGGCCAGCTCCGGGTTCGCCTCTTGAAGGGCCGGGTAGACGAACGGCCAGTTCACCTGGAACGCGCCCGAGCCGGACTGGAACTCCAACCGGACCGGGTCCTCGGTGGCGTTGCTGAACGACGGCGACGTCACGCCCGACGTGGCGAACTTCTTCAGCTGCTCCAGCGCCCGGACCGTACCGTCGTCCATCACGGCCTTCTTGCCGTCGTCGCTGAGGATCTTTCCACCGGCGCTCTCGGCCAGGGTGTTGTAGAGGACGACCAGACCTTCGTACTGGGCGCCCATGGTGAGCACCTGGTACGGCTTGCCCTGGTCCTTGAGCTGTTGGGCCGCGCTGATCATCTGGTCCCAGGTGGTCGGCGGCTGCGGCACCAGGTCCTTGCGGTACCAGAGCAACTGGACGTTCGTGTTCTTCGGTGCCGCGTACAGCTTGTCCTCGTACCGGGCGGTGTCCAACGGCCCGGCGAGGGTGCCCTGCTCGACCTCGGCCTTGTCCTGGCCGGTCCACTCTCGAATCCAGTCGGCGCTGGCGAACTCCTGGGTCCAGGTGACGTCCAGCCCGAGCAGGTCCATTCCGCTGTCCTCGGCGGCCAACCGGCGCACCATCTGCACCCGCTGGTCGTCTGCCTGCCGGGGCAGCACCCGGTAGGCGATCTCGTACCGCCCCTGGGCCTGCGCGTTGCAGTCGTCGACGACTTTCTGCAGGTTCTGCTCGGGCGGGTAGTACATGTTGATCGTCGGTGGGCCGCCAGCGTCGTCAGCGCCGCACGCGGCCAGCGGTGCGACGAGTGCCAGCGCGGCAGCGGCCACGCCCAGCCGTGCAACCGGCCGGCGTCGGTGTCGAGCCGTTTCGGGGTCCGTCATCGCACTCCCCCTCTCCTCGGCGAAAGGCCGGGGAGGGCATCCGTGCCCCGGCGCACGGCGAGCCGATTCCGAGTCGGCAAGCTGCGGAAACACCGGCTCGGACACTCTGTACGGCTACTCTGCCCCACCCGTTGAGCCACGAAACCTGGCTGTTACATCGAGCGTGCGCACAGCCACTGGCCGCGGGTGCCCTGCGCGTCGACCAGCGGCACGGCGGCCGGCCGTCAGCCCCGGGCTCGGGCCCAGGAAAGGAAGCGTTCGGTCATCCGGGTCGGCGGGTGGTCCGGGTGGAGTTGGGTGAGCTGGTTCGTCGCCTCGTGCATCAGGGTGCCGAGGTAGATCAGCAGCGAAGTGCGGCTGGCCCGGTACTCCGTCAGCAGGGCGAGCTTGGCCGGCTGACAGGGCCATTCGCTGCCACAGTTGCGGCACCGCCACAGCGGGCGCATGGCGACGTGCGGGACGGGCGGCCGGACCACCATCACCGCCACCGCACCGCTGGCTGCCGGTCCGTCGGGGTGGGCACATCGACCTCCTCGGGGGCGGGGTGGGGGCCGCTCCCGCAAGGGGGGAACGGGAGCGACCCCGGGGGCAGGGCCCACCGCCGCCATTGCGGCCACCGGCAGACCCGCCACTGGTGACAGTCTGGTGATGACACGACTACCGTCGATACGTGCTCGCGCCATCCGTGCAGCTCAGCGGTCCAGGTGAGCACAGCCGAGGGACACGCCGAGCCAGACTGAGCGAAGGTTGGGGAATCGATGGGGACCGTCACCGACTACGTGCTTGACGAACTGCGCCTGTTCCGGACGGAGGTCGGGCTCAGCCAGGACGACTTCGGCAGGGGCATCGGCTATTCGGGTTCGCACGTCAGTTCCGTGGAGACCGGTGGGCGTCCGCCCACAAAGGAGTACATGCGGGCTGTCGACACCCACCACCGGACCGGTGGGCGGTTCCTGCGCATGTTGGACGGGTTGGCCCGGCTCGACGCCGAGCCGGCCTGGCTGCGCGAGTGGATCGAGTTCGAGCGGGAGGCCACCACGCTGCGCTGGTTCGAGTTGGCGTACGTGCCGGGCCTGCTCCAGACCGAGCGGTACGCGCGCGCCACACTGGCCGGTGGCCGGTTCGACGCCGAGGACGTGGACCGGATCGTCGCCTCCCGGCTGGAGCGGCAGGCGATCCTGCACCGCCCGCACCCGCCGCAGCTCATCGCGGTGCTGGACGAGGCGGTGTTGCGCCGGCCGGTGCTCAATCAGCCGGGCCTCATGGTCGAGCAGTGCGAACACCTCGCCCAGTTGACGGCGGCGGAGCATATCCAGGTGCACATCGTCCCGACGGATGCTGGAATGTACCTGGGGCTGGCTGGTCAGTTCATCATCGCCGAGATGCCCGACGGTGAGCGGGTGGCGCACGCCGACAACCAGCTCACCGCACAGTTCGTCGATGCTTCGACCGACGTCGCTAAGCTGGCGAAGACATGGGAGATCGTGCGGAACGAGGCGCTCCCCCGCCGGCAGTCAAGCGACCTGATCAAGGAAGTGGCCAAGTCATGGGCATGCTGACCCCCCAGTGGCGCAAGTCGACCCGGTCCGGCGGCAACGGCGGGTCCTGCGTCGAGGTCGCCGACAACCTGCCGAGCGTGGTGCTGGTGCGCGACACCAAGGACCGCGACGGCGGCACCCTGCACATCGCCCCCACGGCCTGGAAGACCTTCATCGCGTACGCCAAGCAGCACTGACCCGGAGAAGCCCGCGCGCCGCGCCGATCTTGCAGTTCCTGTTGTCGATATGCGGGGAATGCCGCCTGTGTCGGGACAGTAAGTGCAAGATCGCGGCCAGGCCCAGCGCCCGCCCTCGGGAGCAGGCATGCTGGCACGATGATCGCGCGCTTCAAGGACCTCTGCCTGGACGCCCACGACCCGCTCGCCCTCGGCGCCTTCTGGGCCCGGATGCTCGACGGGGACGTGGCCGACGCCGGCGATGGCGACACCCGCGTCGACCCGCGCTCCGCACGCTCCCACGCCGAGTCGATCTGGGTGAACAGGGTGCCCGAACCGCGGGTCGTCAAGACCCGCGTACACCTCGATCTGCGGTTGGCCGACGCGGACCCGGCGGCGCTGCTCGCGGACGGCGCCCGACTGGTGCGCGAACCGACCGGCGACGACACCTGGTGGGTGCTTGTCGACCCGGAGGGCAACGAGTTCTGCGCGTTCGCGGCTCGCGAGGGCACCCGGCCAGGTCCGTTCGAGCTGGTCGTCGACTCGGCCGACCCGGTCGCGCAGGCAACCTGGTGGGCCGGGGTGGTCGGCGGCACCGTCGAGGACGAGTCGACCCACGCGGGAGTCACCGGCGCGGCCGGGTTCCCCTGGGACTACTGGGTCTTCGCCGGCGTGCCCGAGCCCAAGACGGTCAAGAACCGAATGCACTGGGACGTCGACCTGATCGACCCGGAGCCGACCGCGCTGCTCGACGCCGGCGCGACACTGCTGCACGAGTCGAACGCCCAGAGCCGATGGTGGGTGCTCGCCGACCCGGAGGGCAACGAGTTCTGCGCCTTCGCACCACGCACCACCGGGTGAACGACCGACTACCGAGCGCGGGCGTCGTCAGCTAGCGTTTTCCTAGCGCCGTAGCTGGCGCGTTCGCCACCGCCGTCGACACGCCTCCGGCCGACCCACGCCTGCCCGATCGGTTGGTAATCGCGGGAACCACCCACCGCCCCTCCCCCGGTTCGGCAGGATCGTCCCAACGAGGAGGTGCCGTCGTGCAGGACACCCGCGCTCTCGCCCTGACATTCGAGGTGAGCGGCCTGCCACCGGTCAAGACCGAAGCGTTGTCCATCTTCGCCGCCGGGCACCGGCAGGCGACGAGGGTCCGCACCCTGCTCCAGGCCGCCCTCGTCGCGGCCCAGCGCACCGGCTGGACACCGTTGCCCGGGCCGGTCGAGGTGGACCTGGTGTTGCGCTGCCCGCCCGGGCACCGTACGTCCGACGCCAGCACCCTGCTCGGCGGCATCTGCGCGGTGTTGCAGGACAAGAAGCGGGTGTCGACCATCGGCCTCGCCCACCTCGGCGTCCTGGTGGACGTCGCTCTGTACGACGACGACCGGCAGATCCGCCGGTTGTCGTACCACGAGGAACCGGCGGAGGACTTCTCGTACCAGGTGCGGGTCGCCGCCGTACCGACCGGGGTTTGACCGACGTCCGCGGTGGGGTATCGCGGACGCCGACGAAGGGAGCACCGATGACGGAGCCACATGTCACGCTCGACCCCCGCGGGCTCGACCCCGTGCAGCAGAAGCTGCGCGGCCCGCTGGAGGAGCAGCTGACCTCGGCGCTTCAGGCCGCCACCGACCGGGTCCGCGCCGGCTACGCCGGCGAACCGGTCGAACAGGTCTGCCAACAACTGTTGGAGGAGACCCGCTCCGGGTTGCATCCCGACATCGCCGCCGGCTTCAACCCGGACATGGACGAGTTCTGCAAGGTGGCGGTGGCGATCGTCCGACGCGAGGCCGGCTGAGCCGCAACCCCTCTCAATACCTGCTGAGCTGGGCGTACGGGCTGAGCACGATCCGCGGTGACAGCGCCGGGTCCAGCCAGTTGAGCACGTTGACCAGGTGATCGTGGGCGAGCGAGACACAGCCGGCGGTGGCGTTGCCGGCGCTGGTGCTGAACTGGTGCAGGAAGATCCCACTGCCCGCGTTCGGCACCGGCTTCGGGACGTTCGGCGTCATGTTGTAGGTGATCACCGCGAAGTGCGTGTACGCGGGGACCTCCTTCCACAACGCCTCGCTGGCCCCGCCCGGGTTCGTCGTACTGTGCTCGAACGTGTTGTAGCGCGACGACGACGGGTTCTCGTTCCACCAGTCACCGCTGACCAGCCGGTGGTAGGGGTACCGCACACCCGGGTTGGCGGAGATGCCGTACATGGTGCTGCCGATCGAGTAGACGCCCGTCGGCGTGGTCGGCACACCCTCCACGTGGTTGTCGCTGAAGCCCTTCGAGCCGATCCGGGCGGGCAACTTCGCCGCGGCCGGCTGCCAGCCGTTGCGCACCCGCACGTACGCCTCGAGCGTCGCGTACGTGGTGGTGTAGCTGGTGGCGCCGACAATGATCACCTGCTTCGTCTCCGCCGGCAGCGTCCGCAACTCGGTGGCCCGGTTGTGACGCGGCACCCGAGGGCCGGGAACCGGGGCGATGCCCCAGGCCGGTTGCGGCCGCACTGTCGCACCGAGTGCGGGAGCGGCCGGTGCGAGCACGGCCGGTGCGGCCAGACCCGCCGCCGCGCCGAGCAGGAGAGATCTACGCTTCATGCCGCCATCCTGACAGTCGACCCGGCACACGGTCTGCCCCACTCGCCACCGTTTTCGCCGGCCGGGTCAGGACCGGGTCCGCAACTACCCGGCCCTGACCCCTCGGCCGCCCGACAGGGAAGCGGACAGCTCCGCCACCCCACCGCGGGGGCGTGACACGACGCCACCCGCCAGAACGGGGCCGGCCGGCCACTCCGTCAGCACTCAGCTCCACGGTGCTCACCCGCCGAACGCCGACGCGCCCGACACACCCCGAGGGGCAGCGAGCGCCGGACCAGGCTAGGCGGGCTCCGACCGGCCGGACAAGCCACGACGGTCGGCCCGCGGCAGGACTGCTCCCACTGTGAAAAACAGGCATCTCGGCGTAACGCGACCATGATCGCCGACGCTGTTCGGCTTCCGGTCAGAAGTGCCGCAGCAGGTCCCGGAACGCGGCGAGCCGCAACACCCTGTCGTCGGTCGGGTCCAGCTCGTCGTTCTCCAGCACCCACGTGTTCGCGTTCGGAATGAACACCGCGTTCAACCCGGCCGCCCGCGCCGGCAGGATGTCGGACTTCGGGGAGTTGCCGATCATCCACGCGTCGGCCGGCGCGAAGCCGTGCTCCCGCGTGAGCCACCGGTACGTGTCGACGTTCTTCTCGGCGACGATGTGCGCGGCCCCGAAGTGGTGCAGCAGGCCACAGGCGTCCAGCTTGCGCTGCTGCTCCTCAGTGTCGCCCTTGGTCAGCAGCAGCAACTCGTGCCGGCCCGCCAACTCGTCGAGCGCGTCGGCGACCCCGGGCATCAGCTCCACCTGGTGCTCGACCAGGGCCACCGCCAGCCGGTCGATCTCCTGGCGTTCGGCGTCGGTGGCCGGCCGTTCGCGCAGCCGCTCCAGGCACTCCGCGAGGCTGCGTAGGAAGACCTTGCTGCCGTACCCGTGCGCCACCGCGTTGGCCCGCTCGATGTCGTCGAGGACGGCCCGCAGCTCGGCCCGGTCCAGTGTGGGATGGTCCAGCCAGCCCAGGAAGTCGTCGATGACCCGCTCGAAGACGACGTTGTTCTCCCACAACGTGTCGTCCGCATCAAAGATCAACACTTGTGCCCGCTTCCGGGCCGCCACTCCGACAGTCATGCCGTCCCCTCCCCGTGCCACCGCCTCGAAGGCTGAGAGACAGGATAGGTGGAAGATCCATTTGAGATCTTCCCGGTTTTCGTGAACCGTTCCGGCGCGGCCGTCGTCATGCGCAGGCGACACCGATGATGATTTCCGCCCGACAGGTTCGGGACGGCTCCTGAGGAGTACGGCATGCTCACCATGAAGTGGATCACCGGCGCGGCCTTGCTGGCCTGCACCAGCGCGCTCGTGGGGTGCCAGGGCGGTGCCGACCGGGCGCCGGGCACCGCGGCGGGCACGCCGACGCCGACCGGCACCGTGACGAGCGCGCCGACGGCAGCGGCTCCGGCCTCCTCGGCGGCGGCGGCGACCGACCCGCTGCTGTCCGGCAAGCGCGAGGTCACGATCACCCGGGTACGGGGAAACGGGGAGGCGCTGGAACTCAGCGGGCGGCTCGAGGAAGGCGGCGACACCGGCGGTCGCACCCTGTTCGTGCCCACGCCCATCGGCGGCGACCGGTACGTGATCAAGGCGTTCGGCGTGAAGGACGACCACCCCGCCAACGACGACCCCTCCTGCTGGCAGGTCAACGGCCTGGACATCGAACCCGAACTGACGATCGGCGGCGTCGTCTGCGACCAGGACGACCCGATCCAGCGGTTCACCATCATCGCCAAGGGCAACGGCACGTACGCGATCGGCAGCGAAACCCGGTTCCTCCAGCACCTCCCCGGCAACGGCCTGATCCTCAAGGAGTTGGGCAACGCGAAGCTGAACACCACGTTCCGGTTCACCGACAAGGGTCCCGCCGACCGCGAGCCCATCAACTGACCGTGCGCGTCGGCGGGAGCGTGGTCACGGCCACCGCAGCAGCCGTTGCGCGATCAACGCTTCGCGATCCTCCTGCCCCTCGGGTCGGAGCCGGCCACCGCGGGTGAGCATCACCACGCCGTGCAGCAGACTCCACCCCACCTCGGCGAGAGTGTCCGGATCGCGGCCCTCGGCCAACGGCGTCAGCGCCGCCCGCAACTCGGCGAAGACCGCCCGCGGGGCGGCCGGCACACCATCCACGCCGAGGGCCAGGTCGGGGGTCAGCGCGAGCATCGCGTCATAGACCTCAGGATTGGTGTACGCGAAGTCGAGGTACGCGGTCGCGACCGCCGGCCAGACCCCCTCGGAGCTGCCGGCGGTCTCCGCGTGCGCCTCGGCGAGATCGGCGGCCAGATCGGCGAAGGCGCACACCGCGACGGCGGCGATGAGCGCCTCCAGATCGGCGAACTGCCGATAGATGTCACCCATGTCGATCTCGGTGCGTTCGGCGAGCCGTCGGGTGGTCACACCCGCCCAGCCCTCCGTCTCGGCCAACTCCCGCGCGACAGTGACGATGAGGTCACGCCGGTCCTGTTCAGTGGCCTTCTCGGCAGGTCCGGGCACGCCCACGAGCGTAAGGGCGCACACCTCCCGTAGCGGCCAGGTGACGGATTGGTGACTGTTCTGGCGCGCGGCGGGCCGCGTCAACGGCGCAGGGTGGTCTCACGCTGCATGTGCGACAACTTGACGGGGTTACGCACGGCGTAGACCCCGCTGATCAGACCGTCGTCGATCCGCAACGCGAGGACCGTGTCGACCGCGCCGTCCATCCGCAGAACCAGCGCCGGGTGGCCGTTGACCTGGGTGGGGTGCAGCGACATGGTCGCGGTCCTGGCGTGTGGGCTGCACAGCAGACGGGCCACCTTGTCGGCCCCGACGACAGGCCGCAACACGGCCTGCTTGATCCCGCCGCCGTCGCCGAGGAGCACGACATCCGGCGCGAGGACGTCGAGCAGGCCCTGCACGTCACCGGTCTCGACCGCCAGCCGGAACGCCGTGAGCGCACGCCGGGTCTCGGCCGGCGAGACCATCCCGCGGGGCCGGCGCGCGGCAACGTGCGCCCGTGCACGGTGGGCGATCTGACGGACCGCTGCCGGACTCTTGTCGACCGCCTCGGCGATCTCGTCGTAACCGAGGTCGAAGACCTCACGCAGGACGAACACCGCCCGCTCGGTCGGCGCGAGCGTCTCCAGCACCAGCAGCATCGCCATCGAGACGCTCTCGGCGAGCTCCACATCGTCGGCGACATCGGGTGCGGTCAACAACGGCTCGGGCAACCAGGAGCCGACGTAGGACTCCCTGCGCCGGCCGACCGCCCGCAGCCGGTTGAGCGACTGGCGGGCGGTGATCCGCACCAGGTACGCACGCTGGTCCCGCACCGTCGAGAGGTCCGCGTCCGCCCACCGCAGCCAGGTCTCCTGGAGTACGTCCTCCGCGTCGGCGGCCGAGCCGAGCATCTCGTACGCGACGGTGAAGAGCAGGTTTCGGTGGGTGACGAACGCGTCGACGGCCCGGTCCCCCCGATTGTCCGCATCCATGATCCCGCTCCCCGCATCCATGCGTTCCCCAGTCTCGCCGAGCTCGACCGCGTCGCCCACCAGACACCGGCCGCCGGTCTTCTGTGACGCCGGGTGCCAGTGCTCCCGGTCACCAGACGAGTTGTCACAGCGCACCGTCCGGCGGTGTCTGGTGGGCGACCCCGACACGGAATGGACAACTCATGAACCTGGCTCTGTGGATCGCAGCCGGAGTGCTGGCCGCAGTCGCCCTGACCGGCGGCATCACCAAGACATTCGTACCCAAGGAGAAGTTGGCCGCCGCCCACGGCGGCGGGTGGACCGCCGACGCCAGCGTGGGCTTCGTCAAGACCCTCGGCGTCCTCGAACTCCTGGCCGCTGTCGGTCTCATCCTGCCCGCCGTGCTGGACATCGCACCGGTGCTGGTGCCGGTGACGGCCATCTGCTGGGTCCTGCTGATGGTCGGCGCGATGATCACCCACCTGCGTCTCGGTGAGGGGACGTTCGTCGCGCTGAATCTGGTCTACCTCGCGCTTGCCGCGTTCGTCGCCTGGGGCCGCCTCGGACCGGAGCCGTTCACCGGCTGACCTGCGCCCACGCCCGCCCGGCTGGGCGGCGGTGCCCCCGCTACCATCGCGCGATGACATCGCGGACCGCGCTGAGGAGACGCACCGGACGCACCCTCGTGGCCGTGTCCGTCACGCTGGGCCTGCTGTCATGCCTGTGGGGCGTGTCGTTCCTCTGGTTGCAGCTGTCCAAGACCGAGGGAGCTGTGCCGCCGACGTCGCGAATGCCGCAGGTGCCCTCCGGGGCGACTGTCGCCGACGAGGGCACCGAGTGCGCCTCCGGTGGATGCTGGCGAACGATCACCCTGGTGCCGGCGGCAGGCCAGTCCCCGGAAGACCTGGCACGCGCGATGGGTCTCTCCGAGGAACTGCGCCTGCCGCCGACCCTGTTCGACCCGGCGTCGGTCTCCGTGGGCGCCGACCCCCGAGAGGGCACGCTGATCGTCCACGTCGGCTATCAGTGAGCCTTCCGCGCGTCAGCGTTTCACCTGTCCCAGCACGAACGCCGCCGCAGCCCTGGGCCGCGGGCCGGTCGACACGCTGCCCGCGTGCGCTCCTGAGGCGCGCGCCGGTCAGGCCCGCGTGCGCTCCTGAGGCGCGCGCCGGTCAGGCCCGCGTGATCATGCTGACCAGCCCGGTCAGGCCCGCGTGATCATGCTGACCAGCCCGGTCAGGCCCCGCGTGATCGTGCTGACCAGCCCGGTCAGGCCCCGCGTGATCGTGCTCGATCCAGGATCGAGTGGCCTCGCGAGGTCAACGACACCACTACAACCTGGTTCGAGCGCGATCATGGACACGGAACCGCAGCTCGTATACACCCGCAAGATCCACGCACTTTCCCTGATGTTGCTGCCTCCGGCGACCCCGAGACAGCAACATCAGGGAAGTTGCGCGGATCTTGCGGGTGGGCGGGGGCGGGCTCGGTTGGCGGGGGGCGGGCTCGGTTGGCGGGCTGGCGGTCGACTGTCGGTGCGACCCGTTCGGGCTCACTGATCAGACAATGCCTTGATGCCGTGGGCCTTGAGCAGCTCGGGCACGGGGTCGCCGGAGCGTCGACGGCCCGGACGCCAGATGCGCCCCACATTGACAGACGCGTTGGGCCCCGGCACGTCGTAGGGACCACCTCGGGGGTTGACCGCCAGGGTGGCCCCCCACATCCCCAGGTCCACCCAGCCCATGCGCTCGATCTCGTCCCAGGCGTAGGAACGCCGCAAGCCTGAACGATCGCGGACCAGCAGCCCCAGGTCGTCAGCGAACACCGCATTTCGCAGGCGCAGGACGGCGACGATGATCGATCCGACACCGAGCACCAGGGCGGTCCCGCTGAACAGGTCGAAGAACACCGAGACAACGATCATCGCCAGCAGGATCGCCCCCGGTATCGCGATGCCGGGCCAGACCCGCGACTGACCGAGGACATGCAACTCGCCCACCGGCTTCACCGACTCCCCCATGGCCGATCACGATAGTGAACGGCATGCACATTCGCGCTCCGCGCGAACAGCCCACGCCCGAAGCCCGCCGCCCGCCGCCCGCCGCCCGCCGCCCGCCGCCCGCAAGATCGTGCTCGATCCTGGATCTAGTGGCCTCCGGGCGCCAGCGACACCACTACAACGTGGATCGAGCGCGATCATGCGGCCGAAGCCACCGGGCGGGCGCAGGCACGGGCAGGCGCGGGCGCAGGCGTTGCCACCGCTCGCCGCGCCGAGCGGCCCGATGGACGCGAGCATCGCGATGTTGCACGCGGTGAAGGTGCCGGCGAGCCCCGACACGAATGCG
>NZ_JBEXYP010000031.1:29143-60047 GCF_040630995.1 Micromonospora sp. NPDC005710 | reverse complement strand
GCTCGGCGAGCTTCTGCTGGAGGATCATCGAGTTGTTCTCGACCGCCCGGCGGGCGGCCCGTGGCCGCCGCACCGACCGGGGTCAGCCCTTGTCCGAGCCGTCGTTGGCGTCGCGGACGAAGTACCGCTGGAACACCACGAAGATGATCGCCACCGGGATGGTGGCCAGCAGTGCGGCGCCGAGCTTCAGCGGGTACTGGGTGCCCTTGCCGAGCGAGCCGCTGACCAGGTCGGCCAGGCCGCGCGGCAGGGTGAACAGGTCCGGGTCCTGCACCGACACCAGGCTGTGGGGGAACTCGTTCCAGGAGCCCTGGAACGACAGGATGGTGAGGGTGATCAGCGCCGGTTTCGCCATCGGCAGCACCACCGACCAGAAGGTACGGAAGATGCTCGCCCCGTCGATCCGGGCGGCCTCCTCGACACTCACCGGGATCGATTCGAAGAACTGTTTCATGATGAACACGCCCGCCGCGTCGGCCAGCAGCGGCACCACCAGTCCGGCGTAGCTGTTGTAGATGCCGAGCTGGTTGAGCACCAGGAACTTCGGGATCAGCAGCACCACCCCGGGCACCGCCATCACCGCGATGACGGCGGCGAACAGCCCGCTGCGGCCCCGGAACCGCAGCCGGGCCAGCGCGTACCCGGCGAGCGAGTCGAAGAAGACCCGACCGATGGTGACGAGCACTGTCACCAGCAGCGAGTTGCCCAGCCACAGGGGGAAGTTGGTGCCGGCGAAGATCCGCTCGAAGCCGGCCAGGGTGAGCGGGTCCGGGAACGGTGACAGTGGGTTCGCCGCCGCGTCGGGTTCGGTCTTGAGCGCGTTGCCAATCTGGATGACGAACGGGTAGAGGAACACCAGCCCGAAGAAGACGAGCGTCGCGTACCCCAGGAAGCGGGAGACCAGGGTGCGGGCCGCGTGCGTGTCGCGGCGCGCGGGCGCCGCCGCCGCCGGGCGGTCGGTGACCACTGCCATCTCAGGACCCTTCCGGTACGCGTCGACGCCGCCAGCCGCGTCGCGGCCGGTCGGTGTTGCGCTCGGCCAGTACCCGGCGCTGGACCAGCGTGAGCACGATGATGATCAGGAACAGGACGAACGAGATCGCCGCGCCGGAGCCGTACTCGAAGTCCCGGAAGGCGGTCCGGTACGACAGGTACGCCGGGGTGAGCGTGGTCTTGGCCGGGTCGCCCTGGCTCATCACGTACACCTGGTCGAAGACCTGCCAGGAGCCGATCATGCCCAGGGTGAGCACCAGGAAGGTGGTGGGCCTGATCATCGGCAGGGTGACGTACCGGAAGCGCTGCCACCGGGAGGCGCCGTCGAGGGTGCTCGCCTCCTCCAGGGTGACCGGCACGTTCTGCAGCCCGGCCAGGAACATCAGCATGAAGGTGCCGGAGGTGGTCCAGATGACAAGTGTGATGATCGACATCATCGCCACGCTCGGGCCGGCCAACCAGTCCCACCAGCTCAGCCCGAACGGGCCGCCGTCCGTGAGTGCGGCCGGTGGCGAGTCGACGCCGATCGCACCGAACAGCAGGTGCAGCACGCCCCGGGAGTCGGCGAACCATTCCGGGCCGTCGATCCCGACGAAACCGAGCAGCGCGTTCACCGCGCCGGAGTTGGCGAAGAGGAACAGGAACACCACGCTGATCGCCACCGAGCTGGTGACCGAGGGGAAGTAGAAGGCGCTGCGGAAGAAGCTCTTGCCCTTGAGCATCCGGTTGTTGACCACCAACGCCAGCCCGAGCGCGAGCACTGTCTGCGCCGGCACCACGATCGCCACGTAGTAGATGTTGTTGCGGATGCTCGTCATGAAGTCGCGGCGGGCCAGCCCGTCCTCGGTGAACAACTGGGTGTAGTTGTGCGCGCCGACGAACGGGACGTCGCCGGTGAACGGGCTGCCCTGGCCGTTCCAGTCGGTCAGGCTGACCCAGAGCGCCATCACGATGGGCAGCAGCAGGAACAGCCCCAGGATGACGATCACCGGCGCGACGAAGAGCCAGCCAGCGAGGTTCTCGTTGCTCCGGATGCCGCGCCCGCGTCGGCGGGGGCCGGCCCCGCCAGCGGTCGCCGCTGCGGTACGTGTCTCGGTTGCCATCTTCCCTCCCTTCTCCTCTTTCCGGCCGACGTGCGGTGGGGCCCCGGCGATGCCGGGGCCCCACCGTCACCTCAGCTGCCGCCAAGCGCCGCCTTGGCGTTCTTGTCGAAGTTCTGCAGGACGGTCTTCGGGTCGCCGTTGGCCAGCCCCTGCAGACCGGTGTCGAGGTCCTTGAGGACGCTGTCCATCTTCGGGGCGTTCACCGGGCCCTGGGCGTACGCGGCGCCGTCGATGAACACCTTGTCCGCCGGGAAGGCGGCGGTGTACTGCTCGCCCGCCGACTGCCGGGACGGCATGACACCGAACGCCTTCGCGAAGGTCATCTGCTGCTCGCCGCTCGTCATCGCCTCGACGAACTTGATCGCCTGGTCCTTGTACTTGCTCTTCGCGGCGATGCCCCAGCACTGGGTGAAGGAGAGCGTGCCCTGCCCCTTGGGGCCGGCCGGCAGCGCCACGACCTTGTACTTCACGTTCGGGAAGTCGTTCTGCAGGGCACCCTTGATCCAGTTGCCCTCGATGGTCATCACGGCCTTGCCCTTGCCGAACGCCTCACCGGACCAGCCGGCGTCGAGCTGCTTCGGGTACTTCGCCAGGCCGGTGCTGAGCATGGTCTTGACGTACTGGAGGGCGGCGAGGTTCTCCGGGGTGTCGGCGGTCGGCTGCTTGCCGTCCTTGCTCACCAGCCAACCGCCGTTCTGCACCATGAAGGCGCCGATCCGGTCCCGGGTGTCACCGAGGGCCAGCGGGACCTGCCCCTTGGCCTTGATCTTCTGGGCGGCGGCGGTGAGCTGCTCCCAGGTCGTCGGCACGTCGGCGTCGGTCAGCCCGGCCCGGGTCCACAGCTCGGTGTTGATCTGCAGGGCCAGTGTGGAGAAGTCCTTCGGCGCGCAGTAGAGCTTGCCGTCGTACGTGAACGCGCTGCGCAGGCTCTCGTAGAAGTCACCGGAGTTGCTGACCTTGTCGCCGTACGGCTCGAGCGCGCCGACGCTCGCGTAGTTGGCGAACTGGGCGGCATCCACGTAGAAGACGTCCGGCGGGGTTCCGCCGGCGAGGGCCTGACCGAGCTGCTGGGTGAGGTCCTGCGCCGGGGTGACGGTCGCGGTGTTGCCGGATCCGGTGGCCCACTTGGCGGCGGCGTCCTGCACCGCCTTGGTCTCGGCCTCACCGGACGAGCCGATCAGGATCTGCAGGCTGGCCGGCCCACTGGACTGGGTGGTGTCGCCGGAGGAGTCGTCGAAGCCACTGCCGCAGGCGGCGGAGCCGAGGAGGGCGACGGCGGCGAGGCCCGCTACCGCTGCCCGGGTGATTGTTCGGGGTGCCATGGTTTCTCCTGGTGGGGGGTGGGACTACGCGGTGTGCCGCAGCGCCAGCGAGGGCTGGAGCAGCACGGGGGTGGGGGTCTCGTGGTCGCCGTCGAGGACCCCGGTCAGCAGGTCCACGCAGCGGGCTGCGGCCTCGCCCAGTGGTTGGCTGACGCTTGTCAGCCCGACCGCGGCGGCCACCGGCGTGTCGTCGAAGCCGATCACCGACACCGGCGGGTCGACGCCGCGGATCGCCTGGAGGGCGCCGAGGGCGAGCGAGTCGCTGGCACAGACCACGGCGGTGGGCGTCGCGGCGACCAGCAGGTCACGCATCAGGCGTTCGCCCTCGGCGATGCCGTCCTCGGTCTCCCGGTGCAGCCCGGTGGGGTCGACGCCGGCGGCGTGCAACGCGTCGCGCCAGCCGGAGCGCCTGTCGTCACCGACGCCGGAGCCGACCGGCCAGCCGATGAAGGCGATCCGCCGGTGGCCGGCGTCCAGGAGGTGCCGGGTGGCCCCGGCGGTACCGGCCGCGCCGTCCACGTCCACCCAGGGATGCGCGTCGAGCGCGTCCCACGGGCGACCGAAGGTCACGAACGGCACGTTCCGGTCGGCGAGCCACTCGGTACGCGGGTCACCGTGCTTGGTGCCGACCAGCACGAACGCGTCCAACTCGTAGGTGCCGAGCAGGTCGCCATAGGTGGCGATCTCCCGGTCGTCGTCGGTGGCGGTGTAGAGCAGCACGCGGTAGCCGGCAGCGTCAGCGGTCTCGGTGAGGCCGTGCAGGAAGCGGTCGAGCACGGAGCCGTTGATGCCGTCGCGGGTCGGGTCGATCCGGGCGGCGATGAGGCGGGACCGGCCGGTGCGCATCTGTCGGGCGGCCTGGTTGGCCCGGTAGCCGAGCGCGTGTATCGCGTCCTCGACCCGCTGACGGGTCTCCTGCCGCACGATGTGCGGCGCGTTGAGCACGTTGGACACGGTCTGCCGGCTGACTCGGGCGTGCCGGGCCACCGTCGCGATGGTCACCTTTTCGGCCACTTAATCCCTCTCGCCGTCTTGAACGATCCAATTTGGATAAGGCAGGATTGGATCGTTCAAGTTTCTGGAATGTTTCGCACTTTGCACCGCCAGGGGCGCGTTGTCAAGATGGCCGCCCCGCACCCCGAGGATCTGGAGCCACACCGTGATCGAACGCCAGCTGCAACCCCTCCTGCACGAGTTGGTCGGGGTGGTCTTCGCCCCGACCAGCGCGCTGGGGGACGCGACCGGGCAGATCCGCCCCACCGGCGTCCAGGGCGTCTTCCACGCCGACGCCCGGGTGCTCTCCCGCGCCGAGCTGCGGGTCGACGAACGGGAACTCGAAGGGCTCACCCGCGCCGACGACGGCCCACATGGCGCGCACTTCGTGGGCCTGGCCCGCTGGCTCGGTGACCCCACGCCCGACCCCACCGTCCGCGTCGACCGACTCCGGCGGGCCACCCGCCACGGCATCACCGAGGAACTGCGCATCACCTCCACCGCCACCGTCGGCGTACGGGCCACAGTCACCGTCGACCTCGCCTGCGACCTGGCACCCATCGAGGTCGTCAAGTCCGGTGGCGCCACCGACGCGCTGAGCGCCGTTGCTGTTCGGCCGGGCACGCTCACCTGGTCGGGCACCGGGATCACCGTCACCGTCACCGCGCCGGACGCCGACGTGCTCGCCGGCGACGAGCGGGCCACCACGCCCCGGCTGACCTGGCCCGTCGACCTGCCCCCTGGCGGCGAGACAGTGCTGCGCTGGCAGTTGACCGTCGACGACCCACGCGCCGTCGTCGTCGGCCCGGCCGGCGAGCCCGAATGGTCCCGACCCGAGGTGACAGCCGACGACCGGCGCCTCGTCCGACTCCTCGACCGCAGCCTTGACGACCTGCGCGGCCTCCGACTGGCCGAGACCGGCGCACCAGGTGACGTGTTCCTCGGCGCCGGGGTGCCCTGGTTCCTCACCCTGTTCGGCCGGGACAGCCTCTGGGCCGCCCGGATGATGCTGCCGCTCGGCACCGACCTGGCCGCCGGCACCCTGCGCGTACTGGCCCGCCGGCAGGGCACCCGCGTCGACCCGACGACCGGCGAGGCGCCCGGCAAGATCCTGCACGAGCTGCGCCGCCACACGTTCGCCCTGCCCGACAACGGCCTACGCCTTCCCCCGGCGTACTACGGCACCGTCGACGCCACGATGCTCTGGGTCAACCTGCTGCACGACGCCTGGCGGTGGGGAATGCCCGCCGAGCAGATCGAACCCCTGCTGCCGCACCTGGAGGCCGCGCTGCGCTGGCTCGGCGAGCACGCCGACCCGGACGGCGACGGGCTCGTCGAATACGTCGACACCACCGGACACGGCCTGTCCAACCAGGGCTGGAAGGACTCCGGCGACGCCGTCCGCTTCCACGACGGCACCCTGGCCACCGCGCCGATCGTGCTGGCCGAGGTGCAGGGGTACGCCCACGAGGCAGCCGTGAACGGCGCCGCCCTGCTCGACGCGTTCGGCCGACCGGGCGCCGACCGCTGGCGCGAACACGCCGCCGCACTTGTCGGCCGGTTCCGCAAGAGCTTCTGGGTCGACGGACGCCACGGCCCGCAACCCGCGCTGGCCCTCGACCGCGACAAGCGCCCCGTCGACTCACTGACCAGCAACATCGGTCACCTGCTCGGCACCGGCCTGCTCGACCGGGACGAGGAGGCACAGGTTGCGCGTCTGCTCACCACCGACACGATGGCCAGCGGGTTCGGGCTCCGCACCATGTCCACCGACGACGCCGGCTTCAGCCCACTGTCGTACCACTGTGGCTCGATCTGGACCCACGACACCGCCATCGTGCTCGGCGGGCTGGCCCGGGCCGGTCACCGCGAGGCCGCACTCGGTCTGGCGGACGGGCTGCTCGGCGCGGCCGAGGCGTTCGACTACCGGATGCCCGAACTGTACGGCGGCGACGACCGGGCACTCGTCAACCGACCGGTGCCGTACCCGGCCGCCTGCCGACCCCAGGCATGGGCCGCGGCGGGCGCGGTGCTGCTGCTCCAGGCCGCCACGGGGCTCTACCCGGACGTCCCGGGCGGCACGGTCCGACTGGCCCCCCTGGCGGGATCGGAACTCGGTGCCGTGGCGGTCGACGGCCTCCGCGTGGCCAACACTCCGGTGCACGTCACTGTCGACCGCACCGGCGAAGCCACAGTCACCGGCCTCCCCACTCCCCTGACCCCACCCCTCCCCACCCAACGACGCCCCCCAATCCCCACCCCCAGTAACAGCGACCCCACCGCCCGCCCCTGAGCCCTCCGCCCCACCCCTGACCCGCCCCCCGCCCCGCCCTGCCCCGCCCCGCCCCGCCCTGCCCTGCCCCGCCCTGCCCTGCCCCGCCCTGCCCTGCCCCGTCGATCATGGAGTTGTGGTGGGCAACAGCTCCCTGTACGCCCCTTATGTGAGGCACCACAACTCCATGATCGACGGAGGCCATGCCGGACACCCCGCCGATCTTGCACTTTCGGTTGTCGAGATGCGGCAAATGCACCTTAGACCGCAACAGAAAGCGCAAGATCGGCGAAGGTCACGGGGTCACGGGGTCAGGGGGTTTGTTCGGCGATCAGCTCTTCGTCGTCCATGGCTCCAGTGGGGTGGAAGCCGAGGGACTCGTAGAGGGTTGCGGCAGGGGTGTTGTCGGGGTGGTACGACAGGCGGACCGGGGGGTTGCCGTCCCGGGCCGCCAGCCAGGGAGCCAGCGTCCGCACGGTGGCCCGGCCGACGCCCTGGCCCTGCTCGGCGGCGTCGATCAGCATCCCGCCGATCCAGTGTGAGCCGTCGTCGTCCACGCCCCACATGACGTGGCCGACGACTGTCTCGTCGGCGTACACCGCCAACGAGTTCCACACGTCGGAACGCATGCTGAGCAGCAGGTAACGCGCGCCGAGCGCGGCCACGAACCGGCGCTGGTCGTCGCGTGGGGCGACGTCGGCCACGGCCCGCCAGTTGTCGTCGTCGACGGGCCGCAGCGTGACTCGCCGCCCGGCCCGGTCCAGGTCTCCGGCATCGATCATCCGGCGGATGCTACCCGGGCCGCGTCGGTGGATTCTGGACAGTTGCCGTCAGCGCCCGGGACGGAAGGCGGCCCGGCCCGGTCAGTCGAGGAGGGCGTCCAGGCCGACGGTGAGGCCGGGGCGGTTGCGCACCGCGCGGGCGGCCAGCAGCACGCCCGGCATGAACGACACCCGGTCGTACGAGTCGTGTCGGATGGTGAGCGTCTCGCCGGTGCCCCCGAACAGCACCTCCTGGTGGGCGACCAGGCCGGTGGCGCGCACCGCGTGGACGCGTACCCCGTCGATGTCGGCGCCGCGCGCACCCGGCACCTCGTCCTTGGTGGCGTCCGGGACCGGGCCGAGGCCGGCTTCGGCGCGGGCCTGGGCGATCTGCCGGGCGGTGTGGGTGGCGGTCCCGCTCGGGGCGTCCAGCTTGCGGGGGTGGTGCTGCTCGATGATCTCGACGGACTCGAAGTGCCGGGCGGCGCGGGCGGCGAACTGCATCATCAGGACCGCGCCGATGCCGAAGTTCGGGGCGATGACCACGCCCACCTCGGGCTTGTCGGCCAGCCAGGCACGCACCTGCTCCAGGCGTTGCTCGGTGAAGCCGGTCGTGCCGACCACCGCGCTGATGCCCTGCTCGATGCACCACTGGAGGTTGTCCATGACGACGTCCGGCGTGGTGAAGTCGACGACCACCTGGGCGCTGGAGACGGCGGATCGGCTGTCACCCTGGTCGATCGACGCCACGAGGGTGAGGTCGTCGGCGGCGTCGACGGCCTTGCAGACCTCGATGCCCATCCGGCCCCGGGCACCAAACACGCCGACCCCCAGCTGCTGGGCCGGGGTCTTCTGCTCGTCAGTCACGGGGCACAACCTATCCCAATCGGGACGTGCCCCTCAGGCCGGATCCGGCGGCATCCACCCGCCGGGATGCCGCACTCGAAAGGTCGCCGCCCACGCCGGAGGCGGCAGCCCTCAGACAGTGAAGTCGCCGGCGCCGAACGGGCCCACCACGGCCAGCGACATCGGGCGGCTGAGCACCTCGGCGGCGAGGACGTTCACGTCCTCCACGGTGACCTCGTCGACCCGGCGGAGCAGTTCGTCGACAGGCATCAGGTCGCCGTACAGCAGCTCACCCTTTGCCAACCGGCTCATCCGGGAGCCGGTGTCCTCCAAGCCGAGCACGAAGGAGCCCTTGCTCATCCCCTTGCCCCGGGCCACCTCGGCCTCGGTCAACCCCTCGGCGGCCACCCGGGCCAGCTCGGCGCGGGTGAGAGCCAGCACCTCGTCGACCTTGCCCGGCGCGCAGCCGGCGTAGACGGCAAAGAGGCCGCTGTCGGCGTACTGGCTGGCGTAGGAGTAGACGGAGTACGCGAGGCCGCGCTGCTCGCGGATCTCCTGGAACAGGCGGCTGGACATGCCGCCGCCGAGCACGTTGTTGAGCACCCCGAGGGCGAAGCGTCGATCGTCGAGCCGGTCGATGCCGGGGCAACCGAGGATGACGTGGGCCTGCTCGGTTTCCTTCGGCTCCACCAGTGTGGTCGCCGGTTTGGTGCGTACCGCAGGGGTCGCCGCGCGGTGCGGCGCCGGGCTGGCCGGGTCGCTGTCCAGTGGGGTGCCACGCACTGCCTGCCGGACCAGCTTGACCACCGCGGCGTGGTCGAGGTTGCCGGCGGCGGCGATGACGATCTGCGGCGCGGTGTAGCGACCCCGGTAGAAGCTCTGGATCTGCCGGCGGGTCATCGGGGTGACGGTCTCCGCGGTGCCGGAGATGAGCCGGCCCAGCGGGTGATCGCCGTAGACGGCCTGGACGAAGAGGTCGTGCACCTCGTCGCCCGGCTCGTCGTCGTGCATGGCGATCTCTTCCAGGATCACGCCACGCTCGGTCTCGACGTCGGCGGGCTCCAAGAGCGAGTCGGCGACCAGGTCGCACATCACGTCGATCGCCAGCGGCAGGTCCTCGTCCAGCACGCGGGCGTAGTAGCAGGTGTATTCCTTCGTGGTGAAGGCGTTCGTCTCGCCACCCACCGCCTCGATCTGCGAGGAGATCTCCAGCGCGGTGCGCTTGTGGGTGCCCTTGAACAGCAGGTGTTCGAGGAAGTGCGCGGCACCGGCCTGCGGGCCGGTCTCGTCACGCGAACCGACGGCCACCCAGATGCCGAACGAGACGCTGCGCATCGCCGGGATCGCCTCGGTGAGGACGCGCAGGCCGCTGGGCAGCACGGTACGACGTACCGTGCCGCCCAGCGGATCGTCGCTGAGTGTCCGGGTCACCGCGCGGGCGGTGCCGCCGGAGCGGCCCGCCCCGGTGTCCCGAGACGGGGCCACCCCCCGTCGATCCGGTGGAAACGGCGCGCTGATGGCCCGACTCACGTGGTGCTCCCGGTTCGACGAGGGGTGGGTGATGCGTGGTACGACGATCAGCTGTGCCGGGTCCGGCGGCGCGGACGCTCGCCGCCCTCGCCACCCTCGCCGCCGCCGCCGTTGCCGCCCTCGCCGCCGCGCTCCGGGCCACGCCCGCCACGGTCGCCGCCACGGTCACGGTCGCCGCGGTCGCGCGGAGCCCGGTCGCCACGGTCACGGCCAGCCGGCCGGTCGCCAGCGGCGGCCTCACCGACGGCCGGAGCCTCGGTGCCCTCGGGGCGGACCTTGTCGAGGTAGATCTTGCCGCGGGCGTCGATGTCCGCGATCTCGACCTCGACCCGGTCGCCGACGTTGAGGAAGTCCTCGACGCGCTCGACCCGCTTGCCGTCGCCCACCTTGGAGATGTGCAGCAGACCGTCGCGGCCCGGCAGCAGCGAGATGAACGCGCCGAACGCGGCGGTCTTGACCACAGTGCCGAGGAACCGCTCGCCCTGCTTCGGCAGCGTCGGGTTGGCGATGCCGTTGATCCGGTCGACGGCCGCCTGGGCCGACGGGCCGTTGGTGGCGCCGACGTAGATCGTGCCGTCGTCCTCGATGGAGATCTCGGCGCCGGTCTCGTCCTGGATCGCGTTGATGGTCTGCCCCTTCGGGCCGATCACCATGCCGATCTTGTCGACCGGGATCTTGACGGTGGTGACCCGCGGCGCGTAGTCGGACATCTCGGCCGGAGCCTCGATCGCCGCCTTCATGACGCCGAGGATGACCTGCCGGGCCTCGTTGGCCTGCTGCAACGCGGCAGCCAGCACGTCCGACGGGATGCCGTTGAGCTTGGTGTCGAGCTGGAGCGCGGTGACGAACTCCGGCGTGCCGGCGACCTTGAAGTCCATGTCACCGAACGCGTCCTCGGCTCCGAGGATGTCGGTCAGCGTCACGTACTGGGTCTTGCCGTCCACCTCGTCGGAGATGAGCCCCATCGCGATGCCCGCGACCGGCGCCTTCAGCGGCACACCTGCGGAGAGCAGGCCCAGCGTCGACGCGCAGACCGAACCCATCGAGGTGGAGCCGTTGGAGCCGAGCGCCTCCGACACCTGCCGGATGGCGTACGGGAACTCCTCGCGCGACGGCAGCACCGGGATCAGCGCGCGCTCGGCGAGAGCGCCGTGGCCGATCTCGCGACGCTTCGGCGAGCCAACCCGGCCGGTCTCACCGGTCGAGTACGGCGGGAAGTTGTAGTTGTGCATGTAGCGCTTGCGGTTCTCCGGGGACAGCGTGTCCACCATCTGCTCCATGCGGAGCATGTTCAGCGTGGTGACGCCCAGGATCTGGGTCTCGCCCCGCTCGAACAGCGCGGAACCGTGCACCCGGGGCAGCACGCCGACCTCGGCGGTCAGCGCCCGGATGTCGCGCGGGCCACGCCCGTCCATGCGGACCTGCTCGCGCAGCACGCGGTTGCGCACCTCGGACTTGGTGAGCGACCGGAAGGCGGCGGACAGCTCCTTCTCCCGGCCCTCGAACCGAGCGCCCAACTCCTCGGCGACGCGGGCCTTGACCCGGTCCAGGGCCTCCTCGCGGTCGGCCTTGCCGGCGATGGTGATCGCCTCGGCGACCTCGCCGCGGGCCAGCTCGGAGACGGCGTCGTACACGTCGTCCTGGTAGTCCAGGAAGACCGGGAACTCGGTGACCGGCTTGGCGGCGACCTCGGCCAGCTCGCTCTGCGCGCGGCACAGCTCACGGATCGCCGGCTTGGCGGCCTCCAGGCCGCTGGCGACGACCTCCTCGGTCGGGGCGGTGGCACCGGCCGAGATGAGAGCGACGGCGTTCGGAGTGGCCTCGGCCTCGACCATCATGATCGCGACGTCGCCGTCGTCGAGCGTGCGGCCGGCGACGACCATGTCGAAGGTGGCGCGAGCCAGCTCCTCCAGGGTCGGGAAGGCGACCCACTGGCCGTCGATGTGGGCGACGCGGGTCGCACCGATCGGGCCGGAGAACGGCAGGCCGGAGAGCTTGGTCGACATCGAGGCGGCGTTGATCGCCACGACGTCGTACGGGTGCTGCGGGTCGAGCGCGAGGATGGTCTCGACGACCTGGACCTCGTTACGCAGGCCCTTGACGAAGGACGGGCGCAGCGGCCGGTCGATCAGCCGGCAGGTGAGGATCGCGTCCTCGCTGGGCCGACCCTCGCGGCGGAAGAACGAGCCGGGGATGCGGCCCGCGGCGTACATCCGCTCCTCGACGTCGACGGTGAGCGGGAAGAAGTCGAACTGCTCCTTCGGGTGCTTACCGGCGGTCGTGGCGGAGAGAACCACCGTCTCGCCCAGCTGGGCGATGACGGAACCGGCAGCCTGGCGAGCCAGTCGACCGGTGGAGAAGGTGATCTCGCGGGTGCCGAAGGACCCGTTGTCGATCACGGCGGTGCGGGATTCGGTGCCGAGTTTGGTCTCGGTCATGTGCTGTCGTGCTCCTTCGCGTCGTGGGCCCACGACATCGGGGAGCTGCTCAGCCGGCCGGTCTTCGATCGAAGCGCCCGGGTGGCCGGCATGATGCCGGGTTCCCGGGGGCCACTACCGGAGACCGGTACGCTGACCGGCTCCCTCTCGGGTGGTCGCGCGGCCCGTGTTTCCTCAGGTGGGACGCGGTACGGGGGAGCGGCTGTCCAGCCACTCCCCCGTCACGTCACCGGCGCAGACCGAGCCGCTCGATGAGCGACCGGTAGCGGGCAATGTCCTTCTTCTGGACGTAGTTGAGCAACCGACGGCGCCGGCCGACCAGCAGCAGCAGCCCACGGCGGCTGTGGTGGTCGTGCTTGTGCACCTTCAGGTGCTCGGTCAGCTCGGCGATCCGCTTGGTGAGGACCGCTACCTGGACCTCCGGCGAACCGGTGTCGCCCTCGGCGGTCGCGTACTCCGCGCGGATGCTGGCCTTGGCTTCCTGATCGAGCGCCATGTTCTCCCTGTTTCGATGGGTTGATCAAGTGGGTGTCCGTCGTCCCGATGGACCGGGAACGGACCGGTACCTCGCACCCGCGGCGTCGAGCAGGCACGCGAGGCCCCACGCCGGTCACCCGACGTCCGGGCAAGACTACCAGCACCCGCCGGTAACACCCGGCCAAGGGCCTCGGTGGCGACCCGTCACGCCGCCATGATCAGGCCAGAACGCGCCTGGTGCGCTCGACGTCCTGGTTCATCTGGGCGATCAGCGGCTCGATCGAGTCGTACCGGATCTGACCTCGCAGGTGCGCCACGAAGTCCAGGGCCAGCCGCTCGCCGTACAGGTCGCCGGAGAAGTCCAGCGCGTACGCCTCGACCCGTCGTTCCCGGCCGGAGAACGTCGGGTTGGTGCCGACCGAGACCGCCGCCAGCAGCGGCTCGTGCTGACCGCGGCGGATCAGCCGGGCCGCGTACACCCCGTCGGCGGGGACCGCCGCGTACCTGTGGCAGAGGAGGTTTGCGGTGGGAAAGCCCAGCTCCCGGCCCCGCTGGTCGCCACGGACCACGACGCCCTCCACCCGGTGTGGGCGGCCCAGCGCGGCGGCCGCCGCTCCCACGTCACCCGCGTCGACGCAGGACCGGATGTACGTGGAGGAGAAGACGGTGCCGGCCTCGGCGACGAGCGGGGCGCCCTCCACGCCGAAGCCGAACGTCTGACCCAGCCGTTCCAGCAGTGCCACGTCACCGGCGGCCCGGTGCCCGAAGCGGAAGTTGCCGCCGACCACCACCAACGCCGCGTGCAGGTTCTCGACCAGGACGTCGTGCACGAACTGTTCGGCCGGCACCCGGGAGAACTCCGGGGTGAACGGCACCACGCAGAGCACGTCGACACCGAGCGCCTCGATCAGCTCGGCCTTGCGGGCCGGCTCGGTGAGCACCGCCGGGTGCGAACCGGGGCGGACCACCTCGGCCGGGTGCGGGTCGAAGGTGACCACCACCGACTGCACGCCCAACTCGCGGGCCCGGGCCACGGCGTGCCCGATGGTCGCCTGGTGCCCCTTGTGCACGCCGTCGAAGACGCCGATGGTGACGACCGAGCGTCCCCACCCGCCGGGCGCCGCGTCGTACCCCCGCCACCGCTGCATGCCGTTCCTCCCCTGCCGCCCGGCCTCAGGCCGGGGCGAGCACGATCTCCGCGCGGGCCCGTCCGTCCCGCTCGCTGACGATAGCGATCAGGCCGCCGGCCGGCCCGAAGACGGCGTACGGCCCGGTGAGGCCGGCCGGATCCAGCGGTCCGCCGTGAGCGAGCACCCGGGCCTCGTCGGGTGTGGCCTCCCGGCGGGCGAAGAACCGGTCGGCCGCCGCGTCCAGTGGCAGGTTCACCACGTCCGGGGCACGCTGCTCCAACTCGTCGAGGGTCGCCGCCTCGGCGAGGGTGAAACCACCGACAGCGGTGCGCCGCAGCGCCGTGAGGTGCCCGCCGACGCCGAGCGCCAGGCCGGCGTCCCGGGCGATGGCCCGGATGTACGTGCCGGAGGAGCAGGTCACGTCCACGTCCACGTCCACGACGTCCGGTTCGGTGCGGCGGATCGCCAGCACCTCCAGCCGGGAGATGGTGACCCGCCGGGCGGGCAGTTCGATGCTCTCCCCGTCGCGGACCCGCTTGTACGCCCGCTGCCCATCGATCTTGATGGCGCTGACCGCGCTCGGCACCTGGTCGACCTCGCCGCTGAGCCCGGCCAGCGCGGACCGGATCGCCTCGTCGGTGACCTGGCCGGCCGGCACGGTGCCGGTCACGTCGCCCTCGGCGTCGTCGGTGACAGTGGTCTGGCCGAGTCGAATGGTGCCGGCGTAACTCTTACCGGCGCCGATGACGTAGGTCAGCAGGCGGGTGGCCCGGCCGACGCCGATCACCAGCACGCCGGTGGCCATCGGGTCGAGGGTGCCGCCGTGCCCGACCCGTCGGGTCTTCGCCAGTCGGCGGATGCGTGCCACGACGTCGTGCGACGTCATGCCGCCGGGCTTGTCGACCACGATCAGACCATCGGTGCTCACGTCGGCCAAGCCTGCCAGATGCCCCGTACTCCCCAGTACGTGGGCAGGCCCGGCGTGACCCGGACGATCGGCGGCGTCAGCGGACCGCGCCGGTCACCGCCCAGCGTCCGTTTCGCAGTCGCAGCAGCAGGGCGACCAGCCGGATCACCACGAACACCGTGAGCCCGGCCCAGATCCCGCCCAGCCCGAGGTCGAGGGCGTACGCCAGCCAGATGGCCGGCAGGAAACCGCCGAGCGCCGCCACGATGGTGAGGTTGCGCAGGTAACGCACGTCGCCGGCGCCGATCAGCACGCCGTCGAGGGCGAACACCATCCCGGCCAACGGCAGCATGACGACGAACCATGGCCAGGCCACCCTGGCCTGTTCGCGTACCTCCTGGTCGGAGCTGAACCACGACGGGACGACGCCGGCGCCGGCGGCGACGAGCAGCGCGAAGCCGACGCCGCAGATGCCGCCGAGCAGCCCGATCCGGCGGGCGAGGGCTCGTGCGCCAGCGTCGTCGCCGGCACCGAGCGCGGCGCCGACCAGGGACTGCGCGGCGATGGCGAGGGCGTCGAGCACCAGCGCGGTGAAGAACCAGAGTTGCAGGGCGATCTGGTGGGCGCCGACGGCGGCGGCACCGAAGCGGGCGGCGACGGCGGTCGCGGACAGGAAGCTGGCCTGGAAGGCCAGCCCACGGATCAGCAGGTCCCGGCTGAGCACCAGTTGCTGGCGGATCACGCGGGGTTGGGGCCGCAACGACACCCGCTCGGCGACCAGGGCGGCGGCGAAGAGCACCCCGCAGAGCGTCTGCGCGACGACGTTCGCCACCGCCGAGCCGACCAAACCCAACCCGCCGGGGTAGACGAGCAGCGGGCAGAGCAGCGCGGAGAGCAGGTTGGGGCCGAGCACGAAGTACAGCGGGCGGCGAGTGTCCTGCACACCGCGCAGCCAGCCGTTGCCGGCGGCGGCGAGCAGCAGGCCCGGGGCGCCGAGGGCCGCGATCCGCAGCCAGTGTGCGGCGGCGTCGGCCACGTCGCCACCACCTCCGGCGAGGGTACGCGCGAGCGCGGCCCCGCCGAACTGCATGCCGATGGCGATCAGCAGTCCGACGCCGAACGCCAACCAGGACGACTGGACGCCCTCGGCCACCGCGGCGGCCCGGTCACCCGCGCCGAAGCGGCGGGCCGCACGCCCGGTGGTGCCGTACGCGACCACTGTGCCGACCCAGGCGGTGAGCGTCATCACCGTGCCGCCGACGGCGAGCGCGGCGAGCGGCACCCGGCCGAGGTGGCCGACCACTGCGGTGTCGACGAGCACGTAGAGCGGCTCGGCGGCGAGCACCACGAGCGCCGGCAGGGCGAGGCTGGCGATCCGGCGCGGCGAGACGGATCGGTCGGTGGTGGCGGTCTGGCTCATCGCCGCCGATCCTGGCACGAGCGCGGTAAGGATCGCAATCTCGACGACTGCTTACCTTCGTCGGTGCGCCTCGCCGCCGGGCGGCGCTCAGGCTCGCCGCAGGCCCCAGGCCCCGGCGCAGCGCCTGCTGGCGAGGAGGCGGGGCGTCGGTCGGTCTGGTCAGACGCTGTGGAGCTGATGTCGTAGACGAATCACGCCGCGATGTCGCAGACGATTCAGCTCCACAGGCGAACCGGTAGGCGTCCGAACCCTCCGGCCGCAGCGACCAGATGATCCACCGCGACTTGCCAACCGGCACCGACCTGAGGAATCACCCTCGGATCTGTCGGGTCACTGGCGGGTGTCCATCGACGTCTGCAGCGCGCGGCGGGCCTGCTCGCGGGCGTCGTCGGTGGTGGTCTCGGGCTTGGGCTTGTTCGGCATGGTGGCGCTCCTCTTCCCAGGGCGTGAGCCGCCGGCACACGGCGACCCTCACGGGCGGTCCTGCTGAGCGCCCCACGGCGGTCCGGGGTTACCGGAGCAGCCGACTGGGCAGCGTGAGCCCGGGTCGATCCGACCCTGGTGGGAGGCAGCACGGGGTGTGGCACCACCGCCCATGACCTGCACCGCCATGCGGTACCGGCCTTCTCCCAAGTTATCGTTCAGGTCCACATACTGCTCACGGTTCCCGCCATTTGGACCGTCGGCAACCCGGCTCAGCGAGCCAGCAAGTGCCAGCCCAGCCACCACCAGAACCCGAACAGACCGATCCGGCCCACCGGCACCGGACCGACCTCGTAGCGCATCACGTAGGCACAGACCTCGCCCAGCGTGGGGATGCGGGACCCCTCCCGCCGGGCCATCCACTCGACCACGGCGAAGAGGACCAGCGCGGAGAGGAAACCGCCGATGGCGAGCGCTCGCATCATCGCCGCACCAGCCCCCAGAACGTGCCCAGCCAGGCGAACCACACCGCCGAACGGGTCAGGTGATCCTCCAGGAGAGGGTCAGCCAGCCGGGAGAAGGTGGGGAAGTCGTCGCCGGCGGCCATCACGAACGTCACGCCCTCGAACACACCGAAGATCACCACCGGCACCGCCCACCAGGCCGCTCCCACACCCAGCCGGCGCGGCGCCGGCCGGCGGGGCACCCGGTTGCTCAGACCGAGCCAGATCAGCACCCCACCCGTGCCGAGGGTGAACAGATTCGCCTCGGTGGAGAAGGACGCCAACCGGCCGCCGACGAGCGACAGGCAGACGAGGACGGGAACCGAGACGGCGGGCCGGTCCCAGGCGCGGGGGGCCTCGACGGTGAGGTCGTGCGGCTGCTCCATCCCGCGATTCTTCCCGGTATCACGCAGCGCGGGAAGACCAACACTCCCCGGAGCTGACCCTGATCTTCCGAACCGGCCGCACGGTGGCTGGCACCGGGAGGCGTCAGCCGATCAACGCGGCGTCCAACTGCCCGCGGATCGCCTCGACCACCTGCTCGGCAGTGCCCCGGCCGGTGAACCCGGCCGCGAACGTGTGCCCACCACCGCCCAGCGCGACAGCGACCCGACTGACGTCCACAGCGCCCTTGCTGCGCATCGAGACGGCCCACTCGGCGGGCCTGGTCTGCTTCACCACGCAGCTCACATCCGCCTCGGCCGTGCAGCGCACCGAGTCGATGAGCGCCTCCAGCACGTACGGCCGCTGGTCGTGCCGGGCCAGGTCGTCAAGCGTGGCGAAGGTCCAGACCAGCCCGTGCCCGCCGGCGGCGGCCGGCTCCAGCCGAGCCCGGCCGAGCACCTCACCGAAGAGACGGACCGCGCCGAACGGCCGGGTGTCGAAGACCCGCCGGGAGATGTCACCCGGCGAGATGCCGGTCGCCAGCAACCGGGCGGCCATCTCGTGTACGGCCGGAGTGGTCGCGTCGAAGCGGAACGACCCGGTGTCAGTGGTCAGCGCCGTGTAGAGGCACTCGGCGATGGCGGGATCCACCACCACCCCGAGCCGGGCGAGCAACTGCTCCGCCACTACCGACGTGGCCGCCGCGCCCGGATCGACAAGGTTGACCGCGCCGAAACCACAGTTGGAGGCGTGGTGGTCCAGCACCAGCGCCGCAGCCGCCGACGACAACCGCCCGGCCAACTCGCCGAGGCGCGACTCGCTCGCCGCGTCGAAGCAGATCACCAGATCGGGCGCCGGGTCGGCGGCCTCCGCCGGGACCAACAGGTCCAGCCCGGGCATCCCGCGGAACGGCTCCGGCACCTCCGGCGGCCCGGGAAACGTCGCCTGCACCTCGCGTACGCCGAACTGCCGCAGACCCAGACCGAAGCCGAGCATGCTGCCCAGCGCGTCGCCGTCCGGGTTGATGTGGCAGATCAACAGCACCCGGCCGGTCGGCGGGACAGCCCGCACCAACGCCTCGGCGGCAGCCCAGTCCGCCTCGGCGGGGCCGAGCCCGGCCGCCCCGGCGAGCGGGGTGCTGGCGATGCTGGTCACCGCGTCTCCCCACCCCGCGGAGTGTCACCGACGTCGGTGGCCTCGTCGGCCTCGTCCGTCTCGTCGGCCTCATCGATGTCGTCGTCCACCCGGTACGGCTGGGCCTCGCCCGCGTACTTCGCCTGGGCGGCGAGTCGCTGCACCTCGGCGTCGGCGTTGCGGGCGGCGGCGAGCAGGTCGTCGATGTGCTTGACCTGGTCCTGCACGTCGTCGAGGACGAACGCGAGGGTCGGCGAGTGGCGCAGCCCGAGGGCCTTGCCGACAGTGCTGCGCAGCATCCCCTTGGCGCTCTCCAGCGCCGCGGCGGTGTCCGCCTGGGCCACCGAGTCACCGAGCACCGTGTAGAAGACCGTCGCGTCGCGCAGGTCAGCGGTAATCCGGGCATCGGTGATGGTGATCATCCCGAGCCGCGGATCCTTGATCTGGCTCCGCACCACCGACGCGACCAGCTCACGCACCCGTTCCGCGTGCCGGCGTACCTTGGCCGGATCAGACATCTCGCCACCTCCACGGCGTCCTGCTTCCGGTCGAACCGGCGGCCCGCAGACCGCCGGCCGACCAGCCAACAACTCGAACATTACCTTCGGGGCCGCTCCGGTCGCCCGGCACAGCCGGCACCATGGTCAGTCGTCGTCCACGCCGTACAGGCGACGGCGGACCGACAGCAACTCGACCTCGGGGCGACCGGCCACGAGGCGCTCACAGGAGTCGAGCACCTCGCGGACGTGCGCCGTCTCGGCGGCCACCACGGCCACCGCGAGCTGCGCCCGACCGTGCAGGTCGAGCGCACCCACCTCGGCGGCCGACACCTCGAAGCGGCGCAGCGCCGCCACTATCGGCCGTACATATGATCTCTTGGCCTTGAGCGACCTGGAGTCGCCCGGCAGCAGCAGGTCGAAGACCGCGGTTCCGGTGAACATCGCCCCGGACGATACCGCCAACCCGCCCCGCATGATCAAGGGGTTTACGCCGACTCGGCGTAAACCCCTTGATCAGCGTGTCACTGCCGGATCAGGCGCGAACCTTCTCCCGCATCTCGAAGGTCTCGATGACGTCGCCGACCTGGACGTTGTTGTAACCACCCAGGGTCAGACCGCACTCGAAGCCCTCGCGGACCTCGGTGGCGTCGTCCTTGAACCGCTTGAGCGAGGTGATCGTGAGGTTGTCCGCCACGACCGCCCCGTCCCGAAGCAGTCGAGCCTTCGCGTTGCGTCGGATGATGCCCGACCGGACGATGCAACCGGAGATGTTGCCGATCTTGGACGAGCGGAAGACGTCGCGGATCTCCGCGCTGCCCAGCTCGGCCTCCTCGTACTCCGGCTTGAGCAGGCCCTTGAGCGCTGCCTCGATCTCCTCGATGGCCTGGTAGATGACGGTGTAGTACCGGATCTCCACGCCCTCGCGGTCGGCCATCTCACGGACCTTGTTGGAGGCCCGCACGTTGAAGCCGATGATCGTGACCGGCTCGGACGACGCACTCGCGAGCATGACGTTGCTCTCGGTGATCGCGCCGACGCCCCGGTCGAGGACCTTGAGCTGAACTTCCTCGGGGATGTCGAGGTTGAACAGCGCGTCCTCCAGGGCCTCCACCGAACCGGAGACATCGCCCTTGAGGATGAGGTTGAGCGAGGTCTTCTCGCCCTCCTTGAGCTGCTCCATGAGCGTCTCGAGGGTGGCCCGACCACGGGAGTTGGCGAAGGACGCCGCCCGCCGCCGTGCCTGCCGCTGCTCGGCGATCTGCCGCACCGTGCGGTCGTCCGCCGCGGCGAGGAACGTGTCGCCCGCACCGGGAGGCGCGGTCAGACCCAGCACCATGACCGGACGCGCCGGCCCAGCCTCGGAGAGCTGGTTGCCGTTCTCGTCGAGCATGGCCCGGACCCGGCCGTGCGCCCCACCGGCGACGATCGAGTCGCCCGCCCGCAGCGTGCCCTTCTGCACCAGCACCGTCGCCACCGCACCGCGGCCCTTGTCCAGGTGCGCCTCGATGGCCACACCCTGCGCCGGCCCGTCGATCGGAGCGGTCAGCTCCAACGACGCGTCGGCGGTCAGCAGGACGGCCTCGAGCAGTTCCTCGATGCCGATGCCGGGCTTGGCAGCCACGTTGACGAACATGGTGTCGCCGCCGTACTCCTCGGCGACCAGGCCGTACTCGGTCAGCTGCTGGCGGACCTTGTCCGGGTTGGCGTCCGGCTTGTCGACCTTGTTGACCGCGACCACGATCGGCACGTCGGCCGCCTTGGCGTGGTTCAACGCCTCGATGGTCTGCGGCATGACACCGTCGTCGGCCGCGACGACCAGGATCACGATGTCGGTGACCTGGGCGCCACGAGCACGCATGGCGGTGAACGCCTCGTGACCCGGGGTGTCGATGAAGGTGACCGCCCGGTCCTCGCCCTCGTGCGGGACGTGGACCTGGTAGGCACCGATGTGCTGGGTGATGCCACCCGCCTCACCGGCAACGACGTTCGCCTTGCGGATCGCGTCGAGCAGCTTGGTCTTACCGTGGTCGACGTGACCCATGACGGTCACCACCGGCGCACGGCTGACCAGACGCTCCTCGGCCACCTCCGCGTCGAGGTCGATGTTGAACTGCGCGAGCAGCTCACGGTCCTCGTCCTCCGGGCTGACGATCTGGATGTCGAAGCCCAGGTGCTCACCCAGCAGATTCAGGGTGTCGTCAGAACAGGACTGGGTCGCGGTGACCATCTCGCCCAGGTTGAACATCTCCTGGACCAGCGAACCCGGGTTGGCGTTGATCTTGTCCGCGAAGTCGGACAGCGAGGCGCCACGGGAGAGCCGGACGATCTGACCCTGACCCCGGGGAGCACCCGAGCTCATGGTCGGAGCCGACAGGTTGTCGAACTCCTGTCTGCGCTGCTTCTTGGACTTGCGACCGCGCGTCGGCCGGCCACCCGGACGCCCGAAGGCACCCGCGGCACCGCCGCCACGGCCACGACCACCAGCACCCGGACGACCGCCGCCACCGGACGGAGCACCCGGACGGAAACCGCCACCGGGAGCACCGCCACCGCCGCCGGGACCGCCACGGTAGCCACCGCCACCGCCGGCACCAGCGCCACCACCGGGGCCGCCGCGGTAACCGCCACCGCCACCGGCGCCACCGCCGGGACCGCCACGGAACCCGCCGCCACCGCCACCGGGACGACCGGCGCCACCGCCACCGCCACCGGGACGACCAGCGCCACCCGGACCGGGACGACCGGCAGCCGGACGCTGACTCGGCATGGACGCCGGGCTGGGCCGCGGCGGCATGGAGTTCGGGCTCGGCCGCGGCGGCATACCCGCCGGGGTGTTCGGCCGAGGGCCACCCGCACCGGCGGCCGGGGGCCGCTGCTGCTGGCCACCCTGGATGCCGAACGGGTTGTTACCGGCACCGCGCGCCGGCGGACGACCGCCCGGCCGGGCACCCGGACCGGGAGCCGGCGTGTTCGGCCGAGCTGCCGGCGAACCGGGACGGGGCGGCATCGCCGCAGGACCCGGCCGCGGGCCGGGACGGTTGGCACCGTCAGCCGGAGGCTCCCGGCGAACGGGGTTGTCCCGCTGCTGCTGGCGGGCGGCCTGCGCGGCCTTGACCGCGGCCTCCTGCTCAGCCTTCAGCGCGGCGGCACGCGCTTCCGCGGCCGCCACCTCGATGTCGTGGGCACTCGCCGGCTTGGCGACCGGGGTCGCCGACTGCGGAGCACCGGGAACCGGACCCTTGGGCTTCGGACCGGGTGCCGGCGCGGCCGGCCGCCGAGGCGGCATCGGCTTGGCCGAGACCCGGGGAGCGCCCGGGGCCGGGGTTGGCGTCGGGGTCGGGTTTGAAGCCGGCGTCGACGCGGGCGCCGACGGGGCGGCCGGAGCCGGGGCTCCGGCGGACGCGACGAATGCGTTACGCAGCCGACGGGCGACGGGCGCCTCGACGGTGCTGGACGCGGACTTCACGAACTCGCCCATTTCCTTCAACTTGGCGAGAACGGTCTTACTCTCGACCCCGAGCTCTTTTGCAAGCTCGTGAACGCGGGCCTTGCCTGCCACTGCACTCCTCACTCCGAGGTCGTGCGGGCAGCACCCGCAGCGACCTCACTCGTGCACTTGAAGCCTGGTCATTTCAGGGACTTCATCGTGTGCTCATGTCGGTCGTCCTACCCTGCTAGCGACCCTCGCCCGGTCGGGCTGACCGGACGTAGTGGTTGGCGCATCGACGTGCTCCGCCAGCACACCGTGGTCGAGGACCTCGGTGTTGCGCAGCGCACGCCCGAAGGCGCGGCGCCGCATCGCCAGCGCGAAGCAGGCCGGATCCGGGTGCATGTTCGCTCCCCGACCCGGCAGCCTGCGGAGCGGATCAGGCCGGAGACTGTGACCAGCCTCGTCCCTGACCGCGACGATCCGCAGCAATTCGCTGGCCGGCGCGCGTTTCCGGCAACCCACACAGGTGCGCTCCGGTTGCACGCGTCGTACCACTGGAAGAAGTCTACCCCTAGCTGCCCGAGATCGCTCCGCCCGGCTCCCGCACGTGATCAGACACCCCACGCGCGGCCGGCGCGGTCTGCTCCGCATCGGAGCGAATGTCGATTCGCCAACCGGTCAATCGTGCCGCGAGTCGGGCATTCTGCCCCTCCCGACCGATGGCGAGCGAGAGCTGAAAGTCGGGAACTGTCACCCGGGCGGCCCGACCAGCCAGGTCGACAACCTCGACCCGCAACGCCTTGGCCGGCGACAGGGCGTTGCCGACGAAGGTGGCCGGGTCGTCCGACCAGTCGATAATGTCGATCTTCTCACCGTGCAGCTCGCTCATGACGGCACGCACCCGCTGACCCATCGGGCCGATGCAGGCGCCCTTGGCGTTCACCCCGGGAGTGGTGGAGCGGACGGCGATCTTCGTACGGTGGCCGGCCTCCCGGGCGATGGCGCCGATCTCCACGGTGCCGTCGGCGATCTCCGGCACCTCAAGGGCGAACATCTTCTTGACCAGAGCCGGGTGCGACCGGGACAGCGTGATCTGCGGCCCGCGCATGCCCTTCGCCACGTGCACCACGACACAGCGGACCCGCTCGCCGTGCGCGTACCGCTCACCGGGCACCTGCTCGGACTGCGGCAGCACACCCTCCAGCTTGCCCAGGTCGACGCTGACGATGCCCTTCTCGGTACGCGTCTCGTGCGCCTGCACCACGCCGGTGACCAGGTCGCCCTCGCGGCCCACGTACTCACCGAAGTGCACCTCGTCGGTGGCCTCCCGCAACCGCTGGAGGATCACCTGCTTGGCGGTCATGGCGGCGATCCGGCCGAAGTCGTGCGGGGTGTCGTCCCACTCCCGCACCAGGCTGCCGTCGTCGTCCATCTCCTGCGCGTAGACCAGAGCGGCACCCGACTTGCGGTCGATCTCCACCCGGGCGTGCGATTCGGCCCCGTCGGTGTGCCGGTAGGCGGTCAGCAACGCGGTCTCGATCGCCGCGAGAATCGTGTCGAACGGAATCTCCCGCTCGCGCTCGAGTGCGCGCAGCGCCGCGAGGTCGATGTTCACCTCTCCTCGTCCTCCACATCATCTTCGTCGTCGATGTCGTCTGAATCGTCGATCTCGTCGGAATCATCCGCGTCGTCGAACTCGTCGTCCGGCTCACCGAGTTCGGCGAGCCGGGTGAACTCGACCTGTACGCGGCCGGGGCCCAGCTGGGCGTACGCCAGGGCGGCACGGCCGTCGTCGGTCTCCAGCTGCACGCCCTCGTCGTCGGCAGCGACCACCCGGCCGGTCAGCTGACGGTCACCGGCGGGCTGCTCGCCACGCTGGCCGGGCAGCGCGGTCGCGCCCCGGACGGTGACCTTGACCAGCCGGCCCACGTTGCGCCGCCAGTGGCGGGGCAGGGTGAGTGGCCGGTCGACGCCGGGCGAGCTGACTTCCAGCTGGTACTCGCCGGCGACGATGTCGCCACCGGTCTCCTCCTCGGCGTCGAGGGCGGCCGAGACCGCTCGGGAGACGTGCGCGACGGCGTCCAGGTCGATCCCGCCGTCCTTGTCCACCATCACCCGCACCACGTGCCGGCGGCCGGCCCGGGAAACCGACAGGTCCTCCAGGTCGTAGCCGGCGCCGTTGACCACTGGCTCGATCACGGCCCGCAATCGGTCCCGCCGCGCGGCGAGGTCACCGCCGCGGGGACCTGCGGCGCTGCGGGGTCGACCCGTCGGCCTGGTGGCACGGCCACGCTGCGTCATCTCCGCACCCTTTCCCTGGTCGACGGGGACCGGTAGGCCCGCCATGCCGGCACGCCACCGGAGTGGACACGCCGATGGTTGCGCAGAGCGTAACGCGCCTGCCCGGCGGCGGACCGGGCGGCGCACCGACGCCGGTCGCCCCCGCAGCGGTGCGCATGGTGTTGACTTGGCCGGTGGGGATCGGCAGAACGACACAGCGCGACCAAGCATCCGGACATTCACGGCGAAAGCTCCTGAGCGCCGGGGCTCTGCTGGTGCTCGGCGGTGCCGTCACGCCGCTGACCGGCTGTGATCTTTTCGACCGCGACGACGAACCCACCCCGCCACCCGACCCGCTACGGCCGATGGTGGACGAGTCACTGGCGCTCGCCGCCGCGTACCGCGCGAGCGCGACCGCCCACCCCGAGCTCGCCGACCGGCTCAACCCGATCGCCGAGGCGCACACCGCGCACGCCACGGAACTGGCCCGGGTGATCGGCGTGACACTGCCGTCCGCGGCCTCCGCCGCCCCGACCACCTCCCCGGCGGCCGATCCGGGCGGCGCGCGCGCCGCCCTGCGCGCACTGGAGAAGACCGCCCAGCAGTCCGCCACCGCCGCCTGCGCAGCAGCGCCCGCGGAGCGAGCGCCGCTGCTCGGGTCGATCGTCGCCGCCCGGGCCACCCACCAGGAGGCACTGAAGTGAGGCAGCCGTCCGCCGGGGAGGCGCTCGCCTCCGCCCTCTCCGCCGAGTACGCGGCCATCTACGCCTACGGACGGATCGGTGTCCGGCTCAGCGGGGCGGCCCGCGACGCGGCACACCAGGCGGAGGCCGCGCACCGACGCCGGCGCGACGCACTGGTGGTGCAGCTCACCACGGCCGGTGGTGTGGTGCCGGCGGACCGCGCCGGATACGCGCTTCCGTTCCCGGTGACCGACCGCGCGAGCGCACTGCGGCTCGCCGCCGAGGTGGAGGAGCGCACTGCCGCGCACTGGCGGGCGGCGCTGGCGTCCACCACCGGCGCCGACCGGGACCAGGCGCTGGCCGCCCTGGTCGAGTACGCCGTGCGGGCCACCCGATGGCGCAAGACCGCCGGGCTGACCCCGCTGACTGTCCCGTTTCCCGGTCGGCCGGCCTGAACCGCCCCGCTCCGGTTGCGGTACGCATACCAGGTATGCATACTCCGTTGCCATGTCCATCCGTCACGGGTTGCTCGCCCTGCTCGAACGCGGTCAGATGTACGGCTACCAGCTGCGCGCCGCGTTCGAGGAGTCGACCGGCTCGACCTGGCCGTTGAACATCGGGCAGGTCTACACCACGTTGTCCCGGCTGGAACGGGACGGGCTGGTGCGCCCGCTGCCGGAGAGTGAGGCCGGGCAGCGCCCGTACGAGATCACCGACGCCGGCCGGGCGGACCTGGCGCTGTGGTTCGCCACCCCGATCAGTCGTACCGACCGACCCCGCGACGAGCTGGCGATCAAGCTGGCGCTGGCGCTCACCACCCCCGGGGTCGACGTCCGGTCGGTGGTGCAGGCGCAACGCAGCGCGACGATGCGGGCCCTGCAGGAGCTGACCCGGTTGAAGTACGGCAGCAACCGGCCGGAGGACCTTCCGTGGCGCCTCGTGCTCGATTCGATGGTGTTCCAGGCCGAGGCCGAGGTGCGGTGGCTGGACCACTGCGAGACCAGTCTGGTCCGGCACCAGCCCAGCGGCCCGGCACCTCCCCCTCACCCGCCGGGTGACGGTGCGCGGGACGCGGCGCGATGGGCCGGCGAGGAGGCCCGACGGTGAGCGGGTCGGACGACCCGGTGCTGGACCTGCGCGCCGTCCACCGCACCCACGGCACCGGGCCGGCGGCGGTGCACGCGCTGCGCGGCGTCAGCCTGGTCGTCCGGCCCGGCGAGTTGGTCGCCGTGATGGGACCCTCCGGCTCCGGCAAGTCGACGCTGCTGGCTCTCGCCGGTGGCTTGGACCGCCCGACCGACGGCGAGGTCCGGGTCGAGGGGCAACCGCTGGGGGCACTCGACCGCCGCGGGCTGGCGCAACTGCGTCGCCGCCGGATCGGTTACATCTTCCAGCAGCTCAACCTGCTGGGCAGTCTCACCGCGCTGGAGAACGTGGCGCTCCCGTTGGAACTCGACGGGACCAGCGGACGTCGTGCCCGCGCACTGGCGATGGCCGCGCTCACCGAAGTGGGCCTGCCCGCGTTGGGGGATCGATTTCCGGATCAGCTGTCCGGCGGGCAGCAGCAGCGGGTGGCGATCGCCCGCGCGTTGGTTGGCGAACGCCGGTTGGTCCTCGCCGACGAGCCCACCGGGGCGTTGGACTCCCAGACCGGTGAGGCGGTGCTGCACCTGCTGCGCCGCCGCATCGACGCGGGTGCCGCCGGGGTGCTCGTCACCCACGAGGCGCGGCACGCCGGCTGGGCCGACCGGGTGGTGTTCCTCCGCGACGGCGTCCTGGTCGACACGACGGCGCCGTTGGGCAGCGTCGAGCAGCTGCTGTCCGGCAGCGAGCGGTGACGATCCGCCGCCGTACGCGGGCCGCGGGTCGGGCCGACACCGCGTCACAACGGCCGGTCGCGCCGCCCGCCCCGGTCGGCCGGCGGCGGATGGCCGAGCTGACCGGCTCCTGGCGGGCGGCGCTGCGGATCGCCCGTCGGGAGTCACGCCGGTCGGCCCGACGGACCGCCCTGGTGCTTGCGATGATCGCGATGCCCGTCGCGGCGCTGGCCTTCCTGGCGGCGAGTTACGACATGGCCGAGCTGAACCCGGCGGAACGGGTCGACCGCCGGCTCGGCGTGGCCGACGCGCAGTTGCAGTGGATCGCCAACGCCCCGGTGGGGCAGGACGAGTGGGGTGAGGGCTGGTACACCCGCGAGGGCGAGGCCCCCGCGAAGGTCACCACGGCTCAGGTGGGCGCACTGCTCGGGCCGGGCAGCCGGGTCACCGAGGTGCGCCCGAACGTCCCGCTCACACTGCGCGGGCCACACCGCGACGAGGCAGTGAACGGTCGGGTGCTGGACCTCACCGACCCGTTGGCCCGCGGGCTGGTGCGGTTCCGGTCCGGCCGGGCGCCGCAGCAGCCCGGTGAGGTAGCCGTCAGTCCGGCGGCGCTGCGTCGCCTGGACCTGCGCCTCGGCCGCGCCGTCGCCGCCGCCGACGGGAGCAGGGCGTACACGGTGGTGGGTGTGGTCGAGTTTCCCGACGACCTCGGACCGGTGGTGGCGCTGCACCCGGGGGCCGCGCCGCCGACCGGGTCGGAGCCGGACGGGGTCTGGCTGGCGGACGTGCCGGGCACCGTCGACGCAGCGATGGTGTCCCGACTCAACGACCGCGGGGTGGTGGTCACCACGCGTCACAGCTCCGGCTCGCCACCTGGAGCGGACCGGACGGGGCTCGGGTCGGTCCTGGGGGACAACCCGAACGACCTGAGCACCGGCGTCCTGATCGCCGGCCTCGGGCTGCTGGAGGTCGTCCTGCTGGTCGGGCCGGCCTTCGCCGTCGGAGTTCGTCGCCGTCGACGGGACCTGGCGCTCGTCGCGGTGGCGGGTGGAGACGCCGCCCAGCTTCGCCGGGTCGTGCTGGCCGACGGTGTGGTGCTCGGTGTCCTGGGGGCCGCCGCCGGCCTGCTGGTAGGCGTCGGCGCGGCGTTCGCCTGTCGTCCGCTGATGGAGCAGTACGTCTTCAGCGCCCGTTTCGGCGGGTACCGCTGCTGGCCGAGCGCACTGGTCCTGCTCGGCGGCGTCGCGGTGCTGGCCGGGGTGCTCGCCGCGCTGGCACCGGCCTGGACCGCCGCCCGGCAGGACGTCAGCGCCGGGCTCGCCGGACGACGCACGCCGCCGAAATCCCAGGGCCGGTGGTTGGCCCTCGGAATGGCGCTGGTGGCCGGCGGGGCGGGGCTGGCGGCGTTCGGAGCCACCCGGACCTCACCGGCGGTGGTCCTCACCGGGCTGATCCTCGGCGAGTTGGGCCTGGTCTGCTGCACTCCCACGCTGCTCGGGGCGCTCGCCCGCCTCGGCCGGGTGTTGCCGCTGGCACCACGGATCGCGCTGCGCGACGCCAGCCGCAACCGGGCCGCCGCGGCCCCGGCCATCTGCGCCGTGATGGCCGCCGTCGCCAGCAGCGTCGCCCTCGGCGGATACCTGGCCAGCGACGGAGCCCGCGACGCGCGCGCCTACCGGCCGGCGCTGCCGACCGGCCACGTGCTGGTCAACCCGATCGGATCGACCGGGCAGCCCACGCTTGCCCAGATCACCGACGCGGCCCGGAGTCAGCTCGGCGCCGGCGCGGTGGCCCTGGTGCAGACACCTGGTTGCGGGGCGGGGCGCACCGGCTACTGCGACATCGCGCCGGTGCTCCCACCGAACCGGGCCTGCCCCTGGCAGCCGGGTGTCCAGCTCTCCGAGGCGCAGCGCCAGCAGGCCCGCGCCGACCCCCGCTGCCAGATCCGCGAGATCGACTACTTCGGCGGCTTCGTCGAACCCACAGTGGACGACGGCACCGCACTCCCCCTGCTCACCGGCGTGGACCCGGCGACGACCGCCGCCGCCACGGCCGTGCTGAACGCCGGTGGCGTGGTGGTGACCGACCCGCGCTACCTGCACGACGGCCGGGTGGCCGTCCGGGTCACCGAGGTGGAGTCCGGGACGGACGCGCCGATCACCGTCCAGGACCTTCCGGGGTACGCGCTGCCCCGGGCGACCGGCCAGTCCCGTCTGCTGCTGTCCGCCGCCGCGGCCCGGCAGCTCGGCCTGAGTTGGTCCCCGACCGGGTGGGTGATCGGCACCACGACCCCGCCGGACGAGGAGCGACAGGCACGGTTCGCCGCCGCTCTGCGGCCCTTCGGGGCGCTCGTCCTGAGCGTGGAGAACGGTGGCGGCCCACGCGACGTCTCACCGCTGCTTCTGCTGCTCGCGGCGGCGGCCGGGCTGATCACCGTGGGGGCTGCCGGGGTCGCCACGGCGCTCGCCGCCGCCGAGGGGCGCGCGGAACTGACCACTCTCGCGGCCGTCGGCGCCGCCCCTGCGGTACGCCGGCTGCTGGCGATCTGCCAGGCCGGGGTCATCGCCGGTGTCGGTTCGGTGCTCGGCATCGTGGCCGGCCTCGGCACCGCCGCCATCGTGCTGGTCTCGGTGAACCGGCAGTACGCCAGCGACTGGCCGTTGGCCGACCCGTACCCCTTCCTGGTGCCGTGGCCGGCCCTCGGGGTCCTGGTGCTGGTGCCGATGGTGGCGATGCTCGGGGCGGGCCTGTTCACCCGGGCCGGCCTGCCGATCGAACGGCGGCTGGACTGACCGCTCCGCGTGGTGACCGAAAGCGGGCGCGCGGGGGTGCCGCCGGGACCGGTCAGACGGCACACTGTTCGGCGTGTCGGTGTTCAGGAATGTCGTCCGTCGAGCAGGTCATCATCGGTGGTTCGGTGCCACGGTGCGCCTGCTGGTTCCGGTCGATCGGATGGTTGCTCAACTCACCCGGGGCCGGGTGGTGGCGCTCGGCCTGCTTCCCTCTCTGCTGATCACCACAGCGGGCCGCCGCTCCGGCAGACCCCGCAGCAATCCGCTGCTCTACGTGCCCGACGGCGACGCGTACGTGGTGATCGGCTCGAACTGGGGGCAGACCCACCACCCCGGCTGGGCGATGAACCTGCTGGCCGATCCCGCCGCCGAGGTGGACGTGAAGGGCCGGCGGATCGCGGTGCGGGCCGAACGGGCCTCCGGCGTCGAACGGGACCGGTTGTGGCAGTTGCTGGTCACCGCGTGGCCCGCGTACCGCACGTACGTGCAGCGGGCCGGCGGTCGGGAGATCCACATCTTCCGGCTGGCCCCGGCCGGGCGCGGCGCACCCGAAGCCCCGCCGTCGGCTGACTAGGCTGACGCCCGGTAGCCAAGGCGAGGTGGTCCCGTGAGCGCGAGGAGTGAGCCGGGCTTGCGAGCCCCGCAGCCGCGAACAGAGCCGGCCCAATGAGCGCGAGGAGTGAGCCGGGCTTGCGAGCCCCGCAGCCGCGAACAGAGCCGGCCCAGTGAGCGCGAGGAGTGAGCCGGGCTTGCGAGCCCCGCA
>NZ_JBEXYP010000031.1:28926-29047 GCF_040630995.1 Micromonospora sp. NPDC005710 | reverse complement strand
CGCAGCCGCGAACAGAGCCGGCCCAATGAGCGCGAGGAGTGAGCCGGGCTTGCGAGCCCCGCAGCCGCGAACAGAGCCGGCCCAATGAGCGCGAGGAGTGAGCCGGGCTTGCGAGCCCCGC
>NZ_JBEXYP010000031.1:20515-28827 GCF_040630995.1 Micromonospora sp. NPDC005710 | reverse complement strand
CAGCCGCGAACAGAGCTGGCCCAGTGAGTGAGCGGGCTGGTGTCGACCGGGGCCTCGACGATCGACGGTGGACTGTCGCGGAGCGGGTGGCCGAGGCGGTCCGGCGGCGGTTTCCGGCTGATGTGCTCGCGATCGCTGTGCACGGGCCGTTGGCGCACGGTGACGACGACGGCGGCGGGGACCGGGAGGCGGGGATGCTCGTGGTCACCTATCGGCCCGGGGCCGGGCCGCCGCCGGCGACCCGACGGGTGGACGGGGTGCTCGTCGATCTGACGGTGGCCTCGGCCGAGGACTACCTGGCTCAGGCCCGGGTGCTCTCCCCGCTGTGGCCGTTGACCGCCGACCGGTACGTCACCACGCAGGCGTTGCACGATCCGACGGGCTGGTTGCGGACGCTGCGCGACGAGCATCTGGGTCGGCTGGCTCGGGCGCGGCCGGCGGAGTTCAGCACCGCGGCCCGGCAGGCGTGGTACAGGGGTAGTGCGGCGCACTCCCGGGCGGCGCGGCTGGCCGAGTGGTACGAGACCGATCAGGCCCTGCTGATGCTCGGTGAGGCCCGACTGGCGGCGGCAACTGTGACGGGTCTGTTGAGTCGCACCTATTTCCGTGACCCGGGTGACGCGGTGCGCCGCACCGCATTAGCCGGTGCGGACATGACCGAGGTGGGCGTGGTGCTGGCCCGGCAGGCCGAGGAGCTGGCGGCTCGTGGTCGTGCGGTCGACGGCACTGTCGACGAGCTGCTCAGCATCTGAGGCGTGTCACAGCCCGCCGGGTACGCCGATGAGCGAGCCGATCAGGTAGGTGGCGCCGGCCGCGGCGGCACCGAGCAGAAGCTGGCGCAGCCCGCTGGTCCACCAGGGACGTCTGGTGAACCGGGCCACCACGGCACCGGCGGCGAACAGCCCGAGCCCGCCGACGGCGAGCGCCAGCCACAGTTCGGTGGCGCCGAGCAGGTACGACAACAGCGGAACCAGCGCGCCGACGGAGAAGAACACGAACGACGAGATCGCGGCGGCCCACGGGCTGGGCTGGTCGTCGGGGTCGACGCCCAACTCCTCGCGGACGTGCACCCGCAGCGCCTCCTCGGGGTCGCGCCGCACCGCCTCGGCGACCTGGGTGGCGAGGTCGCGGGGCAGGCCCCGGGCCACCCACGCGTCGGCCAGTTCCCGGGCCTCCGCCTCGGGGTGCCGTTCCAGTTCCCGCCGCTCCTTGGCGACCTCGGCGGCGACCTGCTCGTTGGCGGAGCGCACGCTCGTGTACTCGCCGAGCCCCATCGAGATCGCCCCGGCCACCAGGCCGGCGCTGCCGGTGAGCACGATGCTGCGCGGCGACACCCCGCCACCACCGACGCCGGCGATCAGGGCGATGTTGGTGACCAGGCCGTCCATCGCGCCGAAGACGGCCGGGCGGAGCCAGCCGCCGGAGACGTCCGCGTGGTGCGCCTCGCGCAGCGCCGCCGGGGTGTCGATCACGGCGCCCGCGACTGCTGGACTCCGCTTCGCCGCGTTCCTCGCGCTCACGGCGCCTGCTGCTGTTCGCGACTGCGGGACTTCGCTTCGCTGCGTTCCTCGCGCTCACGGCGCCTGCTGCTGTTCGCGACTGCGGGACTTCGCTTCGCTGCGTTCCTCGCGCTCACGGGAGGGTCAGGATCTCGTGGCCGTCGTCGGTCACCACGATCGTGTGCTCGAACTGCGCTGTCCACTTCCGGTCCTTGGTGACCACTGTCCACCCGTCGTCCCACATGTCGTACTGGTAGGTGCCGAGGGTGATCATCGGCTCGATGGTGAACGTCATGCCCGGCTCCATGATGTCGGTGGGGCGCGGGCTGTCGTAGTGCGGCACGTAGAGGCCGCTGTGGAAGGCCTCGCCGATGCCGTGGCCGGTGAAGTCGCGGACGACCCCGTACCCGAACCGCTTGGCGTACGACTCGATGACCCGACCCACGACGTTGATCTGGCGGCCGGGGGCGACGGCGCGGATGCCGCGCATCATCGCCTCGTGGGTCCGCTCGACGAGCAGCCGGGCCTCGTCGCTGACCTCGCCGACGCAGAAGGTGGCGTCGGTGTCACCGTGCACCCCACCGATGTACGCGGTGACGTCGACGTTGATGATGTCGCCGTCCTGGATGACTGTGGTGTCCGGGATGCCGTGGCAGATGACCTCGTTGAGGCTTGTGCAGCAGGACTTCGGGAAGCCCTTGTAGCCGAGCGTCGACGGGTACGCGCCGTGGTCGCAGAGGAACTCGTGGACCACCTTGTCGATCTCGTCGGTGGTCACGCCGGGCTTGCAGTGTTCGCCGGCGAGCTGGGTCGCCTGGGCGGCGAGCCGGCTGGCGATCCGCATCTTCTCGATGGTCTCCGGCGTCTGCACGTGCGAGCCACGCCACTCCCGGGGGCGCTGCTTGCCCACGTACTCCGGTCGGGCGATCTGGGGTGGCACCTGTCGCATCGGGGAGAGCGTGCCCGGTGTCAGCGGCGGACGGACGGTCATGCCGTCAAGCCTATCGCCGGGGCCGCCGGTGACCCGCGCCACGGCCGCCCGCTGGAGGTTGTTGCCCAGCCAGAGTGGCTGTGCCATGGTGTCAGCGTGGATCAAGGGGGAGCACCGCCCGTCTTCTCCGCGAGCGCCGAGATCGACGGTGACCACCTCCACGTGGTGGTGGCCGGTGAGGTCGACATGGCGACCGCGGACACGATGCTCCAGACGGCGCTGCGCGAGCCCGCCCGGGAGATCACTCTCGACCTGAGCGCTGTCACCTTCTTCGACTCGGCGGCCATCCACGCCCTGGTCCGGTTGGCCCAGCAGTTCCCGGGAAAGCTCACCGTTCGTCCGTCCCGGCAGGTCCGCCGGGTGTTGGAGATCTCCGGTCTCGGCGAGCAGAGCTGGCTCGATCCGGCCTGAGGGCGACGTCACACGTCCCGACCGGGCCCCGTCGGGCGCGCTCAGTCCTGCAACTGCCGGCGCAGCGTGACCTCGGTGCCCTCGTCGGTACGCCGTACCGACAGCTCGCCCAGCGCTTTGATCAGAGCCAGACCGCGGCCGCGGAAACCGGACCCGGTCGACTCCCGCCACTGCCCGCTGTCGCGCACCGTGGCCGTCACCGCCCGATCCTCGATGGCCACCTGCACACTGATCATGGCCTCGGCGGGGTGGATCGGGTGCTCGATGGCGTTCGCGGCGGCCTCGGAGACGGCGACGGTCAGGTCGAACCGGTCGGTCTCGCCGACGGAGTGGGCGATCAGGAAGTCCTCCAACCGCTTCCGCAGCACGCTGAGCCGGGTGGGGTCCGCCGGGAGCCGCAGCGCGAAGCGGTTCAGCTCCGTCGCCTCCAGGGCGAGGACCGCCACGTCGTCGCGGCGCGGCCGTCCGGTGACCCGCTCGACGACCGCGTCGATCAGGTCCACCACATGCTCGCTGGGGGTGGCCGCGTCGACGCGGAGTTGGGCCAGGGAGGCGTCGATGCCGAGCTGGCGGTCCTCGATCAGCCCGTCGGTGTAGAGCAGCAGTCGGGTGCCGGCCGGCAACTCGCCCTCGGCCGTGTCGTAGGTCATGCCGGGGAGGGCGCCGACCGGTGGACCGAGCGCCCGGTCGTGCAGGAACACCACGTCGCCTCCGGCGATCAACAGTGGGGACGGGTGACCTGCGCTCGCGTATCGCAGCCGACCGGTGCGGGGGTTGAACAGCAGGCAGACCACTGTCGCGAAGGAGCCCCCCTCGGTGGAGCCGACCAGGTGGTTGAGCCGGGTCAGCGACTCACCCGGGTCGAAACCCTCGAGCACGTACGCCCGCAGCGCGTTGCGCAGTTGCCCCATCGCCGCGGCGGCCCCGACGCCCTTGCCGACCACGTCCCCGATGACCAGCACCACCTCGCCGTTCAGCGCGATCGCGTCGTACCAGTCGCCGCCGACCTCGACCTCGGCGCTGCCGGGCAGGTACCGGCTGGCCAGCACCGTGCCGGGCAGGTGGGGCAACGACCGGGGCAGCAGGCTGTGCTGCAGGGTGGTGGCGATGCGGTGTTCCGCCTCGTAGAGCTGGGCGTTCTCCAGCCGCACCCCGACGAGCCGGGCCAACTGGGTCAGCGCGGCGTCGTCGGCCTGCGCCTCGTCGCCGTCGGTCCGCCAGACCTGCAACTCACCGAGCTGCCTGCCGGCGGTGCCGGTCAGCGGGGCCACGAACGACGGGTCGGTGGCGGTGGTGCCGCCGCCGTCCGCCTCGAAGCGCGCCTCGGCCGCGGTGACCATCACCCGGGCCGCCTCGGCGAGGCTCAACGCGTGCCGGGCGGCGACCTGGAGCACGTCGGTGGTGGATCGGGCGGTGTTCACCGCCACCGCCGCGTCGGCAAGCGCCCGGAGTCGGCGGATGATCTGCCCGCGTAGCTGGCCCAGCTCCACGTTGGCGCGCACCCGGGCGATCAGCTCCTGCGCGGAGAACGGTTTGGTGAGGTAGTCGTCGGCGCCGACGGCGAGACCGGCGACGGCCTCCGCGGAGCCGGCGCGGGCGGAGAGCAGCACGATCGGCACATGCCGGGTACGCGGGTCCGCGCGCAGCGCGCTGACCAGGCCGAACCCGTCCAGCCGGGGCATCATCACGTCGGTCAGCACCAGGTCGAACCCGCCCTCGCGAGCCAGTGGCAGGGCTTCGAGCCCGTCGGTGGCGGTGACCACGTCCCAGGTCGGGGAGAGCAGCCGACTGACGTGCTCCTGGAGGTCGGCGTTGTCGTCGACGACGAGGATCCGGCCAGCCGAGGTTTCCTTCTCCGGCTGACGGTCCAACACCGGTGTCGGCGCGACACCCACCCACAGCGCGGTCTCCGCCACGAAGAGTCGGGCCTGCTCGGGCTCACCCACCGGCCGCTGGTCGAACGCCACGACCCGGTCCGCCGGCAGATGCGTCGAGCCGAACGGGACGGTCACGGTGAAGGTGCTGCCCTCGTCGACCTGACTCGTCAACCCGACCTCACCGCCGTGCATCTCGGCCAACTCGCGAACCAGGGCGAGGCCGATGCCGGTGCCCTCGTGGCTGCGGGCCCGCACCCCGGGCACCCGGTGGAACCGTTCGAAGACGTGCGGCAGCTCGTCGGGCACGATGCCGACGCCCGTATCGGTCACCTCCAGCCGGGCTCCGCCCCGCACGGCTCGGATCCGCACCCGGATCTCACCGTCGAAGGTGAACTTGACCGCGTTCGACACCAGGTTGAGGACGATCTTCTCCCACATGTCCCGGTCGACGAAGACGGGTGTCGACAGCGGCGGACAGTCCACCACCAGGCGCAACCCGGCGCGGTCGGTGGCCGAGCGGAAGGTGCTGGCCAGCCGGCCGGTGTAGTCGGCGAGGTCGGTGGGCTGGTAGCGGGCGGCGAGCCGACCGGACTCCAGCCGGGAGAAGTCCAGCACTGTGTTGACCAGCTTGAGCAGGCGCAACGCGTTGCGGTGCATCATGGTGAGCTGGCCGGTCACGGTGGCGGGCAGCTCCGGGTCGGCGAGCATGTCCTCCAGCGGGCCGAGCACCAGGGTCAGCGGGGTACGGAACTCGTGGCTGACGTTGGCGAAGAAGTTGGTCTTCGCCCGGTCCAGCGCGGCCAGCTCGGCGGCGCGGGCCCGTTCCTGCTCGTACGCCCGGTGGGTGCCGACCGCCCGGGAGAGCTGGGCGGCGACGAGGCCGAGGAAGTCCCGGTAGTCGTCGCCGAGCGGCAGCTGACGGGCCACGCCGACGACGAGCACGCCGACCGTCTGGTTGGTGGCAGTGAGCGGCAGCACGAGGGCCTGATCGGCGGCGTCGACCGGCGGAGCGTCGAGCAGAGCGGCCACGTCGACGGTGGTGGGCGTGGCGTCGTCCAAGCTGGCCAGCAGCCGCGACGCGACGTCGGCGTCCGGCGGGGTGGCGCCGGTGTGACCGGCCAGGGTGAGCTGGTCACTGTCGTCGGCCAGGTAGATCAGGGCGAACGGCACGTCCTCCCGGTGCCGGCCGAGAACCTCGGCGGCGGTGCCGCCCAGGTGCGCGGCGCTGCCGACGTCGCTCAACTCGGCGGCCAGCTCGGACAGCGCCCGCAGCCGGCGCTCACCGAGCACCCGCCCGGTGGTCTCACTGACGATGCAGTAGACGCCGCTGACCGAGCCGTCGTCACCGCGGATCGGGTCGTACGAGATGTCGAAGTAGGTCTGTTCGACGAAGCCGTGGCGGTTGATCAGGAAGGGATGGTCCTCGCCCCGGTAGGAGCGGCCGCTCTGCCGGACGCTGTCGAGCAGCGGACCGAGCGCCGTCCAGGTCTCCGCCCAGTTCGCGCGAGCCGGTTGGCCGATGACGTCCGGGTGTTTGTCACCGATGGTCGGCCGATAGGCGTCGTTGTAGAAGGCCAACTGATCGTCGCCCCAGAACATGACGATCGGCGCGCTGGAGGCGAGCATCATCCCGACCGCGCTGGTGAGCGCCGGGGGCCACTGCGCCGGCCCGCCCAACGGCTCGGAGGACCAGTCGAAGGAGGCCAGCCGCTCGCCCATCTCGCCGCCGGCCGAGAACGCGGCCGCCAGCATCGGAGGAGTCTGCCGGCTGGACAGGGCTGGATGCCCGAAGTCCGCGCCCCCCTGGGCCGAGCTCATGCAGCCTCCCGCCCCGGCCGTACCCCTCGACCGTTGATCTTCACCCGCCGTGCTCCGACTTGTACCCCAGCGGACCAGCAACGTAACGCATCAGGGGCGACGGACGCTGTTCACGGACGTCTCGGCCGTCGGGCACCGGACGGTGCGGGTGGACGGCGAGGTCGAACGGCGGTGGCCGGAGCGCCCTGACGAGTCAGAAGACCGGCAGGCCGTCGATGCTCGCCGCGTTCCTGGTGGCCCGGTAGACGACCAGATCGTCGGTGCTGCGGCGGGAGTGTGAGGTGACTAACAGATCGCGGTCGGCCCGGAAGTCCATCAGTGGCACCGCGTATCCGCAGGAGTCACTGACCCGCTCCACCTCGACAGTGATGACCGCCCGGACGGCGTGCACGTCCGGCGGTGCCGGAAACTCGGCGAGCCGATCGGCGAAGGCGCCGTCGGTGACCGCGACGCTGCTGCCCCGACCGTGCAGTCGGACGATCTTCGGCGGGCCGTCGAAGGCACAGAACATCAGCGTGATCCGGCCGTTGTCCCGCAGGTGGGCGATGGTCTCCGCCCCACTGCCGTGATAGTCGAGGTAGGCCACCCGGTGCGGGTCGAGGACCACGAACGTGCCGCGCATGCCCTTCGGCGACAGGTTCACGTGCCCCTCGGCACCGGACGGGGCCGTCGCCACGAAGAAGAGCGGCTGGGCCTCGATGAAGTCACGCAGGCGACTGTCGATCTCCGGATAGACCTTGCCCATGCGCCGATCCTTCCACCGGTGCCACCGACGGGCGGGAGCGATCTCCGTCACACCCGCGCCGGCGGGCGGCCCGCACCAGCGCCGTGATCGGCAGCGGGTCCGACTCGTTCTCCGGATGCCACTGCACCCCGAGCACGAACGGCAGGGCCGGGTCCTCCACCGCCTCGACCACCCCGTCCCCCGCCCAACCGGTCACCGTGAGCCGGCCCGGGTCGGCGACCGCCTGGTGGTGGTACGAGTTGACCCGGTCGACCCCCGCCAGGACCGAGGCGGCCAGGCTCCCCGGCGCGAACCGCACCGCGTGCGCCCCGTACACGCCGGGCGACGGACGGTGCTCCTCGTGACCCACCACATCGGGCAGGTGCTGGTGCAGGGAACCGCCGTACGCGACAGCAAGCAACTGCATCCCCCGGCACACCCCCAGCACCGGCAGGTGGGCAGCGAGCGCGGCGGCCAACACTGTCAACTCGCCGGCGTCCCGGTCCGGCCGGTCCTCGGTCCGCGGGTCGGGCGGCTGACCGTACCGCCCGGGGCCGACGTCCGCGCCACCTGCCAACAGCAACCCGTCGAGGACCGCCACCACGTCAGCGTCCACGTCGTCGGGCGGCAGCACCACCGCCCGTCCACCCGCGGCCGTCACCGCCCGCGTGTACGCCTCCGGCACCAGCACCGCCCGCACCCCCCGCCAGGCGGCCCAGTCGGCGGGTTCGACGTACGCGCTGACCCCGATCAGCGGCCGCACAGAGTCGACCCCCTTCGCGACTGCGGGACACTCCAAAACACGCCCCGGCTCACCGGGCTGGCACCGTTCGGCCACTGCGGGGCTCGCAAACCCGGCTCACTCCTCGCGCTCACAGGGCTGGCACCGTTCGCGACTGCGGGGCTCGCAAACCCGGCTCACTCCTCGCGCTCACAGGGCTGGCACCGTTCGCGACTGCGGGGCTCGCAAACCCGGCTCACTCCTCGCGCTC
>NZ_JBEXYP010000031.1:0-20418 GCF_040630995.1 Micromonospora sp. NPDC005710 | reverse complement strand
CTCACAGAGGCGTGACGTAGGCGCCCGTGATGCCACCGTCGACGACGAACTGCGCGGCGGTCATGAACGAGGCGTCGTCGCTGGCCAGGAACGCCACCGCGGCGGCGATCTCCTCCGGTTGCCCGAAGCGACCCATCGGCACGTGCACCAACCGACGGGCGGCCCGCTCCGGGTCGGCGGCGAAGAGTTCCAGCAGCAACGGGGTGGCCACCGGGCCGGGACAGAGCGCGTTGACCCGGATGCCCTCGCGGGCGAACTGCACGCCCAACTCCCTGGTCATCGCCAGCACGCCGCCCTTGCTCGCCGTGTACGCGATCTGCGACGTCGCCGCGCCCATCAGCGCCACGAACGAGGCGGTGTTGATGATCGACCCCTTGCCCTGCCGCCGCATGTGCGGGATGGCGTACTTGCAGCACAGGTAGACGCTCGTGGTGTTGACCCGCAACACCCGTTCCCACGCCTCCAGGCCGGTGTCCAGGATGGAGTCGTCGTCCGGCGGGGAGATGCCCGCGTTGTTGAACGCGATGTCCACCCGGCCGTGCCGGTCGGCCACCCCGTCGAACAGCTCGCGTACCGCCGACTCGTCGGCCACGTCGGTGGCCACGAACTCGCCGCCACACTCCTCGGCGGCCTTCGTACCCGCCGCCTCGTCGATGTCCACGCAGACCACCCGGGCCCCCTCGGCGGCGAACCGCCGCACGGTGGCCAACCCGATGCCACTGCCCGCTCCGGTGACAACTGCCACCCTGTCCTGCAACCGACCCTGCACTGGCGTCACTCCTCCGTCGCGATGAACACGTTCTTGACGTCCGTGAAGGAGTGCAGCGCGTCCGGGCCCAGCTCACGGCCGAACCCGGAACGCTTCATCCCGCCGAACGGGGTCCAGTAGCGCACCGAGGAATGCGAGTTGACGCTGAGGTTGCCCGAGTCGACGGCACGGGCCAGGCGCAGGGCGCGACCCACGTCCCGGGTCCAGATCGAACCGGAGAGGCCGTACTCGGTGTCGTTGGCGAGCCGGACCGCGTCCGCCTCGTCGTCGAACGGCAGCACCGAGACCACCGGGCCGAAGACCTCTTCCCGCCAGTGCCGGTCGGCCGGCGAGTCGGCAAGCAGCACGGTGGGGGCGAGCCAGAACCCGGGGCCGTCGGGGCAGGAGCCGGTGAAGGCGACACTCGCCCCGTCGAGGTACCCGGCGACCCGGTCCCGGTGGGCGGCGGAGATCAGCGGGCCCATCTCGGCGGTGTCCCGGGACGGGTCCTCGACGCGTACGGCGCGTACCGCCGGTTCGAGCAGTTCCAGGAACCTGTCGTACACCGAACGTTGGACCAGGATCCGCGACCGGGCGCAGCAGTCCTGGCCGGCGTTGTCGAAGACCGCGCCCGGCGCGGTCGCGGCGGCGCGTTCCAGGTCGGCGTCGGCGAACACGATGTTCGCGCTCTTGCCACCCAACTCCAGTGTCAGTCGCTTCACCTGGCTGGCACAGCCGGCCATGATCCTGGTGCCGACCTCGGTGGAGCCGGTGAAGCAGATCTTGCGGACCGCCGGGTGGCTGACGAACCGCTCCCCCACCACCGAGCCCTGCCCCGGGATGACGGTGAGGACGTCGTCGGGCAGGCCCGCCTCGCGGGCCAGCTCGGCCAGGCGCAGCGCCGTGAGCGGGGTCGTCTCGGCCGGCTTGAGCACCACAGTGTTGCCGGCGGCGAGCGCCGGGACGAACCCCCAGGCGGCGATGGGCATCGGGAAGTTCCACGGCACGATCACGCCGACCACACCGAGTGGCTCGTGGAAGGTGACGTCCAACCCACCGGGTACCGGAATCTGCCGTCCGGTCAGCCGCTCGGGCGCGCCGGCGTAGTAGTCCAGGACGTCACGGACGTTGCCCGCCTCCCACCGGGCGTTGCCGATGGTGTGCCCCGAGTTGCGTACCTCCAGCGCGGCCAACTCGTCCAGATGCGCGTCGACGACCGCGGCGAACCGCCGCAGCATCCGGGCCCGATCCCCGGGCCCCACCTGACGCCACGTCTCGAAGGCGGCAGCCGCCCGTGCGATTGCCGCGTCCACGTCCTCGACAGACGCCTCGGCAACCTCCATAAACCCGGCCCCGCGCGCCGGATCCACCAGAACCGTCACACACCCACCCCTCGTCATCCCAGTCGATCATGGAGTTGTGGTGCCCCACAAAAGTGGCCCCGAGGAACTTTCCGCCCACCACAAGTCCATGATCCACGCAGCGATCGGCGACGCGGCGTTGCCCCGGCGATCAGAGGCGTTCGAAGCCACGGGTCAGCTCCCAGTCGGTCACCGCGGCGTCGAAGGCGGCCAACTCGACTCGCGCCTGGTTCGCGTAGTGGGCCACCACCTCCTCGCCGAATGCCTCGCGGGCCGCCGCCGACGCCTCCCACAGGGCCAGCGCGTCCCGCAGCGTGCCGGGGACACGCTCGGCCTCCGGGTCGTCGTACGCGTTGCCGGTGCACTCCCCGGCCAACTCCAGCTCACCGTCGATGCCGTGCAGCGCCCCGGCGACCAGCCCGGCGATCGCCAGGTACGGGTTGACGTCCGCGCCGGGCACCCGGTTCTCCACCCGCATGCCCTGCCCGTGCCCGACCACCCGCAGCGCGCAGGTGCGGTTGTCCACACCCCAGCGCAGTGCGGTCGGGGCGAACGACCCCGGCTGGTAGCGCTTGTAGGAGTTGATGTTCGGGGCGAAGAGCAGGCTGAACTCCCGCATGGTGGCCAGCAGGCCGGCGAGCACCCGCTGCCCGGTCTGTGACAGGTGCGCGGGCCCGTCGCCGAGCATCGCCGACGACCCGGACGAGTCCCGAAGGGAGAAGTGGATGTGGCAGGAGTTGCCCTCCCGCTCGTTCGGCTTGGCCATGAAGGTGATCGCCATCCCCTCCTGGGCGGCGATCTCCTTGGCGCCGTTCTTGTAGATCACGTGGTGGTCCGCGCAGGCCACCGCCTCGTCGTACCGGAAGGCGATCTCGTGTTGCCCGAGGTTGCACTCGCCCTTGGCGCTCTCCGGGGTGAGCCCGGCGCCGGCCATCTCGACGCGGATGCGGCGCAGCAGCGGCTCCACCCGGGCGGTGCCGAGCAGCGAGTAGTCGACGTTGTACTGGTTCGCCGGGGTGAGGTCGCGGTAACCACGCTGCCACGCCTCCTCGTACGAGTCGCGGAACAGCACGAACTCCAACTCGGTGCCGGCGTACGCGGTCAGCCCGTGCTCGGCCAGCCGGTCGAGCTGCCGGCGGAGGATCTGCCGGGGTGAGGCGACGACGTCACCCGAGCCGTCGAGCCAGGTCAGGTCGGCCAGCAGCAGGGCGGAGCCGGGCTGCCAGGGCATCCGGCGCAACGTGGCGAAGTCCGGCACCATGGCGAAGTCCCCGTAGCCGCGTTCCCAACTCGACATCGCGTACCCGTCGACGGTGTTCATGTCGACGTCCACGGCGAGCAGGTAGTTGCAGCCCTCGCTGCCGTTGGCCACGACCTGGTCGAGGAAGAACGGCGCGTGGAACCGCTTGCCCTGCAACCGGCCCTGCATGTCGACCAGGGCCAGCACCACTGTGTCGATCTCGCCGTCGGCGACGGCGACCCGCAGTTGTTCCAGCGTGAGCGGCGCTTTACTCATGGCGGGCCTCCATCACCAAGGTCTACTGGCAAACCGGATCACCGTCAATGCCCCCGGCGGCAGGTGCGGCAAACCCGGTGGGACGGCAGCACCGCCCGTCCCACCGGGCGCCGGTCAGACCGGGCCGTCGGCAGGCGCCGGGGCGTCGGCCGGCGCCTGTTCCTCGACGGTACGGACCGGGCCGGTGAACCACGTGCGGGCCGAGGCGTACCACCAGACGGCGACGACCAGCAGCACCCCGCCGACGGCGAGCGGCGCGTAGTTCACCGCCGACCAGGTGAACTCGTCGTTGCCGGGCACCCCGGCGGGCACGATCGGCAGCACGAAGTAGACGGCGATGATCGCGATCTCGATCACCGCGATCCAGCCGAACAGCTTGTACTTGCGGCCCAGCGTCCACGGCCCGGGGACGAACCGGTCGCCCATCCGCAGCCGCAGCGCGATCGGGATGAGGAACGACAGGTAGAGCCCGAGCACCGCGACGGAGACGACAGCGTAGAAGGCGATCGGGATGCCCGCGGAGCTTTCGTAGAGGGCCGGCAGGGTCAGCACCAGGCCGGCCGCCGTGGCGCCGATGATCGCCTTGACCGGGGTGCCGTTGCGGTCGACAGTCGACCACAGCCGCCAGCCGGGCACCGCCCGGTCCCGGCTGAACGCGTACGCCATCCGGCTCATCGAGGTCACGCAACTCATGCCGCAGAAGAACTGCCCGATCGTCGAGATGATGATGACGATCTTGAAGAAGACCGGGGTCAGCGCGGACTCGAAGATCGCTCCGGAGAAGCCGCCCGCGGCGTTCACCGCCTCGACGTCGGTGGCCGCGAAGAGGAACGCCAGCAGCAGGATCCAGCCACCGACCGCCGAGTAGAAGATCGACTGCCAGAGCCCGCGGGCGGCGGCCTGCGAGGCACCCCGGGTCTCCTCCGAGACGTGCGCGCAGGCGTCGAAGCCGGTGATCGTGTACTGGGTCAGCAGGAAGCCCAGCGGCAGCACGTAGAACCAGAACGTCAGCCCGCCGATGTCCCCGTCACCGAAGCCGGAGTTGTTGAACCGCTCGGTGAAGACGAACTGGAAACTCTGGTGGTTGTCGGGCACGAAGACCAGGATGGCCACCACGACGGCCGCGCCGGCCACGTGCCACCAGACCGAGACGTTCTGGAGTACGTCGATGATCCGGTGCCCGAAAATGTTGATCAACCCGTGCAGCGCCAGGATGATCACGAAGAGGACGAACGCCTGACGCAGCGTCCCGGCCCAGCCGTCGAAGAGCGCCGACAGGGTGAGGTTGAGGAACGTCGCGCAGCCGTAGTCGACCGAGGCGGTGACCGCCACCAGGCCGATCAGGTTCAGCCAGCCGGTGAACCAGCCGTGCACCGGGCGGCCCATGGTGGCCGCCCACCAGTAGATCCCGCCCGCTGTCGGGTACGCCGACACCAGCTCCGCCATGCAGAAACCGATGATGAGGATGAACAGCGAGATCAGTGGCCAACCCCACGAGATGGCCACCGGTCCACCGTTGTTCCACGCCTGGCCGAAGGTGGTGAAACAGCCGGCCAGGATAGAGATGATCGAGAAGGAGATGGCGAAGTTGGAGAAGCCACTCCACTTGCGGCGCAACTCCTGTTTGTAGCCGAGTTCAGCGAGCCGTCGGGCATCCTCGTCCATGGGTTGCTCGGCGGTCGGCACGGGCGTCGTGGCCACTGCACACCTCCCTGAGGTGGTTCCGCGTGCGAGTGGGCAAAGTGTCGTCCCGGCCGATCAAGGCGGTCAATACGTAGTCCGTGGGAATCTCACCACCGTCGGGCTAATTACGTTGCCGTCGGCCCGCCCCGGCCGGCATCCTGGACCGGTGACCAGGCCCGATCAGGGCCCACCCCGGGCGCTCGGACCGCCCGAACACGGTGGCGCGGGGCACGCCTCTCTCTCACGCACGGCGTCCCGCCGTACCCAAAAGTGCCCCGCGCCCCTCCCTCTCCCCCCGCCCCCTCCCCCCGCCCCTCCCCCCGCCCTCCCCTCGTGATCAAGAGGTTTGCGTCAGATTTCGGGCTCGGCCTGACGCAAAACGTCTTGATCAACACGGAGAAGTGGGGTGGGGGTCAGGTCAGGATGAGGCCCGCTACCCAGAGGGCGGCGATCAGGAGGCCGGCCAGGAACTCCACGAGCATCGACAGGCCGGCGGCCTTCAGGGCCTGCACTGTTGACGGCCAGGCCAGCTGATTGCTGCCCAGCCGGAGCCGTTCGGCGGCCCACACCCCGGCAACGAAGCCGAGCACCAGACCGACGACCGGCACCACGAAGAACCCGACGACGCCGAGTACCGCGCCGGCGAGCAGCGTGGACGTCGGCACGCCGGTGCGCTTCAGGTTCCGGCCCGGCCACGCGTACTTGATCACGGCACCACCGGCGGCGACCACTGTGGCGGCGGCGAACACCGCCCAGCCACCCAGACCGGCGCCGCCGAAGACCGCCCAGAGCAGCACGCCGCCCCAGCACAGCGGCAACGCCGGCAGACCGGGCACCACCACGCCTGCCAACCCGGCCAGGATGGCAATCGCGGCCACCACTGTCACCGCCGCCTGCGAGTCCGTCAGGTCCACGCCGCCACCCTCCGTCGCCACCCTCCGGACCACAACGGTCCTCCGTTGTGCCCGTCGCTCCGCTCGCTCACGCCGGCACTCCGCGTCATTCCGTGCCGTCGCCTCGCGTCACGCTGCCCGTGCCCGCCGGTTCGCTCGTTCACGCCGCTGCCGCCCCGTCGCCGCCCAGCCGGGCGGTGATCGCGTCGGCCGGTGCCGGCGCACCAAAATACCGGCCCTGGCCGGTGTCGCACCGCAGCGCCCGCAGCCGCTCTGCCTGCACGCTCGTCTCCACCGCCTCGGCCGTGACCCACAACTCCAACGCGTGCGCCAACCGGACCAACGCGTCGACGATCCGTTCGTCGCGGTGGTCGGCGGTCAGGTCCGTACCGTCCGCGCCGATGCCCTCGACGAACGGTCCGGCGAGCTTCAGGCAGTGGACCGGCAGGCGACGCAGGTACGCCAGGTTGGAGTACCCGGTGCCGAAGTCGTCCACGGCCAGCCGGACGCCGAGCGCGGCGAGCCGGTGCAGGCTACGCAGGGGCTCACCGGCGCTGCCCATCACGGCGCTCTCGGTCAACTCCAGTTGGAGCAGTTCGGCGGGCAGCCCGCTGGTGCGCAACGCGTGGGCGACAGTGTCCACGATGGCCGGTTCGTCGGCCTGCCGAGCGGCCAGGTTGACGCTCACCACGAGCCTGGCGTCCGGGAACTCCCGCCACCACCGTTCGGCGTCCGCGCAGGCCCGCCGGAGCACCCACTCGCCGAGCCGGACGATCAGGCCGGTCTCCTCGGCCAGGCCGATGAACCGGTCCGGCCCGATCAGGCCCAGCTCCGGGTGCTCCCACCGGACCAGCGCCTCCACGGCGAGCATCGTCCCCTCCAGCAACGACACGATCGGCTGGTAGTGCAGGACGAACTCACCCCGGTCCAGTGCGGCGGGCAGCCCGGCGACAAGCGCCGAGCGGGCGATGTCCCGCGCGCCGCGCTCCGGGTCGTAGACCGCCCACCGGCCCCGGCCCGCCGCCTTCGCCCAGTAGAGCGTGGTGTCGGCGGCCTTCATCAGCTCGGAGGCGGTGGTCTCCGCGGCCGGGCACTGGACGATGCCCACGCTCGCCGAGACGGCCAACTGGTGCTCACCGACGTGAACCGGGGCGGCGACGGCGGCCAGTGCCGCCTGCGCTACCGACACCGGGTCGTCGGTGTCGTCCCCTCCGTCGACGAGGATCACGAACTCGTCGCCACCCATCCGGGCGACCAGGTGGCCGTGGTCGGCCACGCACGCGGCAAGCCGCCGGCCGATCATCACGAGCAACCGGTCGCCGAGGTCGTGGCCGAGACTGTCATTGATGGCCTTGAAGCCGTCCAGGTCGAGGAAGCAGACTCCGACCCGCTGCCCGTCGCCAGCGGTGTCGAGCACCCGTCCCAGGGTCTCGAAGAACAACGTCCGGTTGGGCAACCCGGTCAACGGGTCGTGCAGCGCCTGGAAGCGCAGCCGCTGCTGGAGTTCGTACCGCTCGGTGATGTCCTCGATCATCGCTACGGTGAATCGGGGCCGACCCTCGTGTCGGATCAGCGAGACGGCCAGATCTGTCCAGACCGTCGTGCCGTCCTTGCGGTAGTACCGCTTCTCCACCCGGGCCGAGTCGTGTTTCCCCTCGATCAACTCCTGGTAGAGCTCCCACATCCCGGCCGCGTCGTCGGCGTGCACCAGCCCTGCCACGTTGATCTCGCACAGCTCGTCGATGGTGTAGCCGAGCATGTCGGCGAACGCCTGGTTGACGTCGATGATCTGACCGTCCACGCCGGCGATCCCGATCCCGATCGCGGCGCCGGTGAACACCGCCCGGAACCGTGCCTCGCTCTCCCGCAGCGCCTGCTCGACCTCGTCGCGGGCCTGCCAGGCCGACCTGGCGATCCGCTCCTGCTGACTGAAGGTGCGATCGCGCAGCGCGCGGGCGAACCCGGCGGCCAGGCCACCCTGCACCGCCGCGATCCGCTCGGCGAGATCCGCCGGCCCGTCACCGTCGCCGAGGACCCGCCGCCCGGCTGTCGCACCGAGCGCCTGAAGCGTCCACTTCAGAGCCTGCGGCTCGGTGAGGTGCGCCTCCACCAGGGCCCGCCCGACCTCCTCGGCCGGGCGGGTGCTGAACGGTTCCGCCCGTACCGCCTGGGCCAGCCGGATCGTGTGCGCCAGCAGCATCCGCTCGGTCTCGGCCACGCTGAGCGGCACGAACCCGATGCGGCGCACCGCGCGGGCCCAGTCGGCGGCGAACCCCTGAAGGTCGGCCCCGCCGGCTTCGACCCCGGAGGGGGCCGGGCCGACTTCGACCCCGGTGGGGTCCGGGCCGACTTCGACCCCGGTGGGGTCCGGGACGGCGGCCACGGGATCAGCCGGCGGGCTGGTCGTACCGGGCGACGCCTCCGAAGGCGCCGAACCGTTCCGGGTGCTCGTCCACGTCGGACGCTGAGTCGGGACGCCAGAGCGGCATGTGCACCACCCCCGGCTCCAGGACCGTCCAGTCGCCGAAGAAGCCGGTGACCTGCGCGCGGGAGCGCAGAGTGATCTCGGTGGCGGTGCGGGCGGAGAGCCGCTGGGCGTCGAGCATCTCCTGCGGCTGGTCCTCGAAGGTGGAGTGCGAGACGACCAGGAAGCTGCCCGGCGCGGCGGCGTCCCGCAGGGTGGCCAGGATCGCCTCGGGGCGGTCGGCGTCCGGGACGAAGTGCACCACCCCGGCCAGCAGGATGCCGACCGGTCGACTGAAGTCGATCAGGCCGAGCTGTCGGGTCTCGGCGAGGATCCGCTCCGGCTCACGCAGGTCGGCGTGGATGACAGCGGTCTGCTCGTTGCCGGCCAACAGCTCCCGGCTGTGCGCGACGGCCACCGGGTCGATGTCGACGTACACCACCCGGGCCTTGGGGTTGACCCCCTGCGCGACCTCGTGCACGTTGCCCACCGTGGGAATGCCGGAGCCGATGTCGAGGAACTGGTCGATGCCGGCGTCGAGTAGCACCCGGACGGCCCGGCGCAGGAAATCGCGGCCGGAACGCATCGTGGCGGCGAGATTCGGGGTCATGCTGGCGATCTGCTCGGCCAACTGCCTGTCGATCTCGAAGTTGTGCGCCCCACCCAGGAAGTAGTCGTACACCCGGGCCGCGCTCGGCCTGGTCAGATCGATCTCGGTCGGCAGTCCGTCCGGCATCAGTGCGCTCCCAGTTCATCGCCGCGGCGCGGGACGGGACCGACGACTGGCATGCCGCGGGCACGCGCGAGCACCGGTCGACCCGCGGGTCGTGTGGTGTGGACCACTCTAGGCGGCTGACTCCAGCAACAGCGAGATGCCTTGACCAACGCCGATGCACATGGTGGCCAGCGCCCGGCGGCCACCGCGACGGCGCAGCTCCAGGGCGGCCGTCAACGCCAGCCGCGCGCCGCTGGCGCCCAGCGGGTGCCCGAGCGCGATGGCCCCACCGTTCGGGTTGACGTGGTCGGCGTCCACGGGAAGCCCCAGCTCCCGCAGCACCGCCACGGACTGCGCGGCGAACGCCTCGTTCAGCTCCACCACGTCCACCGCACTTAGCTCGACGCCGACGCGGCCGAGCAGCTTGCGGGTGGCCGGCACCGGGCCGATCCCCATGATCCGGGGCGGCACACCGGCTGCCGCAGCGCCGACGATCCGGGCCAGCGGGGTCAGGCCGTACCGGGCGACCGCCGCCTCGCTGGCCACCAGCAACGCCACCGCGCCGTCGTTGACGCCCGAGGAGTTGCCGGCGGTCACCGTGCCGCCGTCGCGGAACGGGGTGGGCAACGCGGCGAGCTTCTCCAGCGACGTCTCCCGGGGATGCTCGTCGACCTCGACCAGCCGGGTCTCCCGCCGGCCGGCCGGCACCGACACCGCCACGATCTCCTCGGCGAACCGGCCGTCGGCCTGCGCCTTGGCCGCACGCTGCTGCGAGCGGTACGCGAACGCGTCCTGCTCGGCCCGACTCACGCCGTACTCGGCGGCCACGTTCTCCGCCGTCTCCGGCATCGAGTCGACCCCCCACCCGTCACGCATCAACTGGTTCACCAACCGCCAACCCAGTGTGGTGTCGTACACCTCGGCCGAGCGGGAGTACGCCGACGTCGCCTTCGGCATGACGAAGGGCGCCCGGCTCATGCTCTCCACCCCGCCGGCGATCACCAGCTCCGCGTCCCCGGCGACGATGGAACGGGCCGCGGTGGCGAGCGCGTCGAGGCCCGAGCCGCAGAGCCGGTTGACGGTGCTGCCCGGCACCTCCTGCGGCAGGCCGGCCAGCAGGGCTGCCATCCTGGCCACGTTGCGGTTGTCCTCGCCGGCCTGGTTGGCGCAGCCGAGCACGACGTCGTCGACCCGCGCCCAGTCCACCGACGGGTGGCGGGCGACCAGCTCACTGATCACGTGCGCGGCCAGGTCGTCGGGGCGGACGCCGGCCAGCGCTCCCGCGTACCGGCCGATCGGGGTGCGGACACCGGCCACCAGGTATGCCACGGTCATCGCGAGTCCTTAGGGGGTGCAGACGGCGGGGGTGGGGCACGCCCACCGGGTTACGAGGGCTGCCGGCCGCCAGGATATCCGCGCCGGCAGCGGATAGGTTGACGGCATGTCCCGGGCCCAGTTCAGCGCAGAGACCAGCGGCGGCGGCGCGTTCGTCCGCCAGCCGAACCGGTTCACCGGTCGGGTCACCGCCGACTCCACCTCGCCGCCCGGTGGCGGCCCGGACGAGCAGGACCGCTGGCCGTTGGAGGCCGGCCGTTACCGGCTGATCTGGTGCCGGGCCTGCCCGTGGGCGCACCGGGCGAGGATCGTGCGGGGCCTGCTCGGGCTGGACGACGCAATCTCGCTGGGCACCGTCGACCCGATCCGGGACGAGCGGGGCTGGGCGTTCGCGCTCGACCCGGACGGCTTCGACCCGGTCCTCGGCGTGAGTTTCCTCTCCGAGGCGTACCTGGCCACCGACGCCGACTACACCGGCCGGGTGACGGTGCCCGCACTCGTCGACACAGTGACCGGCCGGGTGGTCACCAACGACTACCCGCAGCTCACCCTCGACTTCTCCACCGAGTGGCGGTCACTGCACGCGCCCGACGCGCCGGACCTGTATCCGGTCGCACTGCGCCCCGAGATGGACGCGCTGATGGCCGAGATCCACACCGACGTCAACAACGGCGTCTACCGGTGCGGATTCGCCACCTCCCAGCCGGCGTACGACGAGGCGTTCCGGGCCCTCTTCGCCCGGCTGGACGTGCTCTCCGAGCGGCTGGCCGGGCAGCGCTACCTGATGGGTGACGCGATCACCGAGGCGGACGTGCGGCTGTTCACCACGTTGGTCCGCTTCGACGCCGCGTACCACGGGCACTTCAAGTGCAACCGCGACAAGCTGACCGAACTGCCGGTGCTGTGGGCGTACGCCCGGGACCTGTTCCAGACGCCGGGTTTCGGCGAGACGGTGGACTTCGACCACATCAAGCGGCACTACTACGGCACCCACCGGGAGATCAATCCCAGCGGGATCGTGCCACTCGGGCCGGACGAGTCCGGCTGGCGCACGCCACATGGGCGTGGCTGAGCCGGGTCGGCCGGCCGCCCCGGCCGCGCCGGGGGCCCGCGGCGACGTCGCCCGCCGGGTCGCCGGGTCCGCCGCGGCCGGCTGCACACTGGCCGGGGCGGTGGCGGTGACGCTCGCCGTGGTCGCCGGTCCCGGTCCAGGGTTCACCGGGTACGTCAGTGAGGCGGGCATCGCCGGTGGCGCCCACGCCACGACGTACCGGATCGGGATCCTGGCTCTGGCCGGCGCGTTGCTGCTGATCGGCGCGGCGCTGCCCCCCGGGGTGTGGGCGGCGGCCCCGGCGCTGCTCGCCACCGGGGCGGTGTTCACCGCCGTGTCCGGGGCGGTGACCTGCTCCGACGGCTGCCCGCTGCCGCCGTTCGAGCGCGCCACGACGGCGGACCTGGTGCACGGCGGCGCGAGCATCGCGGCGACCGCGGCCGTCGTCTTCGCCATGATCACGTTGGCGGTCTCCGGGCCGGCCGGCCCGACGGTGCGCCGGCTGGCCGGCGCGGCTGCCGTGCTGGCACTGCCGCTCTGCGCCACGGTGGGGCTGGCGATGCTCGTCGTCGGCCGGGGTTCGGTGGTGGGGGTGCTGGAGCGGCTGATCCTCGCCCTCGCGGTGCTGTGGGGTCTGAGCACCGCCACCGCACTGGCCCTCTGTAAGGAGCCTCACGCCATCCGGTCCTTCCACTGAGCGGAAATCGGCGTACCGTCGGCTGACGATGACGAATGTCTGGGGCCTCACTGTCCGCCTGTATGTCGATCTCCGACTGCAGGCCAGTGGCGTCTGTCCGGGCTAGCCGCGTTCTCACGCCTGCCCCGATCGGACCGGACAATTGGATTCCTCCCCATGCCCTTCAGCCTGCGCAAAATTCCCTTCTCCGTGCAGATCCTGCTCGGCCTCGTGCTCGGCGTCGCCCTGGGCTTCCTGGCCCGCAGCAACGACCTGAGCTGGCTGACCAGCACCCTGCACACCATCGGCAGTCTCTTCGTCCAACTGCTCAAGCTGGCCGTGCCGCCGCTCGTCTTCACCGCCATCGTGGTCAGCGTGGTCAGCCTCCGCGGCGTCGCCAACGCCGCCCGGCTCGCCCTCAAGACCCTGCTGTGGTTCGGCATCACCGCCCTGATCTCGGTGAGCATCGGCATCGGCCTCGGCCTGCTCACCAACCCGGGCAGGGGCGTGACCCTCGACCTGGGCGGCGCGGCACCGCCGAAGAACACCGGCTCGTGGACCGACTTCCTCACCGGCATCGTGCCCACCAACCCGGTCGGCGCGTTCGTCGAGGGCAACGTCCTGCAGATCGTCTTCCTCGCCGTCGTCATCGGCGCGGCGGCCCTGCTCGTCGGTGACGCCGCCGAACCGTTCGTGGCGCTCAACCGCTCCCTGCTGGAGATCGTCCAGAAGGCGCTCTGGTGGGTCATCCGCCTCGCCCCGATCGGCACCCTCGGCCTGATCGGCAACGCCGTCGCCTCGTACGGCTGGGACCTGCTGGCCCCCCTCGCGAAGTTCACCACAGCCGTCTACGTCGGCTGCGCCATCGTGCTGTTCGTGGTCTACCCGCTGGTGTTGATCCTCGCCGGCCGCCTCAACCCGCTGCGCTTCTTCGCCGGCGCCTGGCCGGCGATCCAGCTGGCCTTCGTGTCCCGCTCCTCGGTCGGCACCATGCCGGTGACCCAGCGCTCCGTCGAGCGTCTCGGCGTGCCCCGCGAGTACGCCTCGTTCGCTGTGCCGTTCGGTGCCACCACGAAGATGGACGGGTGCGCCGCCATCTACCCGGCCCTCGCCGCGATCTTCGTGGCCCAGGTGTTCGGCGTACACCTCGGCATCGGCGACTACCTGCTGATCGCCTTCGTGTCGGTGGTCGGCTCGGCGGCCACCGCCGGCCTGACCGGCGCGATCGTGATGCTCACCCTGACCCTCAGCACGCTGGGCCTGCCGCTGGCCGGCGCCGGCCTGCTGCTCGCCATCGACCCGATCCTGGACATGATCCGCACCGCCACGAACGTCGCGGGGCAGGCACTGGTGCCGACAGTGGTCGCCGCCCGCGAGGGCACTCTCGACCGCACCGCGTACGAGTCCGCCGGCCGGCGTGACCTGACCGACAGTGAGCCGGTCGCCGAACCCCGGCCCGAGCTCAGCCCCGTTCCTGCCTGACCGTTCACCACCACGGCGACGGGCCCCTCTCCCCGGGGGCCCGTCGCCGTGTCGGAGAGGATGACCCAATGAGTTCCCTGTTCACTCCCCTGGCCCTGCGCGGGGTCACCCTGCCCAACCGGATCGCCATGGCACCGATGTGCCAGTACTCTGCCGGCCCCGACGGCCTGCCCACCGACTGGCACCTGATCCACCTCGGCAGCCGCGCGGTGGGCGGCGCCGGCCTGGTGCTCACCGAGGCGACCGCCGTACTCCCCGAGGGCCGCATCAGCCCGCAGGACACCGGCCTCTGGTCGGACGCCCACGTCGACGCCTGGCGGCCTGTGACAGCGTTCGTCGCCTCCCACGGCGCGGTGCCGGCCGTGCAGCTCGCGCACGCCGGCTTCAAGGCGTCCACCTACCGGCCGTGGGCCGCCGAGCGCGGTGGCGTGCCGGACGCCGACGGCGGCTGGACGCCGGTCGCCCCCGGCGCGGAACCGTTCACCGCCGACTACCGGACGCCGACGACCCTCGACGAGGCAGGCATCGCCGGTGTGGTCGACGCGTTCGCGGCCGGCGCCGCCCGCGCGCTGGACGCCGGCTTCGCCGCCGTGGAGATCCACGCCGCCCACGGTTACCTGCTCAACGAGTTCCTCTCACCGCTCACCAACCACCGCACCGACGCGTACGGCGGCGACCGGGCCGCCCGGATGCGACTCACACTGGAGGTGGCCCGCGCGGTACGTGCGGCGGTCGGCGAGGACGTGCCGGTGCTGACCCGCATCTCCGCCACCGACTGGGTCGAGGGCGGCTGGACGATCGAGGACAGCGTGGTGCTCGCCGGCGAGCTGGCCGGCGTGGGCGTCGACCTGGTCGACGCGTCCTCCGGTGGCGTCAGCACCGACCAGCGCATCCCGCTCGGCCCCGGCTACCAGGTGCCGTTGGCCGCCCAGATCCGTCGCGAGGCCGGCGTACCGACCGGCGCGGTGGGCCTGATCGTGGAACCCGAGCACGCCGAGCAGATCGTCGCCGACGGCGAGGCCGACCTGGTGCTGTTGGGCCGGGAGCTGCTGCGCGACCCGTACTGGCCGCGCCGGGCCGCCGCGAAGCTCGGCGTCGCATACTCCGGGCCCGCCCAGTACGCCCGCGCCTGATCCTCCCGGGGGCGGCTGCCGTGTCCGGCAGCCGCCCCACCGGTCAACCCGCCAGGTGCGACCAGTCACCCTCCAGGTCCTGCCAGGTGCCCTGCGCGGCAACAGTGCCGCCGAGCAGCACCACCACATGGTCGGCCCGGACCAGTGCGGCACGCTTCGCGGTCGAACCGACCACCGTCACCCCGTGGCCGCGCAACGCCTGCCACAGCGCCAACTCCGTGGTGACGTCCAGCGCCGACGACACGTCGTCGGCGACAAGCAGTTCGGTACGCGGAGCCAACGCCCGGGCCAACGCCAACCGCTGCAACTGCCCGCCGGACAGCCGGGTGCCCTTGTGCCCGATGAGCAGGCCCAGCCCACCACCCGCGGCGGCCAGGTCATGGTCCAGTTGGGCGGTGCTGACCGCCCCGGCCGCATCCACCTGGTGCCCGAGGGCGATGTTGTCGGCCACCGTGCCGGACAGCACCCGGGGCAACTGACCGACGTAGCCCACCTGGTTGGGGCGCAGGAACAACTCCGGCTCGGTGACCGGATCACCGTTCCAGGCCAGCTCCCCGGTGTGGTGCACGATCCCGGCCAGCCCGCGTAGCAACGAGGACTTGCCCGACCCCACCGGCCCGACGACAAGCACCAACTGCCCCCGCTGCACCGTCAGGTCCACGTCCCGGACGGCCACCGTCCCGTCGGAGTGCACCACCCCGAAGCCGCGCAACTCCAGCCGGCGCAACGGATGCCGCGGCGGCATGGTCGGCGCGGGCGCCGTCCCGGCCGTCAGGTCGACCTCCGGCACCCCCGCCGAGTACGCGCTCACCCCGGTCATCGCGGTGGTACGCCGCGTCCAGACCCGCGCCGAGGGCAGCTGCGAGATCAACGACGCCGTCGTCCAGGCGAACCAGCGGGCCGCGCCCAGCGTGGAGACGGCCACCAGCACCGCCCCCGCGGAGAGCGACCCGTTCAGGTACAGCGCCCACGCGCCTATCGGCAACAACCCGCTGGCCATCGACGGCGTGGAACGCGCCCACACCTGCACCGAGATCTCCCGCCGCTGCCGGTCGCTGCGCACCACGTCCAGGCCCGCCAGGTGGCGCAGCACCGCAGCGGTCGCGCCGGCGAGCTTCACCGTCCGCGCCGCGGAGAGCGCGGAGACCAACGCCGTGGCGAAGGAGGCCCGTGCCGCCACCGTCGCCCGGGCGGCACGCTCCAGCTTCGGCCCGAACAACGTCGCGGCCAGCCCGGAGACGACCATCGTGCCGAGGAAGAACAGCCCTGGTACGACGCTGCCGGTGACCGCCGTCATGGCGACCACGAGCACCAGCGCGACGGTCTGGTCCAACACGTTGTCGGCGAGCTGCACCACCCGCTCGGTGTCCCCACCCTGCGCCACCACCTCGGCCGGAGTGTGTGAGCTGACCCGGCGCGGCCCGGTCTGACCGTGCACCAGGCGAAGGCCGATCCGCAGCATCTGCCGCACCCACCACTGCGGGAACCAGACGTGGGTGTAGAACGGCAGCGGCATGGTCACCAGCAGCCCGGCGACGATCCCCACCGCCGGCAGGTACGGGTTGCCGGTCCCGTCGACCAGGTCCGCCCAGAGCCAGGGCAGCACCGGGCCGTCCAGCCCCAGCAGGCTGAGCCCGAGGAACAGGACGATAGCCGCCGCCCCGTACCGGGGATCGTTCGTGCAGAGGCGGAAGATCTCCCGCAGCGTCCGGGCCGGTGGCACCGGCGGCAGCGGCGGCGGGTCGGCCCGGTTCGGCGCGACCTGCCCTGCCGGAGCGACCGGCTCGACCGGTGCAGTGCGCCCTGTCGATGTGACCGGATCGACCAGTGCGGCCTGCCCTGCCGGCGTGATCGGGTCGACCCGAGTGGTCTGTTCGGTCGGCGCGATCGGGTCGACCTGTCTCGGCGGCTCACTCGGCCAGGCGTCCGCCGAGCCGGGACCGACCAGCAGATCGGTGCCGGCACCGGTGCGGCCAGCCGGCGCCACAGTGGCGTACGCGGCCGCGTGGCTGGTCGCCAACAGTTCGGCGAAGCGCGTCGACGTCTCCAGCGGACCGGCCTCGACCACCGCGCCGTCGGCCAGGACGACCACCTCGTCACAGCGGCGCACCGAGGAGAGCCGGTGCGCGATGACGATGCCGATCCGGTCGCGCAGCAGGCGTTCCGTGGCCCGCTGCACCCGCGCCTCGGTGACCGGATCCAGCCGCGCGGTGGCCTCGTCGAGGATCACCACGTGCGGCTCCCGGACCAGGATCCGGGCGAACGCCACAAGCTGCTCCTGACCGGCGGAGAGCACGTGCCCGCCCTCCCCCAGCCGAGTCGTCAACCCGTCCGGCAGCTCGGCGATCCACCCGGCCAGGCCCAACTCGTCGAGCGCCCGAGCCGCCGCGTCGAGCAGATCCGGGTCGAAGAGCGCGACGTTCTCGGCGAGCGTGCCGGCCAGGATCTCGGTGCGTTGCGGCACCAACGCCACCCAGCGGCGCAACTGCTCCACGTCCAGGTCGCAGATGTCGGTGCCGCCCAGGAAGACCCTGCCCGGCGGCACGTCGACCGCCCGGGTGAGCACCTTCGCCAGCGTCGACTTGCCCGAACCGGTCCGTCCGATGAGCGCGTACGAACGACCACGGGCGAAAGTGAGGCTGAGCCCGCGTAGCGCGGCCCCCCGGTCACTCTCCCCGTACCCGAAGGTCAGATCCCGGAGGCGCAGGTCACCCTCGCTCGGGCTGGCCCCACCGACCGGCTCCTGCCGGGCCTGGTAGAGCAACTGCACCCGCGCCCACGCGCCTAGCGCCTCCTGAATTTCCGGCACCATCCGGCTGACGTGTTCGGCTGTCGCCCCGAAGGCCAGAGCGAGCAGCCAGATCGCGGTGAGCCGTGCGGCGTCGATCCGGTCGGTGGCCAACGCCCAGGCCCCACCGAGCACCACCACGCCGATGCCCGCGCGGATCGTCGCGGTGGCCACCGTCGCCACCCGGGCGGACAGCACCCAGACCACCAGGCCGCGCGACAGCACGGCAGAAGCACGACGGGCATACAACCGCAGCACGTACGGCTGCGCCAAACTGGTGCGGACGTCGTCCTGGCCGTGCACCGCCTCCTCCATCACGGCCGCCAGGTCGGACCACGCCTCCTCCTCGGCCATCCGGGCCGGCCCGATCCGCGCCGTGGGCCGGCGCAGACCGACGGCCAGCACCACAGTGAGCAGCAGCATCGCGATCCCCGCCGGCCACCACACGAAGAGCGCCACGACCATCGACAACAAGCCGACGCAGAGACCCTGGGCCAGCCGGCTGCCCTGGTTACGAATTGCCGACGCCACCTGATAGACGTCCCCGTCGATCCGGTCCAGCAACTCGCCCACCGGGGTGGTCTCCAAGGTGGGCAGATCCTGCCCGAGAGCGACGCGACACAGCCGACGACGCACGTCCGCGGACCAGTCGGCGGTCAGGCCAGCCATCAGCAGACTCACCGCCAGGTCGCTGAGAACCACTGCGACAAGCGCGGCGGCCAACACGACAAAGAAGCCCGTCGACCGATGCACCAGCACCGCACCGGCCAGCGCCGAGGCGCCCGCCTGCCCCGCCGCGCCGACCACGATCAGGAAGGCCACTATCGTCATTCGGCGGGTCGAGGTGCCCCACAAATCACGGAGCAGGCGCATGGAAAGTCCTCCGGGAAGTGGGTGGCGGAGACCTCAGCCTGCCGGCACCAACCCGCCAACTCAACCGATTTTCCGGCCCTGAGCAGGGCGGCCATCGGCTGAGGCAGCAGCGACGGCGCGACCACCGCCAGCCTGAGCCGGGCGTTGCGGGAGTGCCCGGCCGTTGCCAGCGCAGACTCGGGCTCGGTATCCCGATCCGGCGCGAACATCGGTCGAGCCGGCTGTGGTGGTGACCTCGAGCGTGGTGGGGTCGGAGGGTGTTGGAGCCGGCGCGGTGGGCGCCCAGACCCGACCGGCCCGCCCAGAGCCAACGGCCGGCTCAGAACCGACTCGCCCGCCCAGAACCGACTGGCCCAGCCAGAGCCAACGGCCGGCTCAGAACTGACTCGCCCGCTCAGAACCGACTGGCCCGGCCAGAACCGACTGGCCCAGCCAGAACCAACGGCCGGCTCAGAACTGACTCGCCCGCTCAGAACCGACTCACCGGGCCAGACCCGACCGTCCGGCGAGAGCCGACGGACCGGCTCAGAACCGACTCGCCCGCGCCGGCGCCGACCGGCCCGCTCAGAGCCGACTCACCGGGCCAGAGCCGACCGCCCGGAGAGCCGAAGGACCAGCCGCGCAGTCGACTTTTCGGGCGCATTGCCCCATCTGATGCGTTTTAGCCGATAGGCCAGACCCCGACAGCTTCTTGATCGACTCGGGATCTTTGATGTCGGGGTGTCCCGCCGTCCGGGATGCCCCGGTTTTCGTGAACGCGAGTGGATCACGCGCGTGCGAGCCGGTTGCACGCCGTCGTGTCGGGGTGGTGTGGGTGGTTTGACCGGTGTCGGGTGGTGTGGGGGTGTGACCGGGTGCACCGGTGGGCTGGAATCATGGCCGGGCCGGGGTCGTTACACACCCTGACGATCGCAGCACCACCGCCGGCCTCCGGCCTGGTCACCCGGTGGGAATGCCAGCCACCCCCCGGTCGCTACAGTCCCCACGAACCACCGCAGGCACCACCTCGACGAGGGTGCCCGACGGACGGGCCACCCCCCGGAATGACCCCGGCCCCCCGGTCGTTGCAGTCCCCACGAACGACCGCAGGCACCACCACGACGAGGGTGCCGACGGGCGGGCCACCTCCCGGAATGACCGAGGCCCCCCGGTCGTTACACACGGTCCCGGCGCCGCGAGCCCTCCGGCTTGCCAGGTCGCCGACCTCCCAAACTTTTTCCCCTTTGTACGCGCAGCGCCGGACGAGGTGCTCACACCCCTTGCCACCGCCCCCTCTTTGGTGGTTCGGGGTGTTCTACCCCCGAAGGAGCTACCCCCATGAACACGATGTTCCGTAAGAGCATGCTGTCTGTTGCTGGTCTCGCGTTCGCCGGTGGTGTCTTCGCCGGCCCGATCGCCGCCCACGCCGCCACCCCGGCCGTGGACGCCAAGCCCGTCGCGGTGGCCGTGCAGTCCGCCGCGCCGACGCCGCAGGGCGACCAGTCCCACCTCAGCCTCAACGACGAGCAGACCGCGAACGTCAAGGCCATCATCGCCGCGACGAAGAAGGCTGGACTGCCCGAGCGGGCCGCGGTCATCTCCATCGCCACAAGCCTGCAGGAGTCCAAGCTGGTCAACCTGGGCCACCTCGGCGACGCCAACGACCACGACTCTTTGGGCCTGTTCCAGCAGCGCCCCACCAGCGGCTGGGGCACCCCCGA